>JBEEFR010000194.1:0-21512 GCA_041166285.1 Actinomycetota bacterium | reverse complement strand
GCGCGGCCATCGCCATCGCCGTCGGCGAACGCGCCGACAGCTGCGCCAGGTTGGTGCCGAGGCGAATGGTCGAGGTCGCCGAGCCCCACCACGCCAGCGGCGTCAGCGCATCGGAACCGTAGGACTCGGCAACCCAGACCGAGTCGAAACCGAGGCGTTCCGCTTCGAGAATCGTGTCGAGCGGCGCTGCCGGCGGGCCCGCACCCCAGTAGCCCATGTGCAAGCCGAGCTTCACGTGCCAGACTGTAACGCGTTCCAGTTTCGGGAGGTCGTGTGTACATCGGTTACACCGAAGAGCAAGAGAAGCTCCGGCAAGAGTTACGGGCGTACTACGCCGACCTGTTGACGCCCGACGTCGAGGCTGAACTCGGCAAGGAGCACGGCGTCGGGCCGACGACGCGTCGCATCTTCAAACAGATGGCGGCCGACGGGTGGGTCGGTATCGGGTGGCCGAAGGAGTACGGCGGCCAAGGACGCAGCCAGATCGAACAGTTCATCTTCTTCGACGAGTCGATGCGCTGCGGCGCGCCGGTGCCGATGCTGACGATCAACACGGTCGGGCCGACGATCATGCAGTTCGGTAGCGACGAGCAGAAGAACGACTACCTGCCGCGCATCCTGCGCGGCGAGATCATGTTCTGCGTCGGCTACAGCGAACCGGGTGCCGGCACCGATCTGGCGTCGCTCACGACGCGTGCCGTGCGCGACGGCGACGAGTACGTCATCAACGGACAGAAGATCTTCACGTCGCTGTCGACCGACGCCGACTACGTGTGGCTGGCGGCGCGCACCAATCCCGAAGTCGCGAAGCACAAGGGGATCTCGATCATCATCGTCCCGCGCGACACGCCGGGATTCTCCGTGGAGGCCATGCACCTGCTGAGCGAGCACGACATCAACCAGACGTACTACGACGACGTGCGCGTGCCCGTCACCAACTGCGTCGGCGGCGAGAACAACGGCTGGAATCTCATCACCAACCAGCTCAACCACGAGCGCGTGACGTTGTGCTCGACGGGCATTCCGGAGTCGATGCTCGACGACGTGTTGCAGTACGCGCGGGAAACGAAATTGATCGAGCAGGAGTGGGTGCAGATGAACCTGGCGCGCGTGTACGCGCGCCTTGAGTTCCTCAAACTGGCGAACTGGAAGGTGGCGTGGTCGGCGTCGGCGGGTCACGGTCTCAACGTCGCCGACGCATCGACCATCAAGGTGTTCGGCACCGAGTTCTATCTCGAGGCCTTCCGGCTGATGTTCGAGATCCTCGGCGAGGCCAGCTACCTCACGCAGGACTCGCCGGAGGCGTTGCTCCGCGCGCGCCTCGAGCGCTATTACCGCAGCCTGTTGATCCTCACCTTCGGCGGCGGTGTCAACGAGGTGCAGCGCGACCTCATCGCCATGTTCGGCCTGGGCATGCCAAGGTCGCTGCGGTAATGGACTTCTCCTTCAGCGAAGAAGAGGAAGCGGCGCGTGATCTCGCCGCGCAGATCCTCGGCGACAAGTGCACGCACGAACGGCTGCGCGAACTCGAACGCGCCGGCACCTACTTCGACCGTGAGACGTGGACGGCCTTCGCGCAGGCCGGCTTGCTCGACGGCCTCGGCTTCGTCGAGACGTGCCTGATGCTGGAACAGGTCGGCCGGTTCTCAGCGCCGATCCCGTTGCTGCCGACGCTCGTGACGGGCGCCGCGCTCGCGCAGTTCGGGCACCCCGAACTCGTCGGCGGTGATCGCGTGCTGACCTCCGCGCTCGCCGACAGCCCCGAGGACGGCGTCAAGATCTGTGTGCCCGCCGGTCTCGATGCGTCGCACGCGCTCGTGGACAGACCTGACGGCCTGTTCCTGGTCGACCTCGAGGGTCCCGGCGTGGAGCGCACGCGCCTCAACACCACCTCCGGGATCCCGGAGGCGCGCATCGACTTCCGTGGCGCCGCGCTCACGCACATCGGTGGGCCGGACGCGGTCGAGTGGCTCATGCAGCGCTTCACGGTCGCGCTGTGCGCCGTGATGCTCGGTTGCTGTGAACAAGCGTTGGCGATGACCGCGAGTTACGCGGGCACGCGCCAACAGTTCGACAAGCCCATCGGCACGTTCCAAGCCGTCGGCCAACGCGCCGCGGATGCCTACATCGACACCGAAGCGATTCGTCTCACGATGTGGCAAGCGGCGTGGCGGCTGCGCGAGGGGCTGCCGTCAGCGGCCGAAGTGGCGACCGCCAAGTTCTGGGCGGCCGAGGGCGGCCAGCGCGTCGTGCACGCGGCGCAGCACATCCACGGCGGCATCGGTGTCGACCGCGACTACCCGCTTCACCGCTACTTCCTGTGGGCCAAGCAACTCGAACTCAGCCTCGGCGGCGCCACCAAACAGCTGCGCAAGCTCGGCGCGCTCCTGGCGTCGGACCCCGCTTAAGTGGGTTCTCCCGCGGTGGACCCCGCGATCGGCATGGCGGGAAGGCCGAGCTTGCGGTGGTCCCACGTGCGCGCCCGCGAGACGTCGACGCGGACGGCGACGCGGTTGTGCAGCATCGAGTCGACGAGCGGCTTGACCTCGTCGGAGTACTCGCCTTGGTAACGGTTCCACACGCTGACGCCGACGCGGAACAGCGCGTCCGGGTCGTCGATGATTTCCGCGGTGCCCTCGAACGAGATGCCGCGCAACTGGTCGTAGGTCTTGCCGGCTTCGATCGAGCACGTGATGCGCGGATCGCGCCGAAGGTTCTTCACCTTCTGCGACTTCGCCTTGGTCTCGAACCAGATCTGGTGGTCGACGACTGCGAACCACATCGCCACGACGTGGGGGTGACCGCTCGGTCCGTTCGTTGCCATCGTCATCGTGCGACTCGAGTTGAGGAAGGCGATCATCTCGTCTTCGGTCATTGTGATCTGCGATCGCTGGTTGGCTGCCATCGGGATGGAAAGCTACCGAAGTAATGGCGAGCACACCCGCCCCCGAAGTCCTCACCCGCTCGCAGCACGCGCGCCGCACGCGCGTCATCGAAGCGGCGATCGAACTGGCGACCGAAGGCGGCTACGACGCCGTGCAGATGCGCGACGTGGCCGCACGCGCCGGCGTCGCCCTCGGCACCGTCTACCGCTACTTCTCGTCGAAGGACCACCTGCTCGCCGCGGCGCTCCTCGAGTGGGCGCGCAGCTTGGAGGACGCACCGACCCGCGTCGGTAACGACGAGGATCCCGTCGAGCGACTCGTCGCTGTGATCCGACGCATCACGCGCGCGTCGGGTCGCGCGCCCGAACTTTTCGCCGCGCTCGTGACGGCGATCACCGCGCCGGATCCCGCGGTATCGGAGTGCCAAGCCCAGGTGCAGCACATCGTCTCCGGCGTCTTGTCGGCGCCGCTCACCGATGTCGACCCGGAGATCCGGGCGGGCGCGGTACGCGTGCTGGCGCACGTGTGGTTCGCGTCCTTGCTGGGCTGGGTCAAAGGCTGGACGGCGATGGGTCAGGTGGCCGAAGAACTCGAGTTCGCGGCCCGATTGCTCTTGCGAGAAAACTAGAATCTGTTCTAGTTTCACGGTGTAAAGGGAGGGTCTAATGGCAGGTGTGTGTGAAGGCCGCGTAGTAATCGTGACGGGGTCGGGTCGCGGCATCGGGCGAGGCCACGCCCTTGAGTTCGCCCGCCAAGGCGCCAAGGTCGTCGTGAACGACCTGGGCGCAGAGCCAGACGGGACGGGGAGTTCGGAGGGGCCCGCGGGCGAAGTCGTCGACGCCATCCGCGCCATGGGCGGCGAAGCGATCGCCAACGGCGACGACGTCAGCGACTTCGAGGCAGCCGGCCGTCTCGTGCAGAGCGCCATCGACGCCTTCGGCGGACTCGACGTCCTCGTGTGCAACGCCGGCATCCTGCGCGACCGCATGCTGGTCAGCATGTCGGAGGCCGAGTGGGACGCCGTGATCAAGGTGCACCTGAAGGGCACGTTCGCCCCGATGCATCACGCGGCCAACTACTGGCGCAATCGCATCAAGGCCGGCGAGACCAACGACGCGCGCATCATCAACACGTCGTCGGCGGCGGGTCTGTTCGGCAACGTCGGCCAGACGAACTACGCGGCGGCCAAGGCGGGGATCGCGGCGATGACGCGCGTTGCGTCGGCGGAACTCGGCAGCTACGGCGTCACCGCTAATGCCATCGCGCCGATCGCCCGTACGCGCATGACGGAGAACCTGTTCCCGGAGTCGATGCAAGCACCGGCCGACGGCGGATTCGACGCCATGGCAGCCGACAATGTCGCGCCGCTGGTGGCGTGGCTCGGCAGTCCCGATTCGCGCGACGTCACCGGCCAGGTGTTCGAAGTCGACGGCGGCAAGATCTCCGTCGCCACCGGGTGGCAACACGGCCCGGAAATCAATCGCGGCGACCGTTGGGAACCCGCTGACATCGGCCCCGCGGTGCGGGATCTCATGGCGAAGGCCACGCCGAACGTTCGGGTCATCGGCGCGCGGGGCTAGAGCCCTGTTCCTCGAGGAGACTCCGGAGCAACTCGCCCTCCGGGACGAGCTACGCGCGTACTTCGCCAAGTTGTTGCCGCCGGCCGTGCGCGCCGAGCTGGCTGTCGATACCGAGGGTGGACCCGTCTTCCGTCGCCTGGTGCGCCAGATGGGCGCCGACGGTTGGCTCGGCGTCGGGTGGCCCAAAGAGTTCGGCGGCCAGGGCCGGCCCGCGACGGATCAGTTCATTTTCTTCGACGAGGTGCAGCGCGCCGCCGCGCCGTTCCCGTTCGTCACGCTGAACACCGTCGGCCCGACGCTGATGGCGTTCGGTTCCGACGAACAGAAGGCGACGTTCCTGCCGGGCATCGTGCGCGGCGAGATCAACTTCGCCATCGGCTACACCGAACCCGACGCCGGTACCGACCTGGCGTCATTGAAGACGCGAGCCGTCCGCGACGGCGACGAGTACGTCATCAACGGCAACAAGGTGTTCACCAGCGGCGCCGATCAAGCGGACTACATCTGGCTGGCGGCGCGCACCGACACGGAGGCCCCGAAGCACCGCGGCATCTCGATCTTGCTGGTGCCCACGTCGTCGCCGGGGTTCAGCGCGACACCGATCGTCACCGTTGGCGGTACGAAGACGACGGCGACGTACTACTCCGACGTGCGCGTGCCGGTCACGAGTCTCGTCGGCGAGGAAAACGCCGGTTGGCGCATGATCACGACGCAGCTCAACCACGAACGCGTCGGCCTCGCAGCCTTCAGTGGCCTGGCGCACCGGCTTTGGCAAGACGTGGCGCACTGGGCGGCGGCGGAAGGGCGCATCGACATTCCGTGGGTGCAACTCGACCTGGCGCGCACGTACGCCAAGGTCGAAGCGATGCGGCTCATGAACTGGCGGATGGCGGCCGCGGTGGCGGACGGGTCGCTCGGGCCCGGCGACTCGTCGGCGGTGAAGGTGTACGGGACCGAAACCGCAGTCGAGGTGTATCGCATCCTGCTCGGCATCGTCGGCGCCGCGGGAACGTTGCGCGCCGGTTCACCGGGCGCGGCGCTGGGCGGCGAACTCGAACGCGCGGGGCGCTCCGCGCAGATCAACACGTTCGGCGGCGGGGTCAACGAGGTGCAGCGCGAGATCGTCGCCAGCGCGGCCCTCGGCATGGCAAGAACGGCGCGCACGTCGTGAGCGACTTTCTGGAACAGATCAAGGCGTTCGAAGGCCGCGTCATCGGGCCGCCGAGCGTCGCGCTCGACGCTGTGAACGAAGCGATGATCCGGCACTGGTGCGACGCCATCGGCGACACGAACCCCATCTACGTCGACGCCGACGCGGCGCGCGCCAACGGCCATCCGGGGATCGTCGCGCCACCGACGATGCTGCAGGCGTGGTCGATGCGCGGCCTCGGCGGGCGCACGGGCACGACCGCGCAGGACGACCTGTTCCGGCTGCTGGAGTCCGAAGGCTTCACGTCCGTCGTCGCCACCAATTGTGATCAGGAGTACGGCCGGTACCTCGTGCCGGGCGACGTCATCACGTCAACCGTGACCATCGAGTCGGTGTCCGACGAGAAGTCGACGGCGCTGGGCGTCGGCCACTTCGTCACGACGCGCCAGGAGTTCCGCGACGCCGACGGCGATCTCGTCGGCACGATGCGCTTCCGCATGCTCAAGTTCGCACCGCGCCCGAAACCGGAAACGAAACCGAAGCGGCCGCGCCCCGGCATTACGAAGGACAACGAGTTCTGGTTCGAGGGCACGAAGAACGGTGAGTTGCTGATCCAGCGCTGCGCCAACTGCCACACGCTGCGCCATCCGCCGGGGCCGATGTGCGCCGAGTGCCATTCGCTCGACTGGGACACCATCGAGGCGAGCGGGCGGGGCACGGTCTACAGCTACGTCGTCAACCACTACCCGAAGGTGCCGACGTTCAACTACCCGCTGCTCGTCGCGGTGATCGAACTCGAAGAGGGGACGCGGCTCGTCTCGAACCTCGTCGACGTCGACCCGGCCGACGTCACCATCGGGATGCCCGTCGTGTGCGAACTGGTGGTCATGGACGACGACCTGACGCTGCCGCAGTTCCGCCCGGCAGGAGCGAGCTGATGGACTTCACGCTCTCCGATGACCAGCTCGCCGTGCGCGATCTCGCAGCGCAGATCTTCGGCGGTGGCGGCGGCTGGAGTGATCTCGCGGAGGCCGATCTGCTCGGCTTGTGTCTGCCCGAAGCGCACGGTGGCAGCGGGCGCGGCCTCGTCGAGCTGTGCCTAATGCTCGAAGCGCAGGGCCGCGCGCTCGCCGACGTTCCGCTGTGGGAGACGATCGCGCTCGGCGCGTTGGCGCTCGCGCAATTCGGCACGGAGGTGCAACAGAAGGAGTGGTTGCCCGCGGTTGCGCGCGGCGACGCCATCCTGACGACGGCGTTCGAGGCGACCGCGGTTCCCGCGGGTCACGTCGCCGACCGCGTGCTCGTCGTGCGACCCGACGGCGTCTTCTTTGCCGATCCGGAGCGCGAGCCAGTCGCCACGACCGACGAACGCGGCGCGGCGAACATCACCTTCACGGGCGGCGAAGAGCTGCCGGGCGCGGACGTCGAATGGATGCGACAACGCGCGCACGTCGGGCTCGCCGCGCTGCAACTGGGCGTCGCCAAAGAAGCGCTGCGCGTCACCGCGGAGTACACGTCGCAGCGCCAGCAGTTCGGCAAGCCGCTGTCGGCGTTCCAGGGAGTGGCGTTGCGCGCCGCGGACGCCTACATCGACACGCAAGCCATGGAAGTCACGATGCTGCAGGCGGCGTGGCGCCTCGACAACGGACTCGACGCTGCCAAAGAAGTCGCCGTCGCCAAGTGGTGGGCGGCGGAAGGCGGTTCGCGCGTCGTGCACGCCACGCAGCACCTCCACGGCGGCATGGGCGCGGACGTCGACTACCCGATTCACCGCTACTTCCTGTGGGGCAAGCAGATCGCCGAGATGCTGGGCGGGGCGAGTGCACAGTTGGCGCGTCTCGGCGCGGCGTTGGCGGAGGAGTACCGATGAACGTTCAGGTCGGCACGGAACTGCCGCCACTCGACATCCCGCTGACGCGCACGCTGATCGTGGCGACGGCGATCGCGTCGCGTGACTACCAGGACGTGCACCACGATGCCGACCTGGCGCGCGAGCGCGGGTCCAAGGACATCTTCATGAACATCCTGTCGACCAACGGATTCGTCGGTCGTTTCGTGACGGACTGGGCGGGTCCGAGTGCGGTGATCAAGAACGTGTCGATCCGCCTGGGCGCACCGAACTACCCGGGCGACACGATGCGCATGACCGGCAGCGTCACGGCGGTCGAGGATGGCGTGGTCACCGTCGCGGTGCGCGGTGCCAACGATCTCGGCGACCACGTGACCGGCACCGTGACACTGGAGTTGCGATGAGCGACGCCTCCGACATCGCGCGCCGCGCCGCCGTCGTCGGCATCGGTGCCACGGAGTTCTCGAAGGACTCCGGGCGCAGCGAACTGCGCCTCGCTGTCGAGGCCGTCAAGGCCGCGCTCGACGACGCGGGGCTCGTGCCGTCGGACGTCGACGGACTCGTCACGTTCACCATGGACAACAACCCCGAGATCGCGGTGGCGCAGGCGCTTGGCATGGGTGACATCAAGTTGTTCAGTCGCGTGCACTACGGCGGGGGAGCGGGCGGCGGCACCATGCTGCAGGCCGCGATGGCGGTGGCCACTGGCGTGTGCGACGTCGTGGTCGTCTACCGCGCGTTCAACGAGCGGTCCGGCAACCGGTTCGGTGCCGGCGTGCAAGGTCGCCCCGCGTTGCCGAACACCGAGAGCGCGGCGTACGCGTGGTACTCGCCCTACGGGCTCGTCACGCCCGCGCAGTGGGTGGCGATGTTCGCCCGTCGCTACATGCACACCTTCGGTGCGACGACCGAGGACTTCGGACGCGTGGCGGTGGCCGACAGATTGCACGCGTCGACGAATCCTGCGGCGTGGTTCTACCAGCAGCCGATCACGCTCGAAGATCACCAGAACTCGCGGTGGATCGCCGAACCACTGCGGCTGCTCGACTGCTGCCAGGAAAGCGACGGTGCGCAGGCACTCGTCATCACCAGCGCCGAACGTGCGCGCGACCTTCCGCAACCGTCCGTGCTCATCGAGGCGGCGGCGCAGGGCGCGTCGAAGGGCCAGGAGATGATGACCAGCTACTACCGCGACGACATGACCGGTCTGCCCGAGATGGGCCTTGTGGCTCGCCAGCTGTGGGCGACGTCGGGTCTGACGCCCGACGACATCCAGACCGCGGTCATCTACGACCACTTCACGCCGTTCGTCCTGTGCCAACTCGAGGAGTTCGGCTTCTGCGGGCGCGGCGAGGCGAAGGACTTCATCGTCGACGAAGGGATCGAACTGGGGGGTCGTTTGCCCATTAACACCAACGGTGGGCAACTCGGCGAGGCCTATATCCACGGTATGAACGGGATCGCCGAAGGCGTACGGCAAGTGCGCGGCACGAGCGTCAACCAGTTGCCGCGCGTCGAGCACGTGCTGGTGACGGCGGGCACCGGTGTTCCGACGAGCGGCCTGATCCTGGGTGCCGCGTGAAACCGCCGGGTGGTGTGCGTCACACTTCGTTAGCGTTATACGAGCACGAGGCCGGGGGGGCTGTGAAAACCAAGAGGCTCCAATTCGTAGCGCTGCTTGTCGCGTTGGCGACGCTGTCTGCAGCCTGCGGCGCGCGACTCAACGACACGCAGCGCGCCGCGGTGCGCGCCAGCCAAACCGGGACCGCAGTCCGCGGCGCGGCCGACGACGGGACCGACGGCGGCGGGCTCGCCGGGTCGACCGACACCACGCTTGCCAGCGGCGACGGCACCGACACCGGATCAGTGGGTGGCGGGACGCACACGACGACCGCCACGGGAACGGGAACCCAAGGCGCATCCGTCAACGTGCACGCCGCGCCCGCGGGCGGCAACGGCGGCGCCACGGACACGGGTGTTACGGCGTCGAGCATCACGCTCGGCAACGTGAGCACGCTGACCGGTCCGGTTCCCGGACTGTTCGCCGGCGCGGTCGCCGGCGCCCAAGCCGTCGTCGCCTACGAGAACTCGCTGGGCGGGCTGTGGGGCCGACAGATACGACTCGACGCGCGCGACGACCAGTTCGACACCGGACAGAACCGCACGCAGACGATCGACCTCATCGGCAAGTCGCTCGCCATGCTCGGCTCGTTCTCGCTCTACGACGACGCGGCCGCTGATCAGTTGACGCAAGCGAAGGTCCCCGACATCAGCCACGCGCTGGGTGACGGTCGTCTCGCCGTGCCGACGAACTTCTCGATCCAGCCGGGTGTGAAGGGCGGAACGCTCGGTCCGTTCAACTACTTCAAGCAGCACAACCCCGACGTCGTCACCAAGGTCGGCAGCATCGAGTCCGACATCCCTTCGGCGAAGAAACTGCACGACGGCTATCGGCGCGCCGGTGAGAGTCTCGGCTTCAAGTGGCTGTACGACCGCGCCATCGGCTCGACCGAGACGGACTTCACCTCCGACGTCGTGCGCATGCGCGACAACGGCGTGAAGATGGTGTACCTGATCTCAGTCGACGACGCGACGGCGGCGCGCTTCGCCAAGGCCATGAAGTCGCAGGGCTTCAAGCCGGAGGTGTTCCTCGTCGGCGGGTCGGGCTACGACGCCGATGTGATCGCCAAGGCCGGCGACGCGGCGGACGGCATGCTCGTGGCGTCGTCGACCGCGCTGTACGGCGGTGAAGACGCGGGCGCCGTTCCCGAAGTCGCGTTGATGGACAAGTGGATCCAGAAAGTGAAGCCCGGCTTCACGCCCGACATCTTCGCGGCGTACGCGTGGGCTTCGGGTCGGTTGATGTTCCAGGCGATGGAGGCGGTGGGTCCGAAGGTGACGCGCGCCGCGCTCAACGACGCCATCAAGAAGATCGGCTCGTTCGACGACAACGGACTGTTCGCCCCGTCGAACCCTGGTGCGAAGGGACCGGCGTCGTGCTGGATCCTGCTCAAGGTGGCAGGCGGCAAGTACACGCGCACCGACTCGCCGGCGACCGGGTTCCGCTGCGGCGACGGCGGATGGTTCTCCGGGTAGGACGTTGACCTCCTTCCTCGCCTACAGCGTCATCGGCGTCGCCACCGGTTGCATCTACGCGCTCACGGCGAGCGGCCTCGTGGTCACGTACACCACCTCGGGCATCTTCAACTTCGCGCACGGCGCCATCGGCATGCTGTTGGCGTTCACCTACTGGCAGCTGACGGTGCAGGACCACTGGCCGCAGTGGCTCGGACTGGTCGTCGTGCTCGGCGTGGTCGGGCCGCTCCTCGGCGCGCTCATTCAACGCGTCCTCATGCGCCGCCTCTACGGCTCGAGCGTCAGCACCACGCTGGTGATCACGCTCGGGTTGTTGTTGACGTGCATCGGCGTGGCGACGGTGCTGTGGGATCCGGGAGAACCGCGCTCTATGCCGGAGTTCTTTGCGGACCATCGTGTGAAGCTGTTCAGCATCTTCATCAGCTACCACCAGCTGACGATGATGAGCGTGGCGGTGTTGGTCGCCATCTTCTTGCGCTTGTTCCTGTTCCGGACGCGCATCGGCACGGCGATGCGCGCGGTGGTCGACGACCCGGAGCTCACCGCGCTGAACGGCGCCGCCCCCGATCGCGTGGCGATGGTGAGTTGGGCGCTCGGCGCGTCGCTCGCCGGCCTCGCCGGGATCTTGCTGGCACCGCTGGTGTCGCTCGACATCATCCTGCTGACGCTGTTGGTGATCAACGGGTACGCCGCCGCGATGGTCGGACGGCTCAAGAGCCTGCCGCTCACGTTCGTCGGCGGGCTCGCGCTCGGTCTGGCGGAGGCGCACACGATCGGCAACCTGCCGTCGAACGTGCTCAACATCGTGAAGCCGGCGCTTCCGATCATCTTCCTGTACGTCGTGTTGCTGATCCTGCCCCAGGCGCGCTTGCGCGTCGGGCGCATCGTGACGACGCACCGCGCGCCGCGCGTGGCGACGCTGCGCGAGTCGTTGTGGGCGGGCGCGGCGTTCGTCGTCGCCGCCGGGATACTGGCGCAGGTGCTGTCGCCGGTCGATCTATTCACCGTGGGACAAGGCGTCGTGTTCGCGCTCATCATGCTGTCGCTCGTGTTGCTGACGGGTTATGGCGGCCAGGTCTCGCTCGCGCAGATGACCTTCGTCGGCATCGGCGCGTTCGGCATGGGCAAGTTCTTCGGCGGCAACTCCTTCCTCGGGTTCGTGGCCGCTGCGGCGCTCGCGGGTCTGGCGGGCGCGCTCGCCGCGCTGCCGGCGATCCGTTTGCAGGGGTTGTATCTGGCGCTGTCGACGCTGGCGTTCGCCCAGGGCATGAGCGCGCTGTTCTTCAAGAACCACAACGTGTTCGGCTACGGGGGGCGCCTGGCGGTCGGTCGGCCGTCGATCCTCGGCGTGTCGTTCCACGGCGACAAGGCGTTCTTCATGCTCGTGTGCGTGACGTTCGCGTTAGCGGGCATCGGGGTGTTGGCGTTGCGACGCGGCCCGTTCGGTAGGCGCGTCGTCGCCATGCGCGAAAGCCCCGCGGCGTGCGCGACGCTCGGGCTCAACATCACGTTCACGAAGCTGGCGCTGTTCACGATGTCGTCGGCGATGGCCGGTGTCGCGGGCGCGTTCTACGGCGGGTTGCGCGGCCAGGTCGGCCTCAACGACTTCGAGATGTTGCAGAGCCTCGTGCTGTTGTTGCTCGTGTCGGTCGCCGGGATCAACACCGTGTCGGGCGCGCTCATGGGCGGGCTCACGTTCGGGTTGTTCCCGAAGATTCAAAGAGCGCTGCCGGGCATCCCGAGCCTGTCGTTCCTCGGCGCCGGTGTGGGCGCGATCGCCCTCGGTCGTAACCCCAACGGGTGGACGTCGGAGGTCGGGCCCAACCTCGAGAAGGTGCGGAACGCGTTCGGGTCGCGTGCCGCGGGCGCGGCGCCTGACGTCGACGTCGAGGCGGTGCCGAGCAATGCTTGAAGTCGACCAGGTCGACGTGCGCTTCGGAGGCCTCCTGGCGCTGCACGACACCACGCTGTCGGCGACGGCCGGACGCGTCACGGGGCTCATCGGACCGAACGGCGCCGGCAAGACCACGCTGTTCAACGTGATCACCGGTTTGCAGACGCCCACGCGCGGCAAAGTGGCGATCGACGGCCGCGACGTCACGAAGCTGAAACCGCATCAGCGTTCGCGTCAGCGCGTCGGTCGTACGTTCCAGCGCCTCGAGGTCTTCGGCGCGCTGACGGCGCGGGAGAACATCCTCGTCGGCGCGGAGATTCGCAACGGCTGGGACTCGACGAGCGAGGATCCACGGATAGTGGCCGATGAGATTCTCGAACGCGTCGGGCTGCGCGACGTCGCCGATCGCCCCGTCGACGCCATGCCGACGGGAATGGCGCGTCTCGTCGAACTCGGCCGCGCGCTGGCGATCCGTCCGAAACTGTTGCTGCTCGACGAACCCGGCTCGGGTCTCGACCCCGACGAGACCGAAGTGCTCGGCGATCTCCTGCTCGACTTGGCGCGCGACGGCATGGCGATTCTGCTCGTCGAGCATGACGTCGAACTCGTGATGCGTATCTGCGAGCACCTGTACGTCCTCGACTTCGGCAAGCTCATCGCGGAGGGAACTCCCGCGCAGGTGCAGGCCGACGGCGCGGTGCAGGCGGCCTATCTCGGACTGGACGTACCGGTATGAGGCGCGGGTTCGTCACCGTCGCCGCCGGTGCGGTCGCTGCGGTGTTGAGCGCGGGCGTGTTCGTCGTCGACGCGCCGCGGGCGGGCGCCGACGGCCTGCTCGGCTACGACCTGTCTTCGGATGCGCGCGGCGTGCAGGTCTTCACCGACATCCCCGACCAGCGTGTGGAGCCGGAGTTCGACCTGCCGCAGGCGAGCACGACGTTGCAGTCGGGGACCGGGTACGCGCTCGCCAGCAACTTGTGGCCGGGCGCGGGTGTCGCCAACGGCGGCACGTTGCTGCCGCTGCTGATTCCCGGCTTCCCGCAGGAGGTGGCGAACCGGCTCGCCTATCCGGTGCGGGCCGAAGCGCGCACGGGCCAGGACCCGCCGGTGACGACCTACGACTTGCCGGGTACGACGATGCGTGCGCGCGCCGACGGCCAGTCGGCCGAGGGCGACGCCGGTGCGCAAGGCGTGTCGTTGCTGCCGGGCGCGTTCGGCACGATCACAACGAGCGCCAGTAGCCGTGCCACCAGCAACGCGGCGGTGTCGACGGCGCGCAGCGTCGTGCACAACCTCAACGTCGCCGGTGTGCTCGAGATCGACCAGGTCGTGAGCACGGCCAAGGCGACGAGCGACGGCACGAAAGCGTCCGGTGAACAGCACACGATCATCAGCGGCGCGACGGTGGCGGGCCAAGGTGTCACGATCGACGAGAACGGTTTGCACTTCGGTTCAAGCAACCAGCCCGTCGACGCGGTCGTGCAGCAGATCGCCAAACAGGCGCTCGACGCCGCCGGCATCAAGGTGACGGTCGGGCCGGCGACCCACGAGATCACGGGCGCCGGCGCGGTGGTGGGCGCGAACTCCGTCGTCATCACGCTCACGCAGAACGGCTACACGCTCGGCCTCGTGCTCGGCGGCGCCCGCGCCACGGCGGTTGCGTCAGGCGGTGACGAGGAAATCCTCGGCGACGTCGGCGGGGGCACCGGCGCTGAGGTACTCGGCGACTCGTCGGGCGGGGGCTTCGACGGCCTCACCGGCGGGGGATCCGACCTCAGCGGCTTGGGCACGCTGCCGAACAACGACGGCAACGGCGGGGGTCGCGGACCCGCCGTCGACCTCACGCCCAAAACCGTCGCCGCCACGGGCAAGCCCGTGTCACGCGCGGCGCTGATCCTCGGCGTGCTGGCGACGCTGTTGTTGAGCGTCGGGATGCGCCGGTTGTTCACGTCGGTGATCGCCGATCCGACGGCGACGATCGCCTGCACGCTGCCGGGTGAGGAACGGTTGTGACGCTGCCTCCCGCGCTCGAGCTGCGCGACGTGCGCGCCGCCTACGGCCGCATCGAGGTGCTGCACGGCGTGTCAATCTGTGTTCCCGCGGGGTGCGTGTTCGCGTTGCTCGGCGCCAACGGTGCCGGGAAGTCGACGATCCACAAAGTGGCGAGCGGCCGGCTGGAGCCGACGAGCGGTTGCGTGCACGTCGCCGGCATCCACGTCAACGGCGCCGACCCTGATCAGTTGGCGCGCGCCGGAGTGTGCACGATTCCGGAAGGCCGCGGCGTCTTCCCCAACCTGACCGTCAACGAGAACCTGCGGATGATGACGTACAAGGGTGGGGTGCGCGCCCGCGACGTCGAAGAGCGCGCCTTCGCGCGCTTTCCGCGGCTGAAGGAACGCCGCAAGCAGTTCGCGGGCACGCTGTCGGGCGGCGAGCAGCAGATGCTGGCGATGGCGCGTGCGCTCGTCACCGAACCGTCGCTGCTGTTGCTCGACGAGATCTCCATCGGGCTCGCGCCGATCATCGTCGGCCAGCTGTACGAGATCGTGCGCCAGCTACGCGACGAAGGTCTGTCGATCCTGCTGGTCGAGCAGTTCGCGCAAACCGCGCTGGCAGTGTGCGACTACGCCGCCGTAATGGCCCACGGCCAGATCATGCGCGTGGGCGAACCGCAGGACATCGCCGAAGAAATCTCTGCCGCTTACTTGGGAGGCGCCGCATGACCACCGCCGACATTTCCGTCGAGCGCGACACGTCGCGCGATCGCCGATTGGCGGTCGCGATGTCGCGCTTGCGCACGCGCTCACAGTCGACCGACGCGGCGCGCGTGCTGCTCGTCGTCGGTTCGGTGGCCGCGCCGCTCGGGCTCGTGATGATCCTGCTCGGCTGGTGGGGCGCGTCGCACACGCCGAACGTGTACGAGCAGATCCCGTATTCGATCAGTGGCGGGATGCTCGGCCTCGGCCTCGTGTTCTTCGGCGGCTTCGCCTACTTCGCGTACTGGCTCACGTCGCTGGTGCGGGCGACGCAACGCGACACTGCCGAGACGCGCGCCGTGCTCGAGCGCATCGAAGAGTTGCTGTCACGCGGCGACCATCCCGACCTCGTCGCTTCGGTCGACTACGTGACCACGGCCCGAGGGACGCTGTACCACCGCCCCGACTGCGCCTCCGTCGCCGGCCGCACCGGCCTCAAGTCCGTCGACCCAGCGCGCACGACGCTGCAACCCTGCAAGATCTGCAACCCCTAACCCCCGAGACCAGTTCGGTGTTTTAGGCGCCGAGTTGTTCCTCGCGCTGGCGCTGCGTGGAGTGCATCGGGTCGGTGTCGAACTGCGGGATGACGTACTTGCCGAAGGTCTCGACGGCTTCGACGGCGATCTCGACGGGCATCGTCGACGACAGCATGCCGAAGGTGATCTGGTCGGCGCCGATGTCGGCGTAGTTCTGGACACACTTCGCGCACTCGTCGGGCGTGCCGATGGTCGTGAGCCCGTTCTTGATGGACTGGTCCATCTGCTCGGGCGTGGCGTCGGGGATGAGCGCCGGCCACTCGGGGATGCCCGGCGGCTTCGGGAACGTGTCGAGGTACCGGAACACGAGGCTCGTGTGGTAGCCGGACGTCATGTTGCAGGCGATGTCGCGCGCCTTCTGCCCGTCCTCCAAACACAGCATCTGCGACGTCACCATCACGTTGTTGTTGACGTATTCGCCGACGGGTTCGGCGTTCTTGATCTCGCGCTTGTAGGTCTCGATCAGCGGTGCGAGCGTCTTCGGTGAACCCGTCGTGAAGCACAACACGCCGAGGCCCATGCGCGCCGCCTTCTCGAACGTCGACGGCGAACCGGCGGCGACCCACATCGGCGGGTGCGGCTTCGTGTACGGCTTGGGCAACACGTTGCGCTCGGGCATCGAGAAGTGCGTGCCGTCGTGTGAGTACACTTCGTCGCGCCACATCTTCTTGAACTCGGGGATGACCTCGTCGAACATCTCTTTGGTCAGCTCCGGGTCTTCGATGCCGAAGCCCTTCTGCTCCGTCGACGACGAACCCCGCCCCATCCCGAACTCGAAGCGACCGCCGCTGAGGTGGTCGAGCATGGCGACCTTCTCGGCGACGCGCGCCGGCGCGCTCACCGGCGGCGTGATGTTGAAGATGCCACTGCCGATGTGGATGCGATTCGTCACGGCGGCCACGTAGGCGAGAAATGCTTCGTTGGCGGAAAGGTGCGAGTACTCGGTGAGGAAGTGGTGCTCGGTCGCCCACGTGTACTTGAAGCCCGAGCGATCTGCGGCCTTCACCCATTCGATCTCGTCCATCAGCCGGTTGTGCTCGGCGTTGACGGGGTCCTTGTCCTTCAGGACCTTGGGCAGGTAGAGGCTGTTGAAGATCCCGAACTCGACCATGCGAAAACTGTAACAGGTTCTATTTTAGGGCGACAGGGGCGACCGGCGATCCGAGGCCCTGCACGAACGGTTCGGGTGTCGCGCTGAGGAAGAACTCGTAGACGCCGTCGTCGGCGCAGTCGCGTGCGAGGTCTTCGAGATCCCAGTTCTGCCCTTGCGTGAGGCCCATCTCGACGATGTCGAGGAGGTGGACAGGCAGGAGGAAGTCGGGATTGTCGCCGGGAAAGGCTTCGAACACGAGGGTGTCAGTGGCCGCGGCAGCGATGTCGTGCGCGCGGAACCACTCGACGCAATGGATCGACGGACCGGGGCTCGGATGCGTGTACGCGTTCTTGTCGCCGGCGTGGAGCAGCTGCATCTGGCCGGTGCGAATGAGCACGATGTCACCAGGTTCAACGGCGGTGCGCGTTGCGGCGTCGAGGTCGTCGCCCGTGACGGAGTAGCCGGGCTCGAGGCGGTCGACGCCTTTGGCGCGCGCCACGTCGAGCAACACACCGCGGCCGACGAGCGAGCCGACCTTGTCGATGCCGCCCTTGGACGCACCGGCTTCGGTGATCGATGCGGGATCGAAGCCGTTCCACAGACGACCGTCGTACGAGACGTGCGCGAGCGAGTCCCAGTGCGTGCCCGCTTGGAGCCCCATCGTGACGGCGTCGTCGCTCGAGCAGAACATCGTGGGGTCACCGAAGCTCGGTTCGTTGATCATGTGCATGGTGCGCGCTGGATTGACGCGCCCGGCGATGAACCCGAGTTGCGGCCCGTCCTCCGACAGCGGAATGGCGAGCGCGAATGCCTTGCCGGTCTTGACGCAAGCCGCGCCGCGCCGACGCACGTCGTCGGTGATCAGGTTGAGCGTGCCGAGTTCGTCGTCGTCGCCCCAGCGGCCCCAGTTGTTCACCTTGGAGGCCAACGCGCGGAACGACTCGGGCACCGGCATACGCGCCAAACTACGGCGTGGCCACTGACGATGTCGTCGTTCATCGCGTGTCGGTTCCGGGCGACCCGAAGCCAATCGAAGCGTGGACCGACGACGACATCGCGGCGCGGTACGACGACCCCGCGCGTGCTGCGTTGGACGCGCTGCAGCGCGGGCGGCGCGACGGCGCAACACGGTTCGTGTTCGTGTTGCCGGCCGAAGTAAGCGCGGCGAGCGAAGCGGTGCGGTTGCTGATGCTCGGTGCGGCGCGGCAGTGGGACAGCGAAGGCGTGACGGTGAACTGCGTCGTCGGAGACGATCGGCGTGTCGTCGAGTTCCTCGCATCGGGCGCGGTCACGGGAAAGACGCTGTGACCGTCGCGCTGGTCACGGGCGCGGGCCGCGGGATCGGGCGCGGCTGCGCGCTGGCGCTCGCCGATGCGGGCCACGACGTCGTCGTGGCGTCGCGAACCGCGGACAACGGTGAACCCGTCGCCGACGAGATTCGTGCACGCGGCGCACGCGCAGTGTGCGTGCCCACCGACGTGATGCAGAAGGACGCGATCTTCGCCGCAGTCGCGCGCGCCGTGGAGGAGTACGGCGGCCTTGACGTTGTCGTGCACAACGCGTTTACGGGCACGGGTCGCCCGTACCGGGTGGAGTCGGCTCCTCAAGGTGAGTGGGAGCGCGTCTCGCTGTCGGCGGTGTGGGCGTCGATCTGGTGCGCGCAGGCGGCGTCACCGCATCTCAAGGCGAGCGCGTGCGGGCGGTTGATCCTCGTGAGCTCGGCCGCGGGCATCGAAGGCAGCGACTACCTGCCGTTCTACGGCGCGGTGAAGGGCGCGCAGCGCGGCCTGGCCATGGCGCTGGCGCGCGAGTGGGGACCGGATGGCGTCACCGTCAACTGCATCGCCCCGCTCGCCGCCACCGACGCGCTGTCGTACGCGTTCCACAAGAACCCCGACCTCAAGCCCTTCCTCGAGTCGCGCGTCGCCCTCGGCCGCCTTGGCGACGCCGAGGTTGACATTGGCCCCGTCGTGGCGTTTCTCGCGTCGGAGGGCGCCGGGTACATCACCGGACAGACGATCGTGTGCGACGGCGGGAACTACATCGGCGCCTGACTAGGTTGGTCGGCATGCGAGTAGTCGTCGACTTCGATCGGTGTGAGAGCAACGCGTTGTGCATGGCTGAGGCGCCCGAGGTGTTCGAAGTGCGCGACGACGACTTCCTCTACGTGCTCGACGAGACGCCGCCCGAGGATCTGCGCGCCAAGGTGCTGAAGGCGGCGATGGTCTGCCCGAAGCAGGCCATCACCGTCGAAGACTGACTTGGCACGACCTGAGCTCGTCGCCGTCCGTCACGGTGAGACGGCGTGGACGATCACCGGTCAGCACACCAGTCGCACCGATATCGCGTTGACGGACAAGGGTCGCGACCACGCGCTCAGGCTCGGAGAGGCCCTCGCCGGGCGCACGTTCGCCCTCGTGCTGTCGAGCCCGAGCCGCCGCGCCGTCGAGACGTGCGCGCTTGCGGGCTACGGCGACGCCATGACGACCGACGCCGATCTCGCGGAGTGGGATTACGGCGACTACGAAGGCGAGACGACCGACGAGATCCGCGCGCACGCGCCGCGTTGGTCGCTGTGCCGTGACGGCGCGCCCGGCGGCGAGTCTCCTTCTGACGTCGCGGCGCGCGCTGACCGAGTGATCGCGCGCTGCCTGTCAGCCGACGGCGACACGCTCGTGTTCGGGCACGGTCACGCGCTGCGTGTGCTGGCGGCGCGCTGGGTCGGGCTCGGCCCCGACGCCGGGGCGCTCTTTGCTCTCGACCCCGCGAGCGTGAGCACGTTGGGATGGGAGCGCGAAGCGCGCGTCGTGCGTCAGTGGAACAGCCTTGGACGCACCGGCAGCGTCTCGTAACCGGAGATGAAGTTCGCCGGTCGATAGTCGGGCTCGACGTCAGACACGAGCTCGAGTTCTGGCACGCGGCGGAGTAGCTGCTCGAACATCACGCGTAGCTCGAGTCGCGCCAAGCTGTTGCCGAGACAGAAGTGTGTGCCGAACCCGAAGGCGACGTGCTCGTTGGGCGTGCGCCCGATGTCGAATTGCATCGCGTCGGCGAACACGTCCTCGTCTCGGTTGGCCGACGGATACAGCAGCAACAAGGTGTCGCCCTCGTGGATCGACGCGCTGTTGAGTTCGACGTCGCGCGTCGCCGTGCGCGCCATGTTCTTGATCGGCGACACCCAGCGCAGCATTTCCTCGACGGCAGTCGGCAGCAGTGACGCATCGGCGCGCAGCCGTTCCCACCGCGACGCGTCGACCAGCAGCTGGTAGGCGCCGCCCGAGATGACGTGACGCGTCGTTTCGTCGCCGCCGACGAGAATCAGCAACGACTCGTGGATGATCTCGTCGTCGCTCAGCTTCTCGCCGTCCACTTCGGCGTGGCAGAGCACGCTCATGAGGTCGTCGGTCGGGTTGGCGCGGCGTTCGGCGATGACATCGGTTGCGTACGCGAAGTAGCCGCCGAACGCTTCGGCTGCGGCGGTCGCGGCGTCGGGGTCGCCGGTGAGGGCGCGCAGCATGGCGTCGCTCCACTCGAGCAGTTGCGGACGGTCGGGCTCGGCGAACCCGAGATCGTTGGCGATCATCGCGAGGGGCAGCGGCGCGGCGATGTCCCACACGAGGTCGACGGTGTCGCGATCGCCGAGGCGATCGATGATGGCGTCGCAGGCGGCGCGTACTTCGGGCTCGCGATCACGGATGCGCCGTGGCGTGTAACCGCGGTTCACGAGCTTGCGACGCCGGATGTGTTCCGGATCGTCCATGTCGATCATCATCGCGATAGGTCCCGATTCGGGACGGATGCCGCCGGCGTTCGAGAACGTCGCCGGATCGCCCGACACGTGCTTCAGATCCGCGTACTTGGTGACGCCCCACACGCGCCCGTCCCAGTACACGGGCTCGTTGGCGCGCATCCAGGCCATCGCCTCGTGCGGGTTGCGCCCCCAGAACGCGCCGCTCACGAGATCGAAGTCGGCCACGGCAACGATCTATAACACGTTCTAGTATTGGACATGGCCAATCCTGTGATCGTCGACGCCGTCCGCACGCCCATCGGCAAGCGCAATGGGGTGCTCTCCGGCATGCACGCAGCGGAGATCCTCGCGGTGCCGCAGATCGAACTGGTGAAGCGCAACGGCCTCGACCCCGCTGACGTCGACCAGCTCGTCGGTGGGTGCGTGACGCAGGCCGGCGAGCAGGCGTCGAACGTGACGCGCAACGCGTGGCTCAGCCTCGGCGTGTCGTACGAACCGGCGGCGACGACCATCGACTGCCAGTGCGGCTCGAGCCAGCAGGCCAACAACTTCGTGATGGGTCTCATCGCGACGGGCGGTGCCGAAGTCGGCATCGCCTGCGGCGTCGAAGCGATGTCGCGGGTCGGTCTCGGCATGAACGTGATGAACGGTCCGGGCTCGTCGAAGCCCGACAACTTCCCGTGGGACTCGCCGAACCAGTTCGAAGCCGCGGAACGCATCGCCCAGAACCGCGGCATCACGCGCGAAGAGGTCGACGAACTCGGTCTGCGGTCGCAGCAGACCGCGGCGCGGGCGGTCGCCGAGGGTCGCTTCGATCGCGAGATCGTGTCGATGGAAGTCGACGGCGCCGTTGTCAGCAAAGACCAGGGCCCGCGCGAAACGACGACGGAAGGCCTCGCCAAGTTGAAGCCCGTCATCGAGG
>JBEEFR010000193.1:0-6500 GCA_041166285.1 Actinomycetota bacterium | reverse complement strand
GGCGAGACGGGGCGGTCCTCATTCTCGTGCCGGAACGACAGGTAAATCCGCAGCAGCGTCTGCTTCTGCTCTTCGTTGAGAAACGGATCGCGCAGGATCTCGCCGGCGAGGTCGTCGGACGGGTCACGCTCGTCGAGAATGCCGGCGCGCACGTACAGGGTTTCGGCCTGGATACGCAGGGCCTTGGCGATCTGACGAAGGATCTCGGCCGACGGCTTGCGCAGACCGCGCTCGATCTGGCTCAGGTACGGGTTCGAGATGCCGGCGATTTCCGACATGCGCCGCAACGACATGCGCGCCGTCCCGCGCTGCTGGCGGATGAATTCACCCAGGTCGCGCCAGCGATCGCTTTGGTCGTCCACGAGAGTCACGGTAACGCAGTGTTAGCTTGCAGCTAGCGACACAAGGACATTTAGGAGGAATGCGAATGCTCGCATTGGAGATCTGGTCGCGGGACGGCGGAATCCTGCTCTCGCGGTACGCGCACTATCTCGGCGCCATCACATGGATCGGGTTGCTCTACTACTTCAACTACGTGCAGACGCCCGCGTTCGCCACGTTCGACGCGCCTGCTCGCACCGAAGCGATCTCGAAGCTCGTGCCGCGTGCGCTGTGGTGGTTCCGCTGGGCGGCCGTGCTGACCGTGCTTTCCGGCTTCTTCATCCTGGGCTTCCAGAAGAACTTCGACGGCGACTACATGAAGTCACCGATGGGCGCGTCGATCTCTACCGGCGCGCTGCTCGGCATCATCATGCTGGCCAACGTGTGGGGCGTCATCTGGCGCAACCAGAAGACGGTGATCAAGTCCGCGCAGGGCGTGTCCGCAGGTCAGCCTGCGTTGGAAGAAGCCGTGCCCGCCGGCCGCAAAGCCGGACTGGCGTCGCGCACCAACACGGTGTTCTCGATTCCGCTGGTGTTCTTCATGGCGTTCACCAGCCACCTCGCGCCGCTGTACGCGCAGAACCCTGAGAGTTCGAAGCGCCTGATGTGGTGGCTCCCCGTCATCATCGTGATCGCGCTGTTCGAGCTGAACGGCCTCGGCCTCATCGCCGGCACCGGGCAAACGACGGTGAAGAAGTACCTCGAGAAGCACACCACCGCCATCGCGACGGGGTTCATCCTCGTCGTCGTGTTCTACCTGTGGTTCGAGGTCTGCTTCGGCTAACCGCGCAACCAAAGCTTCCGTTCTGGCTCTGTCAGGAACCGTAGGACGGTTCCTGACAGAGCCAGTTCGCGTTAGGGGAGGATTTCGGCGAGTCCGTTCGAGATGACCAATTCGCCGGCGCTGTGCGCTTCGAAGGGGAACGTCCCCGGAGCCGCGCCGCGGTACAGCGTCGTCACGACGTCGTTGCCGGGGAACACGTTCTTCGACATGCGCACCGCCAGGCGCTTCAAGCGGCCGGGGTCGCCGTCGGCCGCAACCTTGATCGCGGCCTGACTCGTCATCGCCATCGTGCACAACCCGTGGGCGATGATTCCCGGCAGGCCGACGGACTTGGCGAAGTTGTCGTCGAGGTGGATCGGCATCTGGTCGCCCGACGCGTCGCGATAACGGAACGTCTGGTCGTCGTCGACGTGCACCGACAACTCGCCGACCTTGTTGGCGCGCGCGTCCTCCGGGAACGTGTGGTCGGGCTTGTCTGGCCCCGCGCTGTCGCCGTCTGACACGCCGCGCAGGAACACGGTGATGTACTGCTCGACGACGAGGTCACCGCTCGCGTCGTCGACCGAACGCGTGCGGACCGTGAAGCGCGTGCCGCTGCCGCCGACGCGGATGCTGTAGGCCTCGGCCGCGGTGCGCAGGGTCACGCCCGGCACGAGCGGCGACGCGAAGTGCATGTCCTGTTCGCCGTGCACGACCATCATGAGCACTTCAGGCGGGATCACGTCGCCGACGGCCAGACCGAGCGCCGCCCACGCGGGCACGACGGCGAACACCGGCGGTGCGTACTTCCCCGAGGTGTACGCCGGGTTGTCGTCGTTGGTCGCGGCGGCGTACGCCTTGGCGCGATCACCGTCGATGACTTCGGTGAGTTCGTCGTAGGTCGTACCGAGCTTCGCAATGTCCAGAGCCATAAATCCGGACCGTAATGTCTCGGGCGTGGCGAAGCGCATCCTGTTGGTTCGTCATGGCGAGTCGGTGTGGAACGCCGAAGGCCGCTGGCAGGGAGCCGCGAATCCACCGTTGTCCGACGCCGGGCGCTCCCAAGCGCGCGCGCTTGCCGACGCGGTGCGCGACGAGGGCATCGACAGCGTCGTCGCGTCCGATCTCGACCGCGCCCTGGAGACTGCACAGATCGTCGCCGATCGTCTCGGGCTGCCGGCGCCGTCGGTCGACACGGGGTGGCGCGAGCGCGACGTCGGGGAGATCTCGGGTCACACGCGTGCCGAGATCGAAGCGAAATGGCCGGGTCTGCTCGAGCGGTGGCGGCGTGGCGAACTGGAGTCGATGCCCGGGGGCGAGGGCGAGATCACGCCCCGCGTCGTCGCGGCGTTGCAGCGTGTCGCGCACGAGCACCCAGGCGCGTGCACGCTGGTCGTCACGCACGGTGGCGTGATCGGCGCGATCGACAATTGGCTCCGCAATCCCTACTTGCGCGTCGGCAACGTCCAAGGGCGGTGGCTCGCGGTGGACGACCGCGGCGAGATCGAGATGGCGGGCGTGTTCAGCGCGGCGGCCGACGACGACGACGCGCCCGTGGCGCTTTAGGCGACGTCGGCGGCGGCGTGGTCGCCCGCGACCAGCGGCTGCACGACTTCGCTCACGATGCGCTCGCGCAGCTCGTCGCTGAACAGGTCGGTCGCGTGACCGCCGGTGCGCCACCACAGTTTCGCCGTAGAGCCTGCTGCGCTGTGCATCGCCTCGGCCTGATCGACACCGAAGTACCAATCGGCGCGGTCATGCACGATGACCAACGGCGTCGGCGCGATCTCGCCGACGATGGTGACTGGGTCGATGCGGCCCGCGGGACGCACGCCGTCGATGCGCACGCGCATGAGGTGACGCATCGCGCGACGCATAAGCGGTGACCGCGCCAGCTCGAGGACGCGGCCGACACCCTTCGGCGCGTCGCGGCCACCCCACCACGCGGGACCGGAAACGGCGACGACGGCGTCGGCCTTACGGCCTCCGTCGCCGCGTGCCGCCATTCCGGCGTAGAGCACTACGGCAGCGGCGCCCATCGAGGCGCCCATGAGGACGAGCTTCTGATTGGCCGGCACCTGCTCGACCGCGGCTTTGACGTCCAGCCACTCGAGGGCCCCGAGGGTGCTCGTGCCGCCGGAGAAGCCGTGGCCCCGCAGGTCGAGGACGACCACGTTGGCGCTCTCGGCGAGCTTGTTGGCGAACTCGTGGATCTTCGGATGGCGGTGCCAGTGACCGAAACCGTGGACGAGCACGACGGTCACGCCACAGTTCGCGGGGCCCGCGACGCGCACGGCGTGCAGGCGCACCCCGTCGGCTGAGTTGAATCGGAGGGTCTCGTGCTTCTTGTAGTGCGGCGCCGCGACGTACTTCGTGAACCAATCGTGGACGGCCTTCGGCGTGGTGACTTTGGGCATCTCGAAGGTGTTACAGATCTGCACCTGGGTCTTGATCGACGGTGGGGTGATCCATCGAATCAAGCTCTGCTTCGGCGTCTGAAAGTTCAGCCTCGATGACGGCCAGGCGATCGAGATCATCGACAGGATCAGCGCTGACTGGCCCAGCGCTGACGGGCCCAGCCTCTTCGTCTCGGTCGGCCGACCTTTCCACATACTCAGCGTATCGGCGTTAAAGAGGCCCGCTTGAGCGTCTGTTGGGTTTTGTCCGAATGTTGAGATGTGAAATGTGTGGGGGTGGCAGGGATCGAACCTGCGACGCGCGGCTTAAAAGGCCGCCGGTCTACCACTGACCTACACCCCCGTATGGGAGTGGCGATTATTGCCGAGAGCGGCGGAACCAGCGGCGCTTCGGCGCCGCGACAGGTTCCGGAACGACCGGTTCGACGACCGCCGCCGCGCGCTCGGCGCGCAGTGCCGCCCACCGCACCACGATCGGCTCCACGTCGAGCGGCATCATGTTCGACGGCGGACCGTCGACGACGAACGACCGATTCATCTCGCGTACGCGCGCGTTGAGTTCGTCGAGAGCGGCGCGCAGTCCGCGCTCGGTCGGGAACTTGTCGAGCGTCGCCAGCAGGTCCTCGGCCGCCTTGCGCAACGCAATCGCCGGCGGCGTGAAGCTGAGGTTCTCCCGCTTGAGCCAGTTGCGGATCCACCACATCTCGTCGTGGTCACCGGTGAGGTCGGGCAACGGCTTGCCGAAGCCCGGCAGATTCTCGAACTCGCCGCGGTCCCGCGCGTCGTTGATCTGCGCGTCGACCCAGGACTCGAAGCTGGCACCCGCGGGCTTGCGGTCGGTCACAGAGACAACGGTACGCCCTTGTGAATGTTTTCACAAGGGCCGATCTGTAGGGTTGTGGCGTGGCGCGGTGGACGTGGCTTTTGGTCGCGGTGATGTGCTTGGTTGCAACGTGCGGTCGCGGCACGACGACGCTGCAAACCGCGCCGAAGTCGATCCCGTCCGTGCCCGTGACGATTATCCCCGTCGACCCCTCGAGCACGACACTGCCGGAGGTGCCGACTACCGCGGTCACTGTGCCCGCGGGCGACCCGTGCACCCGTCCCGACCGGACGCGCATCCTGTTCGATCGTCGGATGCCGGGGAGCGAGCCGATCGAGCACGTGTTCTCGGTGAATGCCGACGGGTCATGCCTCGCGCAACTCACCCACGGCACGACCCACGTCCTCAACTGGGGCGCGTCGTGGTCACCGGACGGGAAACACATTGCCTTCATCCGCAAGGACGCCGGCGTGATGGTGGCCGACTGGGACGGCAGCCACGAACGGCTCTTGCTGGCCGAGACGAAGGTGCAGCCAAGCGGCGCGCACACCGACTGGTCGCCCGACGGCACGCGCATCGTGGCGTCGCGCGAAGACGGCGTGTGGATCGTCGACGCGCTGTCGGGCGCGGCGACGCACGTGGCGGGAGACATCAACGCCGGGTACGCGTGCTGGTCGCCCGACGGCAAGCAGGTCGCGTACGGCGAGGTTGTGAACGATCGAGCGGTCGTCTCGGTCGTCAACGCCGACGGATCGGGGCATCGCGTCGTCGCCGATCGCGCGACCCAACCGGACTGGGGCGTCAACAACCGCATCGTCTACTTCGACGGCAACGAGATGCAGACGGTAAAGCCCGACGGCTCCGACGTCCGGGCGGTGCCGGGATCGACGAACACCGGCGCGCCGCGCTGGAACGCGGACGCGACGCGCATCGTCGGGTCGATCGGTTCCGGCGGCATGAAGGTGTTCGACCCCGACAAGGGGTTCCTGTTCGTCGTGAACACCGGCGCCGGCGCCGACGCCAGCGGCGGCACGGACTACGACGACGACTGGTAGGTCACGCTTCGGACAGCTGCGCCTCGACGACGCGCTTCGGCCGCACCCGCACCGCGCTGAGCAACACGAGCGCGCCTCCGAACGCGACGTTCCAACCGACCTTCTCGTCGAGCACTGCCACGCCGAGCACGACGCCGACGAATGGCATCAGGAACGTGACCGCGGAAGTCGCGGTCGGGCCCGTCGTCGCCTGCAAGTGGAACGACAGCAGGAACGCGAGGCCCGTTCCGAGAGCGCCGAGCATCAGCACCGCGCCGGCGATGTGTAAATCGATGTGCGGGGTGTCGTGCGACGCGGCGGTCGCCACGAGTCCCACGAGCAACGCGATCGGCGCGCCGGACACGATCTGGCCGACCGCTGCGGCGCGCGTCGGCATCTGGCCGAGGATGTAACGCGACGTGAACACGAAGCCCACGCCGTAACACGCCGCAGCGGCGAGGCACGCCAGTTCGCCGAGCACTTGGCCGCCGATGCCCGAGTGCCACGGCGCGACGATCACCACGACGCCGGCGAGCCCCGCCAGCAACGCGCCGACGCGCCGCCGGTCGAGGCGTTCGCCCGGCAGCAACGCCGCCGCCGCGATGATCGCCGTCCACAGGGGCGTGGTGGCGTTCATCATCGTGGCCGCGCTCGAAGTGATGCGTTCCTCACCCCACGCGAAGAGCGCGAACGGCAAGATGTTCTGAATCAACGACAGCGTCGTGACGAGTTGCCACTGCCGGCGCGTCGACGGGAAGGCCGCGTACCCGAGCTTGGCGGCGACGGACAGCGCGATCGCGCCGGCCAGCATGCGACCGGCGACGACCTGGGTAGGCGTCAGCCCCTCGAGCGCGACCTTGATCCACAGGAAGCTCGACCCCCAGATGAGGGCGAGCAGGCCGAGTGCGCCGGCGGAGTTAGAGGGTCGCTTCGCCAGGGGTTTCGCCTGCCGCGTTTTCGAAGCTGAAGTGCCCCGTAACCATGAACAGGACTCGGTCGGCGACGTTGGCCGCGTGGTCGCCGGCGCGTTCGAAGTACCGCCCCACGAGCGCCATCTGGACGGCTAGCTGCACCGTGGAGTC
>JBEEFR010000192.1:0-10368 GCA_041166285.1 Actinomycetota bacterium | reverse complement strand
CACGAGCAGCACCGCGAGGATGATCACCAAGGCCATCGCCAGACTGAGTTCGGAACCGACGAACGTGAACAGGTTGGGCAGCAACGCCTCGGCAAGCCCGACGATGAGCCCCCCGACGATTGCGCCGCGGATGCTGTCGAACCCGCCGAGGGCGGCCGCCGCGAAGCCGTAGATGAGCACGGAGCCCATGAGGTTGAAGTCGAGCGTGCCCGAGGACTGCGATACGAGAACGCCGCCGATGGAACCGATACCCGTCGACAGCGCCCATCCGAGCATCAGCATGCGGGACACCGGGATGCCGACGAGCTGCGCCGACTCGCGGTTCGCAGCGACCGCGCGGTAGCCGAGGCCGAGCTTCGTCTTGTTGAGCAGCACGCTGACGGCGACCACGACGCCGATCAGCACCGCCCACGTGCCGATGGCTCCGTAGCCGATCGCGAACTGCGGCGGGCCCTTCAACACGGTGATCTGGTCGTGGATCCCGCCGGGGAACGGCCGCAGCCCGGTCTTCGGCTGCGTCCCCCAGATGACGGCGGTGAGCGCGTTGAGCAACAGGAAGAGTCCCAGGGTCACGATGACGACGGCGAGGTTGCTGCGCGACTCGACCGGACGGATGAGAAAACGCTCGAGTCCCGCGCCTGCAGCCATCGACAACACCACGACGACGGGCAGCGCGATCCAGATGTTGAAGTGCTGCTCGGCGGTGAGCACGTAGACGACGAACGCGGCGAACGTCGCCATCTCGCCCTGCGCGAAGTTGAGGTGCCCGGTGGTCTTGTAGATGATCACGACGGTGAGCGCCATCGCCGCGTAGATCGCGCCGTTCGACAAACCGTTCGTGACGAGCTGCAAGAAGAACGCCGGCTTGAAGAACGAGCCGTTCACGAAGGCGAGTAGGAGCAGCATCAGAAGCCCAGGTACGCCTTGCGCACGTCGTCGTCGCTGGCGAGATCCGCGGCCGGCCCCTGCAATGCGATGAGCCCGGCCTCCAGCACATATGCGTACTTCGCGATGTCGAGCGCGAGGTTGGCGTTCTGCTCGACGATGAACATCGTCGTGCCCGCGCTGGCGTTGATCTCGGCGAGGCGTTCGAACAGGCCGCGCGTCACGAGGGGCGCGAGGCCGAGCGACGGTTCGTCGAGCAGCAGCAAGCGCGGTTCGCTCATGAGCGCGCGCGCCACGGCGAGCATCTGCTGTTCGCCGCCCGACAGTTGGCCCGCCGCCTGCGTGCGGCGTTGCCCGAGCACCGGGAAGACTTCGCACCACCGATCGATGTCGGCCTTCACTGCCGCGGTATCGCGCCGCAGGTACGCGCCGGCCTCGAGATTCTCGATGACGGTCAACTCGTTGAAGGTGCCGCGCCCCTGCGGGACGTGCGCGATGCCGCGCGCGCACACTCGGTCAGCCGACAGTCCGAGGATCGACTGGCCGTCGATGCGCGCCGCGCCCGACGCCGGCAGCATGCCCGACAGCGCCCGCAGGGTTGTGGTCTTGCCGGCGCCGTTCGCACCGAGCAGTACGACGATGTCGTGTTCGGGGATCTCGAAGTCGAGGCCGTGGAGCACGGCAACCGGTCCGTAGCCGGCGCGCAGCCCTTGCACCTCGAGCAGCGCCATTACGCAGTTGCTCCGAGGTACGCCTCGATGACGGCGGGGTTGCGGCTGACCTCCGCCGGGGTGCCCTCTGCCAGCTTGTGACCGAAGTTCAGCACCACGACCTTGTCGGAGATCCCCATCACCATCTGCATGTGGTGCTCGACGAGCAACACGGTCAACTGGCGCGTGTCGCGCACGTGGCGGATCAATTCCGCGAGCTCGTCGACTTCGCTGTGCGTGAGTCCGCTCGCGGGCTCGTCGAGCATGAGCAACCGCGGCCGGGCCACGAGCGCGCGTGCCAACTCGATGCGCTTCATCGTTCCGTAGGGGAGTCCCGTCGGCGGCACCATGGCGATCGACGCCAGGCCGAGTTCGTCAAGCGTCGCGAACGCGAGTTGCTCGAGCTCGGAGTCTTCTTTGCGAACACCGAAGTGCACTGCGCCGGTGATCCAGTTCGTCCGGCCCTTCGTGTGCGCGCCGACCATCACGTTTTGCAACACCGTCAAGGACGGGAACAGCGCCAGGTTCTGGAACGTGCGGGAGATGCCGATTGCCGCGATGCGGTGCGGCGCCACCGTGGCCAAGTCCTGGCCGCCGAACCACAGGGAACCCGATGTGGGCTCGTACAGCCGGCTGACGACGTTGAACAGCGTGGTCTTGCCGGCGCCGTTCGGGCCGATGAGGCCGCAAATCTGGCCTTCGTCGATCGTGAAGGACAGGTCGTCGAGCGCGACGATTCCCGAGAAGCGCACCCCAACTTCGCGGACCTCCAACAACTCGGGCATTCGCCCCCCTCGGTTGAGTGCCGAAAACGGGATACCGCCTGCACACATTGTTTAGTCAAGGAAGACCATGATCTGTGGCGTGACGACACCAAAGAACGCGGTAGTGGTCCTGCTCGACAGCCTCAATCGCCACATGCTCGGCAGCTACGCGGCCGCGTGGGGAAACAGTGACGAGTTCGCCACGCCGAACCTCGATCGGCTCGCGGCGCGCAGTGCGCGCTTCGAGCGTCACGTCACCGGATCGTTGCCGTGCATGCCGGCACGCCACGACCTGCTCGTCGGCGCCTACGACTTTCTGTGGCGGCCGTGGGGATCGATCGAGCTGTGGGAGCAGCCGATCACCGTCGACCTCGACGAGGCCGGCGTCACGACCATGCTCGTGTCCGATCACCCGCATCTGTTCGAAACCGGCGGCGAGAACTACCACGTCGACTTCCACGCGTGGGAGTACGCGCGGGGGCACGAAGGGGACGCGTGGAAAACCGTGCCCGACCCGTCCTGGATCGGGACGCCCACGCTGCCGGCGCGTACGCGCTCGGATCGCTTCTACGACGTGTCGCGTACGTACTTCCGCGCCGAGGACGACTTTCCCGGTCCCAAGGTGATGCGTACCGCCGCTGACTGGCTCGACGCCAACGCCGGCAAGCACGACCGGTTCTTTCTCTTCGTCGACGAGTTCGACCCGCACGAGCCCTTCGACACTCCCGAGCCGTGGGTGAACATGTACGACCCGGAGTGGGACGACGATCTCATCATCTGGCCCCCGTACGCCACGAAGGCGGTCGAGCGCGGCGTCATTACCGAACGCGAGGCGCGTCACATCCGCGCGAACTACGGATCGAAGTTGTCGATGATCGACCACTGGTTCGGCAAGCTGCTCGATACCTTCGACCGCCACAACCTGTGGGACGACACCATGCTCGTGCTGTGCACCGACCACGGGCACTACCTCGGCGAGCGCGACCTGTTCGGCAAGCCCAACGTCATGCAGTACGAAACGCTCGGCCACATCCCGATGCTGATCGCGTGGCCGGGTGCGGCCGCGCAGACCGTCGACACTCTCACGACGACCGTCGACATCCACGCCACGTTGCGCGAGGTGTTCGGGGCGGCGTCTCCGCACCCGACGCACGGGAACTCACTCGTGCCCGTCCTCGAGGGCAGCGGTGCAACTGACCGCGAGTGGGCCATCGGCGGTGTGTACGGCAACTGGGTGCAGGTCACCGACGGGCATCGCAAGTACGCCCGCAGCGCCGTCGAGTCGAACTTCCCGTTGTCGATGTGGTCGAACCGGTGGTCGACGATGCCGACGCACTTCCGCAACGTCGGGCTTCCGAAGCCCGACCGGCGCGCCTATCTCGACTACATGCCGCACTCCGACGTGCCCGTGATCCGCCAACCGTTCCAACCCGGCGACATGCTGCCGTTTTGGGTTTCGGGTCCCGTCGATCGCCACCACCTGTTCGACCTCGACAACGACCCGTCTGAAGCCGAAGAGCTCGCGGGCGCCGGCGGCGTCGTGGAGAAGGAAATGGTCGACATGCTCGTCGCCGCGCTCGACGCCGTCGAAGCGCCCCGCGAGCAGTACGAGCGTCTCGGCGTCGGCTAGCCCTGCCGCAACGCGTCGAACAGCGTCTCGGCGACGGCGACGGGGCCGTCGGTCACGCGTACCTCCGTTCGACCGTCGTGATCGGTGAGTTCGAGCACGAGGCCGTTCTTCGACGCGAATGATCCGCGGGTGACGACGACGGTGTTGTCGGCGGCGGTCTTCATCGTGAGGTTCGCGGCCTTCGCCGCCTGCTTGATCCGCCGCTTGGCATCGAAGGGCGCGCCCTCGACGTACATGACGCCGTCGTCGACTTCGGGCGGCGGCGGGGCCGCGGGGGCCGGACCGGCCGCGTCGCGAATCGCACCCCACGCCTCGTTGACCCGCCGGAGCCCGTCAGCGGCGCGGCGCTGCACTGCGGGCGGCATGTCGGTGTGATGGTCGGGGTGGTACAGCGCCACCAACTCGCGCCACGCGCGCTTCGCCGCGTCGACGCCTGCGGACTTCGGCGTGTCGAGCACCTCCCACGGATTCATCCCCCCGACCGTACTGATGGGGTGTAGCGCGTTCGCGGCACTTGCAATAACTGAACCGTTCATTCATTATTACGGGATGGCGCGGGTGGCGGCTCCGAATCGGGTGGGCGACATCGTCGACGCCGCGCTCGACGTGTTCGGGCGGCTGGGGTACGCCCGCGCGCAAATGTCCGACGTCGCCGAAACCGCAGGCGTCTCGGTTGGCACGCTCTACAACTACGTCGAGGGCAAGGAAGCCTTGCTGCTGCTGTGCGCCATGTACGCGTTCGACCCCGATGGCGCGGTCAGCGGTGACCGTCCGCTGAACGTTGCCTCACGCAAGAGCTTCCTCGCCAAGCTTCGTCGCAGCCTCGACTCCATGGCGCACCTGCCGGCGCTCGACGCCGCGCTGGCGCGCAAGACCGCGCCCGCCGACGTCCGGCGCGAGTGCGCCGACATCGTCGGCGAACTGTTCGATCTCATCGCGACCAATCGCCGTGGGCTCGACGCCCTCGAACGCTCGGCGCGGGACGTGCCCGACGTGGCCGCACTCTTCTATGGCGACGTGCGGCTCACGCTGCTCGAGAACCTCGCGACCTACGTGCAGCGGCGCGCACCCCAGTTCGACGCGGGGGTCACCGCGCGCTGGGCCGTCGAATCGATCACGTGGATGGCGCGGCATCGCCACGGTGATCCCGACGGCCACCGTCTCGACGCCGACACCGTGCGCGCCAGCACCATCGAACTCATCACACGTGCAATCACTGGGGGATCTGCATGAAGCGTCGTCCCGACATCGACAATCTGCGATCAGCGGCGACGTTCCTGCTGCTGGCGTTCCACACCGCCAAGGTGTACGACTACTCGCCCTTCTACCACGTCAAAAATCGCGCTTCGTTTCAAGGTTTCGACGTGTTCACGGGGTTCGTGCACCAGTGGCACATGCCCCTGTTCTTCGTCCTCGCGGGATGGTCGCTCGCCGCGGCGATGCGCCGCCGCGGGCCCGACGAGATCCGCCGGGAGCGGCTACAGCGCTTGGGCATCCCGCTCGCGGCGTTCCTGCTCACCGCGTGCGTGTTCATCGGCTGGGTGGAAGCGCGCCACGCGCACGACCGCACGGTGGCGGACAACGGCTCGCCGATCCACGCCTTCGGTATCGCCGTCACGTGGTCCCACCTGTGGTTCCTCGCGTACCTACTGACGTTCTCGCTGCTCTACGTCGGCCGGCTCGCGCGCGTGAACGCCCGCACCGAGGATCCGGTCGTCGGTCGCGGCACGCTCGTGCGCTTCGTTGCCCTGATGGTGGCGATCCAGGTATTTCTGCGTTGGCTGTGGCCCGGCCAGCAGAACCTTGTGTGGGACTGGGCGAACTTCGCGTACTACTCAGCGTTCTTCGTCGCCGGGTTCTACGTCGGGCGGTTCGAATCAGTCGACCGGCTCGTCGACGAGCATCGCATCGTTATGACGCGCATCGGCTTGGCGGCGTCAGCGCTCATGGTTCCGTTCTTCTTGCGCGTCGTCGTCGTGGACGACGCTGGCGACTGGAAGGGCTACCTCGTGTACGAGGTGCTCAGCGCGCTCGCCGGCGTCGGTCTCGTGATCGGCATCCTCGGCTGGGCGCGTCGCCACTTCGCCGGCGACGGGCGGTTGCACGCGTGGGCGCGCGACCGCGCCTTTGGCGTGTACCTCGTCCACCAAGCGTGTGTCGTCGGCGTCGCCGCGGTCGTCATCACGACGTCGTGGCCGATCGCCGTCAAGTTCGCCGTCACATTGCTCGGCGCCACCACGGTCACGATCCTCGCGACGAACGGATTGCTGCGTATCGCCTGGCTCGGGCCGGCTTTCGGTCGCGACCGCCTACGCCGTGGCGCGGTACCGACGAACAGCGATGGGGGCGAACACCGCGATGATCGCCGTCGACCAACCGAGGCTCTGTAGCAGCGGCGTCAGCGTCGCGCCGCCGAGGCACAGCGCGCGGATGGCGTTGACGGTGAGCGTGACCGGCTGGTGGGCGCTGAACACCTGGAGCCAACCGGGCTGGCTCGACAACGGGACGAACGCGGAGCTGGCGAACACCAAGGGGGCGACGATCGGGAACGCTGCGGCTTGCGCCGCTTCGGCGTTCCGCATCGCCAGCCCGATGTAGGAGAAGATCCACGCCAGCGCGAAGGTGAAGTACAGCAGCACGGCGAGCGCCACGAAGAACGCCACGGCGTTGGTGTGGATGCGGAACCCGACGGCGAAACCGACGAGGGTCATCAGGCTGAACACGAACACGTTGCGCGTCAGGTCCGCCAGCGTGCGGCCCGCCAGCACTGCGGAGCGCGCCATCGGCAGCGAGCGGAAGCGTTCGATGAGGCCCTTGCCGACGTCTTCGGCGAGCGCCACGCCCGTCTGGATGGACCCGAAGGCGATCGTCTGCACGAACACACCCGGCATCAAGAAGTCGACGTACGGATACTTGATGAACTGCGCGCCCGGCGAGATCGCGCCGCCGAACACGTAACGGAACATCAACACGAAGATGATCGGCTGGATCGTCGAGAACACCAACACCTGCGGCACGCGCCGCATGGCGATGATGTTGCGCCACGTGATCGTCAGGATGTCGGCGAGCGCCCAGCGCGCCCGGTCGAAGCCCTTGGCTTCGTAGGACGGGACGGTGAGTTCCATGGTCATGCCGCACCTCGCTCGTTCTCGTCGGCTTCGGCGTCGCGCGCTTCTTCAGCGGCGTGACCCGTGAGGCTGAGGAACACGTCGTCGAGCGTCGGCTCGCGCACGATGAAACGCTCCGGGTTGATCTTGGCGGCGTCGAGGGCGCGCACGACCGCGGGGACGCCCTTCGCGCCGTCTTCGAGCTTCACCTCGATGGTGATGCCGTCGTGGAGAACCTCGCGATGCTCGAACTTCGCCAGCGCCTTGTTGGCGCGCGTGGCGGTGCGTGCCGCGGCGAAACCGATCTCGACGACCGTCGCACCGAAGCTCGTCTTGAGCTCGGTCGGCGTGCCGCGGGCGATGACTTCGCCGTTGTCGATGACGGCGATGTCCTGCGCGAGGCGGTCGGCCTCCTCGAGGTACTGCGTCGTGAGCATGACGGTGGTCCCGTCTTTCACGAGGTCCTCGATTACGCCCCACAGATCGTTGCGGCTGCGCGGGTCGAGGCCCGTGGTCGGCTCGTCGAGGAACAGCACCGTCGGCCGATGGACTAACGCCGCCGCCAGGTCGAGGCGGCGGCGCATGCCGCCGGAGTAAGTCCGCACGGGCCGGTTGGCGGCGTGGGCGAGGTTGAACCGCTCCAGCAGTTCGTCTGACCGCGGCTTGATGGTCGCCTTCGGCAGGTGGGTGAGGCGCCCGACCATGCGCAGGTTCTCGAAACCGGTGAGGTTCTCATCGACGGCGGCGTACTGGCCTGCGAGGCCGATGATGTGGCGCACCCGCTCAGGATCCTTGGCGCAGTCGACGCCGAGCACGGTGGCGCGGCCGGAGGTGGGCTTGAGAATCGTCGTGAGCATCCGGACGATGGTGGTCTTGCCGGCGCCGTTGGGGCCGAGCAGCCCGAAGACGGTTCCGGCGGGAACCTCCAGGTCGACCCCCCGTACTGCCTCGACCCCACCGAAGTGCTTCACGATCTGTTCAGTTGCGATCGCAGGCGCATTCATGCCGACGACGGTAACACAAGAAGGTTGACTAGAGTCAAATATTTACCAATACTGAAAGTCGGGTAGTATCGGGTACGTGGCAGTAGCACCCGGCGACGAAGCATGGGCCGTATTGGCCGAGATCTTCATGAGCGACGAGAACCACTCGCGCTTCCATGCAGCGTGTGAGGCCGTCGAGGTCGGGCCGCCGGCGCTGAAGCTGCTGCTCGGAATGGAGCCCGGCGTCGGCACGCCGATGCGCGTGTTCGCCGACAAGCTGCGCTGCGACGCGTCGTGGGTGACGTCGCTCGTAGACGACCTTGAAGCCCTCGGGTACGTCGAGCGGCGCATCCTGCCGACGGACCGGCGCGTGCGCGCCATCGTGATCACCAAAACGGGCCTGGCTGCCCAGGCGAAGGCGAAGCGGGTCCTGCACAAGGCCCCGCCGTCGATGGAGGCACTGACACTGGCCGAGCAGCGCAAGCTGCGCGACCTGCTGGTCAAGGTCCAGGCGGCGGCGAACGCCGAAGAGGCCGCCGGTTAACAAGACCCGCGCCGCCATCCAGGTCGGGTTCGATCGAGGGTGGCACCTTGGCGTGCAGATGGCGGTGTGGCTACACGGCGAACCCGTCGCCACGATTGCGGAAGGCATCGCTCGCCCCGGCGTCGCCATGGCCGACGACACGCTCGTGCCGTGGTTCAGCGGCACGAAGCTCGTCACCGCGACCGCGGTCGTCCAGTTGTGGGATCGCGGTCGCCTCGATCTGGCGCAGCCCGTCGCATCGGTCATCCCGGAGTTCGCGGCGGGAGGCAAGGACACCGTGACGGTCGCGCAGGTGCTCATGCACACCGGCGGTTTCCGTCGGTTGCGCGACTCCGACCAGTTGTTCATCGCCGGCATCGCACCTGACGACTTGCTCGAACGCATCTACGACGCGCCGCTGGAGACGGGCTGGGTCCCAGGCGAGCGCGCCGGCTACCACCCCGTCACCGGCTTCCACGTGCTCGGCGAAGTCGTGCGCCGCGTCGACGGCCGCACGTTCGCCGACTACGCGGCCGAGGAGATCTTCGAACCCCTCGGCATGGCCGACTCGTGGCTGGCGCTGACGCCCGACCGCGTGCGCGCCTACGGCGACCGGATCGGTGTGATGTACGACACCGCGACCCAGCCGCCGCGCCTCATCCCGCGCTTCGAGAAGGACACGGGGTTCGACTGGGTCGAACCGTCGAGTTCGGGCGCGGGGCCGGCCACCGACCTCGTGCACCTGGCCGAGGCGCTGCGCCGCGGCGGTGAACTCGAAGGCGAGAGGATCCTGTCGGCCGACGCCGTCGCCCAGATGACGATGCGCCAGCGCGCCGGCATGCGCGACGAGACGTTCAACGCCGTCATGGACTGGGGGCTCGGCGTGATGGTCAACTCGTGGCACTACGAGCGCAAACCCGCGTTCTACGGCTACGGGGACCACGCCGGGCGCGACGCGTTCGGCCACGGCGGGCGCCAGTCCAGCCTGGTCTTCGCCGACCCCGAGCACGAGCTCAGCGCGGTCTTCGTGGCCAACGGGATGCCGGGCGAGGGCGCCAACCATCGACGAACGCAGCCCGTGATCAGCGCCCTGTACGAAGACCTCGGGCTCACCCCACTAACCTGATCGGCCTCATGCCGCGTTCTCGAGCCCTCTTCACCGCGCCGATCGTGCTGGCGATCATCCTGATCGGGGTGTTCGCCATCCGCTCGCGCGGCGACAACAACGCCAACGTCGAAACCACGCCGACGAAGAACTGCCCGCCGATCGCGCGCGCCGATGCCGTCGCCACCAAGCCGGCGACACCACTGGCGATCGACGTGCTGGCGAATGACACCGACCCCGACGGCGACCCCCTCGTCTTCCAGATCCGCAACACCACCGGCGGCGAGTCCACGATCGACGATGGCGGGACGCCCACCGACGCCAGCGACGACCGCGTCATGTTCACACCCGCCGACCCGGCGCCGCCCCAAGCCACGATCGACTACCAGGCGCTCGACCCAGACGGTGCACTCAGCGAGTCGACCGTGACGGTGACGATCAACGCCGACGGCGTGTTGCCCGCGGGCGCGGCGTCAGAAGCGGTGCCCACGAACGGCAAGAGTCCGTCGTCGAACGGGTGCGGCACCGGCCGAGTGTCGACCTCGACGACGGGCCACTCCGGGACGACCGGTCTGACGTCGACTGGGTCGACGGCGCGCGACCACAACAGCAACTCGAAGTCGCCCACCGCGAAGAAGAAGTCTTCGGCGAAGAAGGGGCA
>JBEEFR010000191.1:0-5098 GCA_041166285.1 Actinomycetota bacterium | reverse complement strand
TCATCAACGTGCAGTACGCGGTCAAGTCGGGCCAGGTGTTCGTGATCGAAGCGAACCCGCGCGCCAGCCGCACGGTGCCGTTCGTGGCCAAAGCGACGGGTGTTCCCCTCGCCAAGATCGCGGCGCGGATCATGGTGGGCGCGACGCTGCAGGAGTTGCGCGACGAAGGGCTGGTGCGGCCGCCGGCGACCGGCGGCCACGTGTCGGTGAAGGAAGCGGTGCTGCCGTTCAACCGGTTCCCTGACGTCGACACGATCCTGGGACCGGAGATGCGTGCCACCGGCGAGGTGATGGGCATCGACACCAACTTCGGCATGGCGTTCGCCAAGAGCCAGCTCGCCGCGGGCACGGGTTTGCCCACCGAGGGCGCAGTGTTCTTCTCGCTGGCCGACCGCGACAAAGCCAACGGCGCGGCGGCGGCGGCGAAGTTCGCCGAACTCGGCTTCGACATCATCGCGACGGTCGGCACTGCGGCCTACTTGCGCGAGCACGGCGTGCACGTCACCGAAGAGGTGGCCAAGGTCGGCGAGCAGCGCGGCGTCGACGCCGTCGAGATGATCGAGTCCGGGCGCATCACGCTCGTCGTGAACACGCCGCGCGGCCGCGGGCCGCGCGCCGACGGTGCGCACATCCGCACCACGGCGAACGTGCGTAACGTCGCCTGCCTGACAACGGTGGCCGCGGCGCGCGCCGCCGCTGCGGGCATCGCCGCACTGAAGGACGGCCCGCTGCGCGTCTCGCCGTTGCAGGACTACCACGCCGCCGCGCAGCTTCGTCTGGACGTATGAAGCTCCGTAAATCTGCGACCGACGTCGACCTCACGGCGAAGGTCGGCAAGGTCGTGTTCGCCAATCCCGTCATGACAGCCAGCGGCACCGCGGGTCACGGCGCCGAACTCGGCGCGTACTTCGACCTTTCGACGATCGGCGCGGTCGTCGTGAAGTCGTTGTCGGCCAAACCGTGGCAGGGCAACCCCGCGCCGCGTCTGCATCCGGTTTCCGCAGGAATGCTGAACTCGGTCGGGTTGCAGAACCCGGGCGTCGACGCGTGGCGCGAACACGAGTTGCCAGCGCTGCACGCGCGCGGCGCGACAGTCGTCGCGTCGATCTGGGGATTCACGGTCGAGGATTACAAGATGGCGGCCGACGCGCTGGCGGCGTGCGGTCCCGAAGTCGTCGCCGTCGAGGTCAACCTCAGTTGCCCGAACACCGAAGCGGGCCGGCAGATGTTCGCGCACGACCAAGCACGCGCCGCGGCAGCCATCGCGGCAACGGCGGGATGCGGGCGGCCGCGGTGGGCGAAGCTGAGCCCGAACGTGACCGACATCGTGCCGATCGCCGGTGCGGTCCTCGAGGCCGGCGCCGACGCGGTCACCCTCGTCAACACCGTGATGGGTTTGGCGCTCGATCCCGCGACCGGAAGAGCGCGGCTCGGCAACGGCGGCGGAGGGTTGTCGGGCGCGGCGATCCGTCCCGTCGCGGTGCGCGCCGTGTACGAGGTGCGCGCCGCCTTCCCGTCCGCGGGGATCATCGGCGTCGGGGGAGTGACCTCGGGCGACACCGCGGCCGAGTTGCTCGCCGCCGGTGCCAACGCCATCCAAGTCGGCACCGCGACGTTTGCCGACCCGCGCGCACCGTCGCGCGTCCTGCACGAACTGCGCGCCTGGTGCGCGCGGCACCGCGTCTCCCATATTGACGAACTCATAGGAAAGGCTCACCGATGATGTCGACCACGATCGACGCTGCCGTCCGCGACCGACTGGCGCTCGTGCTGGATTTCCCCGACCTTGCGGCGGCGCAGGCCGCGCTGGCGCCGGTCGCGGACTTCGTCCGCACCGTGAAGGTCGGTTACGAACTGTTCTTCGCCGAAGGCCCCGCGGCGGTACGGCACTTCGCTGACCAGGGATTCGACGTGTTCGTCGACGCCAAACTGCACGACATCCCGAACACCGTGAACAAGGGCGCACTGGTGCTGGGGCGCTTGGGCGCCAAGTACGCGACGGTGCACACGCTCGGCGGCGAGAAGATGGTGCGCGCTGCCGTCGACGGCCTCGCCGAAGGTGCTGCGCAGGGCGGGGTCGACGCGCCGTGCGCCCTCGGCATCACCGTGCTGACGTCGGACACGACGGCGCCCCCGGACGAAGTCGAGCGCCGGATGGCCATCGGACGTGACGCGGGCTGCGGCGGATTCGTGTGCGCCGGTGCCGAGGTGGCGACGGCGGCGCGTGTCGCGCCGGGACTCATCACCTACATCCCCGGGATCCGGCTCGCGGGCGCCAACGTGAACGACCAGGGACGACCGACGACACCGGCCGACGCCGTACGCGCCGGCGCGACGATCCTCGGCATCGGGCGCACCGTTACCGCCGCGGCGGACCCCGTCGCCGAGATGCAGCGCGTGTATGACGAAGTCGCTCGGTCCTGACGATCTCGTCGCGGTCGCCGACGACTGCGTCAACTCGCTGACGCCGCTGATCGATCGTGACTGGGACACGCCGGCCGCTGGTCTCGAGTGGAGTTGCCGCCAGACGCTCGAGCACCTTGGCTCGTTGTCGTACGCGCCGATACTGGCGCTGCGCGCGCCGTCACGACCGCAGTTCGGCTTCAGCGTGTTCCCCGATCTTCCGGTCGACTGGCTGCTGCCGACGGCGCGCACCAACGCCGTTGTCGTCGCGGAAGTGGCGCGCGCTGCGCCACCCGACGCGCGGGCTTGGCACCCGGCCGGCATGGCGGACCCAAGCGGCTTCATCGCGATGATGGCCGACGAACTCGTCGTGCACACCCATGACATCGCCACCGCGCTCGGCGACGATTACCGGTCGGATAGCGCTGTTACGCGCGCACTGCTCGACCGCCTCTTCCCGTGGTGGCCGCAGGACGCCGAACCGTGGGACGCACTGCTCTGGGCGCACGGGCGTACCGACCTACCAGGGCATCCGTCGCCGGGCGCCGATTGGCTCTGGCACTGCGCGCCTGTGGACGAGTGGGACGGCACCATCCCGCAGTGGGATCCTGTGTCGCAGAGCAGGCGAACGCGTTAGCGTCCTTTTCATGCCATCGCCTCCACAGCTCTCTCCGGAAGCTCGCGCCGCAGCGCTCGAGAAGGCAGCGATCGCACGGCGGGCTCGCGCAGAGTTGAAGCAGCAACTTCGCCTCGGCTCATTGACGTTCCGCGAGCTGCTGGCGCGGGCCTCGACCGACGAAGTCGCGGCCAAGATCAAGGTGCTCGCAGTGCTCGAGTCACTGCCGGGTCTCGGAAAAGTGAAGGCGCGTCGCGTGCTCGACGAAGCCGGCGTGAGCGACACGCGTCGTGTGCAGGGTCTCGGTCAGCATCAGAAGGAAAAGCTGCTCGGCCTGCTCGACGGTTCCAAGCCCTGATCGTTGTCATCTCCGGCCCCGGCGGGGTCGGGAAGGACACGATCGCAGAACTGCTGTGCGCGGAGGACGACCGCTTCGTGCTGTCTCGGTCGTGGACGACGCGTGCGCCGCGCGCCGCTGAAGGACCGAACGCCTACACGTTCGTCGATCGTGCGGCGTTCGAAAAGCACATCGCGCAAGACGGATTCCTGGAGTGGGCCGAGTATCACGGCAATCTCTACGGCACGCCGGTGCCCGATCCCGACGATCCGCGTCACGTTGTGCTCGTCATCGAGACGCAAGGGGCGCGAAACATCCTCGAACGTCATCCGGACACCACGTTGATCGTGATCGCGCCCCCGTCGGAAACCGAACTCGAGGCGAGGCTGCGCGGCCGCGGTGACGACGATGAGCACGTGCGCCGCCGCCTGCAGGCCGCCGCCGACGAACTCGAGGCCGGACTGGCGCTAACCGGCCATATCGTCGTAAACGACGACCTGACACAGGCCGTGGGCGAGGTGAGGCGTATACTCGAAAACCGCCTTTCAGGGGAGACCTAGCGCACAATGGCTGAACGCCCGCCCACAATGATGTATCCGCCCGTCGAGGATCTTCTCGACAAGGTTGATTCCAAGTTCACGCTGGTCGCGCTCGCCGCGCGGCGCGGTCGCCAGATCAACTCGTATTACAACGGTTTGGGCTCCGAAGGCATCGGCACGATCGTGCCGCCGCAGGTGGCGTCGACGTCGCGCAAGTCGCTGTCGATCGCCCTCGAGGAGATCGCCGCCGGCAAGATTCAGTACGTGGAGCCGTCCGCGGTCGAGGCCGACGCCGAAGCCGGCGACGCGGAGATGCAAGAGCCCGAGGCTTAGGTCTTCGGACCTGCGACAGGCTGGTCGGCGATGTCTGTTGCGGGGCGACGAATCGTTCTCGGTGTCAGCGGCGGCATCGCGGCGTACAAAGCCGTCGAGGTTTGCCGCCGGCTGATGGATCTCGGTGCGGTCGTGTCACCGATCCTCACCCCGAACGCCACGAAGTTCATCGGCGCCGCGACGTTTTCCGCGGTGGCGTCGGAGCGCGCGCTGACGTCGTTGTACGACAACGTCGGTGACCCGTCTCCACACACGCGGCTGGGCCAAGCCGCCGACTTGATCATCGTCGCTCCGGCCACGGCGCGGGTGCTCGCGGCCTACGCCACGGGCAGCTCCGAAGGATTGCTGACCGCGACGCTGCTGGCGACGCGCACGCCCGTCCTCGTGTGCCCCGCGATGCACACCGAGATGTGGGAGCACCCCGCGGTCCAGGACAACCTGGCGATCCTCCGTCGCCGCGGTGTGCACGTCCTCGAACCCGAGAGTGGGCATCTCGCCGGCGGCGACGTCGGCAAGGGTCGCCTCCCCGAGCCGAGTGAGATCGTGAAGGCCGCCGAGGCCGTGCTCGCACCGCAAGATCTGAAGGGCGTGCGCGTTCTCGTTACTGCTGGGGGCACGCGGGAGGCCATCGACGCGGTGCGCGTCATCACGAATCGTTCGTCAGGCAAACAGGGTCATGCGATCGCCGAGGCGGCCGCGGCGCGCGGCGCGTCCGTGACGCTCGTGACGACGACTGACCGCGCGGTGTCGCGCGGCATCGAGCGCGTCGCCGTCAACAGCGCGTCCGACATGCTCGAAGCGGTGACTCCGCATCGCGACGTGTCTGACGTGATCGTCATGGCGGCCGCCGTCGCCGACTTCCGCCCGGCG
>JBEEFR010000190.1:0-7894 GCA_041166285.1 Actinomycetota bacterium | reverse complement strand
TCGACCACGCGGTGGTCGTATCGCCGCCCGAAGTCGTTGCCGACTACGTCGCGCACCTGAAGGAGTTGGCCGGTGCCTGACCGCGATCCCGGCCTGCGCTTCCGCCGGCTGCTGGCGATGGTCACGTGGCTGGCGGCGCGGGAGAACGCCAAGTTGAGCGAGATCGCCGAACAGTTCGCCATGACCGAAGAAGACGTCGAGCGCGACCTCATGCTCGTGTCGATGTGCGGGTTGCCGCCGTACTCGCCCGATCAGCTGATCGACGTGCTCATCATCGACGACGTCGTCGAAGCGCGTATCCCCGAGTACTTCCACCGGCCGCGCCAGCTCACGGCCAGCGACGCGCTGTCCTTGCTCACCGCGGGCCGCACGCAGCTCGCGGTGCCGGGCGCTGATCAGTCGGGCCCGTTGGCGCGCGCGCTCGACAAGTTGTCGGACGCCCTCGGCGGCGCCGCCGGCGGTGTCGCCGTCGAACTCGACGCGCCGCTCCTGCTCGACGACGTCCAGCGCGCCGCGGACCGCGTCGAGCAGATCGAGATCACGCACTACTCGGCGGCCCGCGACGCCATCTCGACGCGCACCGTCGACCCGATCTCGGTCTTCAACGACGCCGGGCATTGGTACCTCGAAGCGTTCTGCCATCAGGCCGACAAGGTGCTCACGTTCCGCGTCGACCGCATCGAGCGCGTCACGCCGACGGGCAAGGCGCCGGCGCGTCCGAAGAAGTCGCAGCAGAAGGGCCACGTGCAGCCGGCACCGGGCGCCGACACCGACACAGTCACGATCACCGTCGGGCCGCACGGGCGCTGGGTGACGGAGAACTATCCCGTCGAGCAGCTCGACGAGTTGAAGAGCGGCAAGTTGCGCATCACCCTGACAATTGCCGGCGACGCGTTCCTCGACCGGCTGCTCCTGCGCCTCGGTCCCGACGTCGTCGTCAACCGCCCGGCCGCAAAAAAAGACGCGTTGGCGCAAGCCGCGAAGCGCATTCTGGCGCGCTACAGCGAATAAACTCGCGGCGGCGCCCCGGACCCCGGCTCCAGTAAAAATGGTCAAACAGCGGGGAAGTGGGGCGCATGGATTTTGGGGTCGCGGTGAATTCCGAGGGCGGTGTCACTGTCGTCGCGGTCCGCGGCGAACTCGATCTCGATACTGCGGAGACCTTCGCGTCAGCCTTGTCCGACGGCGTCCGCGGCGGTTTGCCCGAGGTCCGCGTCGACATGTCCGGTGTCACCTTCATCGACTCGTCCGGTCTGCGTTGTCTCATCGGCGCCTACAAGACGCTGGCTGCCCAAGGCCGCATCCTGCGCGTCGTCGAGCCCTCGCGCACCGTCGTGCGCCTGCTCAAGGCGACGGGTCAGTTCGAACGCTTCACGTAAGGCTGTCGATCGTCACGCGCCCGTCGATGACGCCGGCGGCGACGTCGACGAGCTTCTTCTGTGACGAGCGGGCGTGGCGGCGCAGCGCGTCGAAGGCTTTCTCCATCGCCCAACCGGTCTGTCCCGCGATCACGCCCTTTGCCTGCTCGATCACGACACGCGTCTCGAGCGCGTTGGTGAGATGACTCGACAACGTCTGGTGTTCGACCGCTGCGCGGTGCTGCACCACCGACAGGGTGGCGACGTCCGCGAATGCCTGCGCGATCACGAGGTCGTCAGGCCGGAATCCCGCGACGTCGGTGCTGAACAGCCCGAGCACGCCGATGACGGAACCGCGCACCCGCAACGGCATCGAGTGCACTGAGCGGAAGTTCATGGCCATGGCCGCCGTCGCGAATTGGGGCCACCGCCGCACTTCGTTCGAGAGATCGGTGACTCCGACTGAGGCTCCGCTCTGGAAGGACTCGTAGCACGCGCCTTCGTGGGCCTGCAGCGCGATCAACTCGACGAGTTGCACCTCGTCGGACGACGCCGCCGCGAGATGCAGCGCCCCGTCGGACGAAAGCAGCAGCAAGCCCGCGGCGTCGGCGCGCAACACCTCCACGCAACGCATCGTGACCAGCGTCAGCAGGTCGATGACGTCGAAGTCCTCCACCAGCGTGTCGGCGAGTTCGACGAAGACCTGCGCGATGCGCGCCTCGCGCGACAGGACGTCTTCCACGCAGCATCAGTACCCAATCAGTCGCTGGTCAATATCACGACTTCGTCTTCGGCGGGCGCGTGCGGCGTGACGATGTCGGCGAGAGCGACGTTCGTGCCTTCGCCGCTGTCGATCTCGAACCACAGCGGCGCGTCGCCGAGCGCGTAGAACGACGCCAGGTGCGCCAGCAACGATCGCGTGATCGCATCGGCGTCGGGGTGTGCGTGGTCGAGGGGACCGGCGAGCGCGATGTCGGCGGCCACGCCGTGGTCGTCGGACGCCAACGCGGCGGCCACGCCGATCGGTTGGTCGTTCTCGTCGCGCACGAAGGCCATGTGCTGCGCGCCGTTGACCATCGTCTGGCGGATGTAGCGCCGGGTGTACGGCGCCGGCGGGTCCCATCGGTGCGTGTCGGCGTAGAGCACGCCGATGGCGTCGAGGAACTCACGGGTGGCGTCGAACACCGGCGTCACTTCGTAACCGAACTCACCCGTGAACACGTGCGCGGGCACTCGATACGTCGCCGAGCGGATGCGTTCGGTGAGGCCCTTTGCCGTCGCGATAGCGACGCCGTCGTAGTCGTCGGCGGGGACCCGCACCTTTACGGGCCGCTTGCCGCGCACGACGTTGTACAGACCCTCGATGTCGGCGCGCTCCGTCGCGTACACGGCACCGAGGTCGCGTTGCGGATGCGCGCGATGCCGCATGCGCGCCCCGAAGCCGATGACCTCGTCGCCGTCGACCAGCGCGACGTGGAAGTCGGCTTGGTTGACCCAGCTGTGCAGGTCGCGCAACAACGGCGGCATGCCGGCGACGATGTCGTCGATCGCCTTCGCGTCGCGAAACGTCGCGTTGCGAATCGTCCTCAGAAGTCGACCGCGCTGAGTTCGGGGATGGTCTTGGCGGCGCGCGAGACGGCGTCCTTCCAGCGGTCGCGGTTCGCGGGCCTGCCCGACGGCGCCACGACGTGCGACGGGTTCCAGCGCTCGGCGAGCGAATCGATCGACGGGATGGCGTCGATGGCGACGAAGGCGAGGTAGGCGGCGCCGAGTGTTGTCGCCTCGCGCTCCGGCGACACCTCGACCGGGCGACCGCAGGCGTCGGCCAGCGCTTGGACGAACGTGGCGTTGCCCGACATGCCGCCGTCGACGTGGATGGCGCTGATGGGACCGCCGAAGTCGGCCTCGGCAGCCTCGACCAAGTCGGCGCCGCGGTGGGCGACGCCTTCGAGCACGGCGCGCACGACGTGCGCGCGCGTCGTGCCACGCGTGAGCCCGAACAACCCGCCGCGGGCGCCGAAGTCCCACTGCGGCGTGCCGAGTCCGAGGAATGCGGGCACGAACCACACGTCGCCGGTGTCGTCGACCGACGCCGCGAGCGTGTCGGATTCTTCGGATGTGGCGATGATCCCGAGGTCGTCGCGCAACCACTCGACGCAGGTTCCCGCGGAGAGCATCGCCCCTTCGAGTCCCCACACGGTTGAGCCGTTGTGGCGCCACGCCACGATCGGGAAGCACCCGGCGTCCGAACGCGTCGCCGCGGTCGGGCGGTCGAAGCCGGTGACGACGTCGAGCATCCCGCCGGTACCGAACGTGATCTTGGCGACGCCGGGCCGCACGCAACCTTGGCCGACGAGCGACGCCTGCTGATCGCCGACCAGCGCGGCGATCGGCGGGTGACCGGGCAGGAACGTGGCGGTGCCGCACACACCGGCGGTGTCGACGATGCGCGGCAGCAGCGAGTGCTGGATCCCGATGGCGTCGAGGACCTTGTCGTCCCACTGCGTCGCGCCGGCGTCGACCATGCCCGTCACGCCGGCGTTGGTGGCGTCGATCACGTGCGTGTTGCCGCCCGACAACGACCACGCGATCCACGAGTCGACCGTGCCGAAGCACAGGTCGCGCGAGCGGTCTTCGTCGAACTGATTGAGCAGCCACCCCACTTTCGTCGCCGACGCGTTCGGCGCCACGCGCACGCCCTGGCCCTGCAACACGAGGCAGTCGACGACGGTGCGCAGGTCCTGCCAACCGAGGCCCGGGCCGACGGGCTTGCCGGTGGCGCGATCCCACACGATCGTCGACGCCCGCTGGTTCGTGATGCCGACGGCGTCGACACCTGTGTCACCTGCATCGCGCAGCGCTTCGAGCGCGGTGTGACGCGCCGCGTCGGCGAGGGCGTGCGCGTCGAACTCGACCTGACCGGGCTCAGGCGACGACGGCAACGTCGCCACCTGGTGCAAGCCGGCGACGACGCCGTTCTCGTCGACCACGGACGACCGCACGCTCGACGTCCCAACGTCGACAACCAAGACGTGCTTCACGGCCGATACCCTTTCGACGCCAGCGCGCCGCCGAGGCACCCGAAGGCCGTACCGATCTGCAGGATGACGAGCGCGGTCAGCGCCGCGGGAAGCGTCAGGTCGCCCTGCAACGCCTGGAACAGCAGCGCGCCGGCGATGACGATGCTCAAGCCGGCCGCGGCCGCCACGGCCGCGTGCGAGATCGGCGTCGGCGGCCGGTCGCGCGCCGCGGCGTACCCGCCGAACGCCGAACCGAAGAACAGCGCGACGACGAACACGAGCCAGATCGACGAGTCGGTGTTGCGCAACGCCAACGCGACGGCGTACGCGGGCGCGACGAACATCAGCACGCCCAACGCGCCACGGCGGACGGCGACGAGGTCTAGCGCCAGGGGACCGGACCCCACGTCGACGGGAAGAACTTTCCGGGGTTGAGGATGCCGTGCGGGTCAAGCGACGACTTCACCGCGCACAGCGCGTCGTACGCCGGGTGGCCGAGCGCGTCGACGAGGAACCGCGAACGATTGAGCCCGACGCCGTGGTGATGTGACAGCGCGCCGCCGTGCTCCAGCACGGTGTTCGTGACCGTCGACCACGCGGCGTTGTAGTAGCCCTCGACGTCGTCGGACTGTCCTTTGCCTCCGCCGGCGGGCTGGCCGGCCCACGTGAAGTAGAGGCAGGCGCCGTCGGTGTAGGCGTGGCTCTGGTGCGACGTGCACGCCAGCGTCCCCGGCAGCGCGTCCATCGCGGCAACGACGGCGTCGTAGATCGCCGGCAGGTCGCGCCACCGCCCGGAGATTTCGGTGGTGTCGACGACGATGCCGCCGCGCACCGCCGTTTCGAGCGCGGTGACGTCGTTGCGCCGCTCGAGCCAGTGGTCGACCAGATGCGCGTCGAGCAGCTCGGCGCCTTCACGCGCACACGCGTCCTCGACGACGGCCATGTTCCCGGCGACGAGCGCGGCCGCGGCTTCGTCGTAGACCAACAGCACGCACTGGCCGCGGGGCGTGTCGAAGTGGCGGCGGCTCTCGCGGGCGTCGTAGAGACGCAACACCGCGGGATTGGCGTCGGCGCGCAACACGAGGCGGCACGCCTCGAGCCCGGCGGCGAACGACTCGAAGCCGAACGCCGCCTTCGCTTCACTCGGCGGCACGGGATGCACGCGCAGCTGCACTTCGGTGATCACGCCGAGCGTGCCTTCGCTGCCGACGAACAGCTGGTTGAGATCGGGGCCGACGGCCTGGCGCGGTCCGCGGCCACCCGTGCGCACGACCGTGCCGTTGGCGAGGACGACCTCGAGGCCGCGCACGATGTCTTCGATTTTCCCGTAGCGCGTGGAGTACTGACCGGCGCCGCGGCACGCCGCCCAGCCGCCCACGGTCGACAGGTTGATCGACTGCGGCCAGTGCCCGCACGTGAGGTTGTGCTTGAGGCGCAGTTCGTCTTCGAACACGTCGCCGAACATGCCGGCGCGCACGTTGACCAACAGCGACGCGTCGTCCACGTCGACGATGCGTGTCAGCGCGGTGAGGTCAAGGGCGACGCCGCCGAACACCGGGATCGACGCGCCGCAGACGCCGCTGCGCCCCGCGACGGGCGTGACGGGAATGCGCGCGTCGTTGCAGATGCGCAGCACGGCGCTGACCTCTTCGGTCGACGTCGGCCGCGCCAGCACCGCCGCCTTCGCCGGCGTCTCACCTTTGAGCGCCCAGTGCATGGCGAGCGGCCACCAGTCGCGTCCGGCTTCGGCGATGGCGCCGGCCTCGTCGACCGTCGGGCACGCGTCGCGCAAACGCGCCGTCACGTCGCCCGGCACCGTCACCGCCGACGACGCGAAACGCGCCGTCGCGCGCGTCGCGTCACCTTCGAACGCGATCGGCGGCGTCGGCGCGCCGCGATTCGGGGCGCTCATGCGTGCTGCGCCTGGTCTTCGTTGGCGGCGACCGCGTTGAAGGCCTCGACCTGCGCGGCGACGTCGTCGGCCGACCAGCCGAGTTCGGGTGCGATGAGCGCGGCCACGTCGGCGGCGGCCGCGACCGCGGCGTCGCGATCCAACAACAGCGCGCGCGTGCGACGCGCCAACACGTCGGTGAGGGAGAACACCATCTCGTGGCGCGCCGCGTACACGGCGTCGGCGCGGCGGTATTCGAGCCCGGCGACGAGCGGCGCGTCCAAGCCGTCGCTGCGCGCCAGCGCGTCGATCGACGCGCGGTCGTCCAGCAGCTTCAGTCGCTTCGTCTTGCAGCGCGCCTTGTTGCCGAGTCGCTTCAGCACGACGTCGACGGTGTCCTCAGCCATCTGCCGGTACGTCGTCAGCTTGCCGCCCGTGACCGTGACCATCCCCGCAGGCGACGTCGTGACCGAATGGCGCCGCGACAGGTCGGCGGTGCGAGTGGAGCGGGCGTCGGCGATCAGCGGCCGCAACCCGGCCCAGGTGCCGATGACGTCGTCGTTGGTGACGGTCTCGGTCGTCGCCGCGTTCACGGCCCGCAGGATGTACTCGACGTCCTCGGCGGTGCACACGGGGTTCTCGATGGGGCCGTCGTAGTCGCTGTCGGTCGTGCCGAGGTACACCTTGTCGCCCCACGGCACCACGAAGATCGACCGGCGGTCGCCGGGCACGTTGAGCACGACCGCGATGTCGGCGGGAACCTTCGCCTTCGGCACGGTCACGTGGACGCCCTTGGCGGGGCGGATGTTGACGGGCTCCGCGGAGCCGTCGAGTCGTTGGATGTGATCGGCCCACACGCCGGTGGCGTTGACGACACAGCGCGCCCGCACGGTGGTGCCGTCTTCGAGCACCGCGCCGCTGATGCGCTCGCCGTCCTTCACGAGTGACGCGACGGGTGCGTAGTTGGCGATGACGGCGCCGTGCTGCGCGGCGGTGCGGGCGATGGTGAGCGTGAGGCGCGCGTCGTCGGCGCGCGCGTCCCAGTAGAGGAACGCCGACGCCAAGCGGTCGGGGCGCAGCGTCGGCAGGTGGGCGAAGGCTTCGTCCTTCGTCAGCCGCTTGTAGCGGTGCCCGATGCGGATGCCGCCGGTGAGGTCGTAGGTGCGCAGCACGCCCGAGTAGATCTTCGACAGCGCGGCGTTGCCCGCTCCGTCCTTGCCCAGGATCGGGATGAGGAACGGCAGGGGCGAGACGAGGTGCGGCGCGTTGTTCAACAGCCGCTGGCGCTCGTGCAGGTTCTCGTACACAAGGCGGAACTCGCGCTGCTGCAAGTAGCGCAGCCCGCCGTGCACGAGCTTGGACGACTTCGACGACGTGCCGCTGGCAAAGTCGCCCTTGTCGACCAGGGCGACCGACAGACCACGCGTGGCCGCGTCGAGCGCCACGCCGGCGCCGGTGATGCCCGCGCCGATCACCAGCAGGTCGAACGAGTCGCTGCCGAGCCGCGCCAGGTTCTCCGCGCGATCAAACGACATCTTTTTGCAACTCCTCGTAACTCGTGCGGAAGCCGTCGCGCAGCAAGGGACGGATGGCGTCGCGTTGTCTGTAGAACTCCCGGGCGGCAA
>JBEEFR010000189.1:0-2531 GCA_041166285.1 Actinomycetota bacterium | reverse complement strand
ACCGCGCCCGGCGCGCCGTAGAACCCAACGGCTGAGCCCGAGACGAGCGTGGGGACCGACGACGCCGCGCACGCTTCGGCGATGGCGGTCGTGCCGACGGTGCGCGAGTCGTGCACCCGCTTCTTCTGCTCGTCCGTCCAGCGCTTCTCGGCGACGCCCTCGCCCGCGAGGTGCACGACGGCGTCGAGCCCGTCGAGCGCGCCCGGCGCCACCGTTCCGGCGTCGGGGTTCCACTGCTGCCCACGCACGAGTCGCAACACTTCGTGGCCATCGCCTTCGAGCGACGCCGCGAGCGCCGAACCGATCAACCCCGAACTGCCCGTGACCCCAACGCGCATGTGCGCCGAAGTTACCGCTTATGCAGTCGTCGCGGTGTTCGGCGCCGCCGTGGTCGGCGGACTCGTCGGCTTCGTCGTCGTCGACCTCGGCTTGGCCGTGGTCGTCGTCGCCGACACCGACCCGTCGCAGTTGATGCCTTCGGACGGCCGGTACGTCGCGTGGATCTTGTCGACTTTCTTGGTGCCGTCGGGATACGTCCGCGTGCGTGTCGTCACGACTTCGGTGCAGACGCCGCGCGTCCCCTTGGTCTGGTCCGTTTGCTCTGCCTTCGCATACTTCGTCGAATACAGCGTGACCGTCAGTGACGTGCCCGTGTACGTCGGCCAGACAAGAACGCCGTACGGCGTGCTGTTGCCGATCACAAGGTCGGGCTGCGGGTAGTTGAGCGTCGCGTCGCGTCCGTATGGGTAGCGGCTGATGTAGATGCTGTGGCTCTGGTGCGACACGAGGTCGAGTCCGCCGAAGAACGCGGCGTTCCACAGTGTGGTGGCGAACTGCGAGATGCCGCCGCCGACGGCTTGCGCGAACACGCCGTCTTCGATCACGTGGTCTACGACGAACCCCTTCGCCACTGTGCGTGGGCCGATGAGCCCGTTGATCGACAGGCGCGTGTGCGGCCGGATGACGGTGCCGCGGACGAGGTCGGCGATGTGGTGGATGTTCTGGACGCGCGGCGCGCAGCACGGATGCTGCGTCGTGAACGTGCCGATCACTTCTTTGATGCCGAACGCGGCGATGTCTTCTTGCGTGATCTGTGGCTTCGTGATCTTCAGCGGCAACACGATCGGCTTCGCCGGTGGGCGACGGATCGCGGCCGTCAGCAGTGTCGACACCTGGTCGGGGTCGCAGCACGCGCTGCCTTCGCTGCCGGGCGTCACCACCACCGAACCCGACGCCGAGATGCCGTAGCGCGTTTGCGTGACGGGCTTGCCCACGCTCGAGAACAAGTTGTGCAGGTCGGCCACGGCGCGCTCGCCGTTGACGCCGAGCAGCAGCGCCTCTGGGGTCGGCAACGCGTCGATCCAGCCGGCCAGCATCGACGGCGTGATCGTGTCGGTGGCGTCGCCCGCGGACACTTTGAGCGACAGCTTCCCGAGCGCGTTCGCCTTACGCGCCAACGCTTCGGCGTCGGTCAGCGTGTACTTCGGCGAGACGCGCCCGCGCCGCACCCTGATGTGTCCCGGTACACCGTCGGCGACGGCGTCGGGGAGCGCGGTCGCCACTTCGTCGGGATCGATGCCGTACCCCGCCTGTCCGTTGACCGCGACGAACGCGCCCTTGGTACGCGTCAACGACGGCTCTTTCGACGGCGTCTTCGGGCCGGGATCCTTCGCGGTCACCGCAGCGCGCAACTTCGCCTCGTCAATGGCGATCTCGACCGACGCCGGCCGCTCGGACACCCACGACTTGAGCCCGCTCCAAACGCGTCCGATGGGATTGCCGCTGTGGCCAACGTCGAGCGTGCGCTCGACCGTTTTGTGGACGTCGACGCGCGCACCGAGTTCTTCGAGGGTGGCCTTGAATCCGCCGCGCGGGGCGTCGACGTGCACGGTCGCCTTGCGCAGGTGGCGGTCGAGGTCGCGGACCTTGGCGGTCAGCTCCTCGCGCGACAAGCCAGCGACGCTGTGCGACGCCAGCGAAACGTGGCGCGCGACCTTGTCATGGGTGCTGAGCGCCATCGCGGTGCCGACGAGTCCGAACGCGAGGACCACCACTCCGAGCGCGACAAACAGAACCCGCCGCCGTCGTTGCATCACACCCACGCTCGCGCAGATCGCGTCACGGACTGTGCATAGTGCGTCGAACGAACGACGCGAACGGGCCGGGGTGGCTCATGTGCCCGCCGTGACCCGCGCCTTCAATCCACTGCACTTCGGTGTCGAACATCTTCGCCATTACTTCACAGCCCTGCTTGTGGTGCTCCTGCGTGATTGAACCACCCGCGACCATCACCGGCACCGTCACGTCCTCCGCCTCGAAGGGCGGCGTGCCGATGTGCAGCATCCGCAAATCGGCCAGCAGTGCCGGGCCCTCAGCGCGTCGTTGCTGCTGCGTCTTCATGGGCAGGGTGTCCCACGCCTGGTCGCCGGCGAGGTACCGCATGAAGGACTCCGCGGCCGCCGCGGGGTCCGAGTCGTCGGCCAGCGTGCGGGCGCCGGCGGTGCTCGTCGGCCACGACTCGAGCCACGGCA
>JBEEFR010000188.1:0-5966 GCA_041166285.1 Actinomycetota bacterium | reverse complement strand
GGGCCGAAGATTTCTTCCTGCGCGATCTTCATCTTGTTGTCGACGTTGACGAACACCGTCGGCTCGACGAACCAGCCCTTGTCGATGCCCGCCGGCGCGCCGCCGCCCGTCGCCACCTTGGCGCCTTCCTTCTGGCCGTGCTCGATGTAGCTCATGACGCGATCCCGCTGACGCTGGGCGACGAGCGGACCGATCTCGGTCTCGGCGGCACGCGGGTCGCCGACCTTCAGCGCCCGCACCGCTTCGACCATCGCTTCGACGACCTCGTCGTACTTCGAGCGCGACGCAAGGATGCGCGTCTGGGCGACGCACGCCTGGCCGTTGTTCATCATCCCCGCGGGCACGAGGCCGGGGATCGTGGCGGCGATGTCGGCGTCGTCGAGGATGATGGCCGCCGACTTGCCGCCGAGTTCGAGCGTCACGCGTCGCAGACGCTCGCCGCACAACGCAGCGATGCGGCGACCGGCGACGGTGCTGCCGGTGAAGGAGATCTTGTCGACGTCGGGGTGCGTGACGAGGTGCTCGCCCGCTTCGCGTCCGGCGGCGACGATGTTGACGACCCCCTTCGGCAAGCCGGCCGCGGTGAGCGCTTCGGCGAGCATGTACGCGTCGAGCGGCGTCTCGGGCGCGGGCTTGAGCACGACCGTGCATCCCGCCGCGAGCGCCGGCGCCAGCTTGAGCATCGTGACGAACAGCGGCACGTTCCAAGGCACGATGGCGCCGACCACGCCGACCGGTTCCTTGCGCACGATCGCCGGACCCATCAGGCCCGGCCGTTCCTCTTCGAAGTTCATCGTGCGCACGTGGCTCTCGAAGAAGTCGAGCGCCATCGTCGACGCGAACACTTGACCCATCACGCCCCACGACACCGGGCAGCCGTTCTCGTCGGTGATGACGTCGGCGAACTCCTGCATGCGGCCCTGGATCTGCTGGCTCAGCGCGGCCATCACGTCGGCGCGTTCTACGGGCGACATGCGCGGCCACGGCCCGTTGTCGAAGGCGTCGCGCGCTGCGGCGACGGCGCGATCGATGTCGGCGGCGGTGCCGTCGGGAACCTGCGCGAACACCTCTTCGGTGGTCGGGGAGATCACGTCGATGATGCCGGTGCCGGAGGGTTTGACCCACTCGCCGCCGATGAACAGCGTGTCCTTGGTGATCACGGCACCCCTCCAAAACTGGATCGTGTTCTAGTAACGTCCGGAACCTAACACTCCGTCAGAAAACGAGGGACCCTCAATGCGGGCAGCAGTCCTGACCCAGTACAACGAGCCGTTGGTCATCGAGGAGCTGAGCTCGCCCGACCTCGGTCCCGGCGACGTGCGCGTGCACATCGACGCCAGCGGCGTGTGCCACAGCGACCTCACGGTGCAGACCGGCGGAGTGCCGATGCCACCGCCGGTGATCCTCGGCCACGAGGGCGCGGGCACGATCCTGCAGGTGGGCTCCGACGTGTCGGGTCTCGCGGTCGGCGACAAAGTCGTGGCGTCGTTCATCCCGGCGTGCGGAGACTGCTGGTACTGCCTGCACGACCAGTCGAACCTATGCGAGAGCGCCAACACGCTCATGTTCGCGACGCGTGGCGTGCGCGCCGACGGTACGAACGTGTTCGGCATGACGGGGCTCGGCACGTTCGCCGACGAGATGGTGACGTCGCAGACGATGGTGGTGAAGGTCGACACCGACGTGCCGTCGGAACAGCTGGCGCTGATCGGTTGTGGCGTGACGACCGGTGTCGGCGCGGCGCTGAACACGGCGCGCGTGCAGCCCGGGGCCACCGTCGCCGTGATCGGCTGCGGCGGCGTCGGCCAGGCGGTGATCCAGGGCGCGCGCATCGCCGGCGCGTCACGCATCTTCGCCATCGACCCCGTCGAGCTGAAGCGCAAGACCGCCGAGCAACTCGGTGCGACCGACCTCATCGATCCGTCCGCGGGTGATCCCGTGCAACAGGTGCAGGCGCTGACCGGTGGCCGCGGTGCGGACTATGCGTTCGAAGTCATCGGCCTTCCCGAGACGATCCTGCAGGCGTTCTATACGGCGCGGCGCGGCGGCACGGTGTGCGTCGTGGGCATGCCGCGCTTCGACGCGCAGGTCACGTTCCCGGCGTTCCCGCTGTTCTCCGACGAGAAGAAGATGCTCGGCTGCTTCTACGGCTCGGCGCAGGTGCGGCGCGACTTCCCGCGCTTCGTGTCGCTGATCGAAACGGGTCGCCTCGACGTCGGCTCGATGGTGTCGCGCCACATCCACCTCGACGAAGTCAACGATGCCTTCCGCGCCATGCAAGCCGGCGAAGTCATCCGCAGCGTCATCGTCTGATGGCGGAGGTGCTGCGTGCTCCGATGGTCATCGAGTACCCGTTCAGTCGTACGACGGGCCCCGTCATCGGTGCGTTCCTTACCGGGCTGCGGGAAGGCGTGCTCATCGGCATCAAAGGCAGCGACGGCCGGGTCCTCATGCCACCAATGGAGTACGACCCGAACACGAGCGAGTCGCTGACCGAACTGGTCGAACTCGAGCAGACGGGAACCGTCACCACGTGGTCGTGGACCGAGGCGCGTCGCTACCAGCCGTTGGAGCACGCGTTCGCGTGGGCGATGGTGTTGATCGACGGCGCGGACACGCCGATGCTGCACGCCGTCGACGCCGGTTCGGTCGACAAGATGTCGACGGGCATGCGCGTGAAGGTGCGGTGGCGCGCCGAACGCGAAGGCCACATCCGCGACATCGAGTGCTTCGAGCCGCTGTCATGACGGATCTGTTGCTGCCGCCGTCGATCGCCAATGTCGAACAGGTCAAGTCGGTGCGCACACCGGCGCACCTCGACTACACGTACACGCCGGGCAAGGCGATCTCGCGGTTCCTGCGCGGGCTCGAACAGAAGAAGATCATCGGTCAGAAGTGCCCGCAGTGCGGCAAGGTCTACGTGCCGCCGCGCGGTGCGTGCCCGACCGACGGCGTGCCGACCGTCGAAGAGATCGAGCTGCCACACACCGGCACGATCACGACGTTCTGCATCGTGAACGTGTCGTTCTACGGACAGGGCATGGAGATCCCCTACGTCAGTGCGCTGGTGCTGCTCGACGGGTCCGACATCCCGCTCATGCACCTCATGCAAGAAGTGCCGTACGACCAGGTGCACACCGGCATGCGCGTCGAGGCGGTGTGGGTGCCCGACGACGAACTCAAGCCGACACTGGAATCGATCAAGTGGTTCCGCCCGAACGGCGAGCCCGACGTCGACGCGTCGCAGATGCGGGGGAATGCCTGATGCGCGACGTCGCCATCGTTTCGTTCGCGCAGTCCAAGCACGTGCGCGCGCAGACCGACAGCAACGAGGTCGAGATGCTCATGCCGGTCGTGCGCGAAGCGCTCGACAACGTCGGTATCGGCATGGACCGCGTCGGCTTCACCTGCTCGGGCTCGACCGACTACTTGTCGGGCCAAGCGTTCTCGTTCGTGATGACGCTCGACTCCGTCGGGCCGTGGCCGCCGATCTCGGAGAGCCACGTCGAGATGGACGGCGCGTGGGCGATGTACGAGGCCTGGGTGAAGTTGCAGATGGGCGAGATCGACGTCGCGTTGATCTACGCGTACTCAAAGTCGTCGCCGGGCAATCTGCGCGAGGTGCTGACGCGGCAGCTCGATCCGTACTTCGTGGCGCCGCTGTGGCCCGACACGATCGCGTTGGCGGGCCTGCAAACCCGCGCGCTGTTGGAGTCGGGCCGCTACACCGCGGCCGATCTGGCGACGGTCGCCGCCACGGCGCGGCGCAACGCGCTGTCGAATCCATATGCGCTGCTGACCGGCGACGACTCGGTCGAGGACCTGTTGGCGCAGCCCATGCTGGCGGACCCGATGCACATCTGGGACTGCCCGCCGATAACCGACGGGTGCGCGGCGATCGTGATCGCGGCAGACGACACCGCCCGCGAGTTGTGCGCCAACCCCGCGTGGATTCGCGGCATCGACCACCGGATCGAGTCGCAGGCGTTGGGCCTGCGCGACCTCACGACGTCGGCGTCCACCGCGCTGGCGGCGTCGAAGGCAGGCGTTGGGTCGGGAGGCTTCGACTTCGCCGAACTGCACGCGCCGTTCACGGCGCAGGAGTTGATCGCCCGCGACTCGCTTGGCCTGTCGCCTGACGTGCCGATCAACCCGTCGGGAGGAGCGCTCGCCGCCAATCCCGTGATGGCGGCCGGCCTCATCCGTCTCGGCGAGGCGGCGTCGCGCATCACGCGCGGCGAAGGGAACCGCGCCGTCGTAACGGCGACGTCAGGTCCGTGTTTGCAACAGAACCTCGTCTGCGTGCTGGAGGGATCGTCGTGACCAAGCAACTGGCGGCGATCGTGGGCATCGGCCAGACGAAGCACATGTCGACGCGCGGCGACGTGTCGATCGCGGGGCTCATCCGCGAGGCGGCGCTGCGGGCGCTCGACGACGCGCAGATGACGTGGGCCGACATTGACGCCGTCGTCATCGGCAAGGCGCCCGACTTCTTCGAGGGCGTGATGATGCCCGAACTGTTCCTCGCCGACGCGCTGGGCGCCGTTGGCAAGCCGCTGCTGCGCGTCCACACGGCGGGTTCGGTCGGCGGTTCGACGACGCTCGTCGCCGCGTCGCTGGTGCAGGCCGGGATTCACGAACGCGTGTTGACCGTCGCCTTCGAGAAGCAGTCAGAGTCAGAGGCCATGTGGGCGTTGTCGATGCCGATGCCGTTCGCGCCTCCGACGCACGCGGGAGCGGGCGGCTACTTCGCGCCGCACATCAGGGCGTACATGCGCCGGTCAGGCGCGCCCGATCACATCGGGGTGCTCGTCGCGCTGAAGGATCGTCTCAACGCGTGCAAGAACCAGTACGCGCATCTCCACGAGACCGACGCGACGTTCGAGAAGATCGCGGACTCCGTCATGTTGTGGGATCCGATCCGCTACTCCGAAACGTGCCCGTCGTCCGACGGCGCCGCCGCCATGGTGATCACGAACGAAGCCAACGCGAACCGCGGGATGCTGCCGCCGGCGTGGATTCACGGGTCGGCCATGCGCAGCGAGCCGACGATGTTCGCGGGCCGTGACGTGGTTTCCCCGCGCGGGTCGCGTGAGTGCGCCAACGACGTGTTCAACCAGGCGGGCATCGTCGACCGCCGCGCCGAGATCGACGTCGTCGAGATGTACGTGCCGTTCAGTTGGTACGAGCCGATGTGGCTCGAAAGCCTCGGCTTTGCCGAAGAGGGCAAGGGCTGGATGATGGTCGAGGACGGCTCCACGCAGATGGACGGCGACCTGCCGGTCAACCCGTCGGGCGGAGTGCTGTCGACCAACCCCATCGGCGCGTCCGGCATGTTGCGGTTCGCGGAATCGGCGATGCAGGTGCGGGGCCAGGCGGGCGAGCACCAGATCGAAGGCGCGCGCAAAGCCTTCGGCCACGCCTACGGCGGCGGCGCCCAGTTCTTCGCCATGTGGGTCGTCGGCGCCGACAAACCCGCGTAACCGTTTTTGACGGTCCGTCAGAAACTGCCTACCGTCATCGGGGATGCCCGTCGACCTTGCCGCGCTCGTGGATCCGTCGCGCACGGTGCTGGTGACGCAGGAGTGTCAGATCGGCGTGATCGGCGACACGTCGCCGTTGGCGCTGAAGGACACCGCGCAACGGATCATCCCGGCGATCGCTGCGCTGGCTGACGCAGCGCGCGCCGCGGGCGTGCCCGTCGTGCACTGCGTGGCGTGGCGGCGCGCGGACGGGCGCGGCTCGAACGAGAACGCGCGGTTGTTCAAGGCGATGCCGAAGCTCGGCATGGACCTGAGGCCGGGTTCGAAGAGCGCCGAAGTCGTGCCTGCGATCGGTCCCGCTGACGGCGACCTCGTCCTCGGTCGCTACCACGGGCTCGGGCCCATGGGCGGCACGGATCTCGACGCGGTGTGCCGCAACCTGGGCGCGACGACCATCGTCGGCGTGGGCGTTTCGGTGAACGT
>JBEEFR010000187.1:0-29978 GCA_041166285.1 Actinomycetota bacterium | reverse complement strand
TTTTCGTCGGGCACGCCGACTACCGCGACCTCGGCGACACCGTCCATACCGGCGATCAGGTCCTCGACCTCTTTGGGGAACACGTTCTCGCCGCCCGACACGATCATGTCGTCGTCGCGCCCGTCGACGAACAGGTTGCCGTCCTCGTCGAAGTGGCCCATGTCGCCCGTCGACATGAGGCCGTCGATCATCTCCTTCGAGCCGCCCCCCGTGTAGCCCTCGAACAGCGCGGCGTTACCGACGAAGATGCGCCCGTCGGGCTGGATCACGACCTTGCTGCCGCGCAGCGGCGTTCCGGCGGTACCGGGGTGGGCGCGCAGCTGCTTGGGGTCGGCGATGGTGGCGATCGACACTTCGGTCGAGCCGTACGTGTTGTAGAGGTTGTCGCCAAACGCGTCCATCCAGCGCTGCGCCAGCGGACCCGGCAGCGCGCTGCCCGACGACGCGACGACCTGCAACGAACTGGTGTCGTACTTGGTGCGCACGTCCTCGGGCAGTTCGAGGATGCGCTGGAGCATGACGGGCACCACGACGAGCGTGCGCACGCGGTGCATGTCGACGGCGCGCAGCGTTTCCTCGGGATCGAAGCGGCGCTGCAACACGACCGTCGAGCCGAGCACCATCGCGGCGGCGAGATGCGCGGCGCCCCACGCGTGGAACGCGGGCGCAGCGATCAGCGTCGTGTCGCGGATGCGGAACTTGAGGCGCGCTGCGAAACCCATCGCCGCCCCGGCGGCGGAGCTGGCGTCACGCGACGCCCCCTTCGGCGTTCCCGTCGTGCCCGACGTGAGGATCACGGTGCGCGACGCCCGCTCGGGTTTGCGCGGGTGACGGCCGAGGCCTTCGTCGATCAACCCGTCGAGATCATCGGCGTGAAAGCGCGCCGCGTCGACCCCACTGACGAGGTCGTCGAATTCTTGGTCGGCGATGAAGGCGACGACGCCTTCACGCGTCGCGACGTCGGTCACCTGCGGCTTGGCGAAGCCGGTGTTGAAGAACACGATGTCGGCGCCGAGCTTGCTGAGTGCGACGGTGGCCAACACGAGGCCGCGGTGATTGCGCGCCAGTAACGCCACCGTCTGTCCCGCTTCGACGCCGCGCTCGCCCAGCGCGATCGCGAGAGCGTCGGAGCGGTCGCGCAGTTCGCGGAACGTGAGCGCGCCGAAGTCGTCGTAGAGACCGACGGCGTCACCGAACGCGTTGCCGACGGCTTCGAAGCCCATCGCCGGCCCGGCGCCGTAGCGCTGCACGGCCATGGCGAGGGCGGGCGCCAGGCGAAGCCCGTCGGGCGACAGCAGGCCCATGTCCCACGCGAGGCGGCCCCCGAACACGGCGTCGTCGAGCAGGTTCACGACGTTGTGCGGATGAAGTCGAGCACCACGTTGGCGAGCTCCGGGCCCTTGTCTTCCTGGAGGAAGTGGCCGCCGCCTTCGATGGTGGTGTGCGACTGGTCCTTCGCGCCCGGGACCCGCTCCTGGAACACGCGATCGCCGCCCTTGGTGATCGGGTCGCTGTCGGAGAAGGCGGTCAGCACGGGCTTCGTGAAGGACTCGAGCACCTTCCACGCGTCGCGGTTGGCTTGCGCTTCGGGATCGTCGGGCGAGGTCGGCACGAGCAGCGGGAACTGGCGCGCGCCCGCTTTGTATTCCTCTTCGGGAAACGGCGCGTCGTACGCGGCGACCACCTCGGGTGGAAGGTCGGTCGCGGTGCCACCGTTGATGATCATGCCGACGGGGAACACGGGCGTCTCCTGACTGAACTTCTGCCAGTTGTAGAACGCCTCGCTGGTCTTGCCGTCGCCGGTCGGCATGCCGCCGTTGGCGACGACGAGGCGCGCGAACCGTTCGGGGTACGCCGCCGCGAGACGCAGGCCGATGAGTGCACCCCAGTCCTGGCACACGAGCGTGATGTCGGTGAGGTCGACGGCTTCGAGCCACGCCGACATCCACGCGACGTGTTTGGCGTACGTGTAATCGGTGCGCTCCGCGGGCTTGTCGGACTTCCCGAATCCGACGAGATCGGGCGCCACGGCGCGGCAGCCGCCGTCGACGAGCACCGGGATCATGTGGCGATACAGATACGACCAGCTCGGCTCGCCGTGCATGCACAACACCGTCGGACCGCTGCCCTCGTCCACGTAGTGGATGCGGAGCTTGTCGCCCCCACCGTCGACTTCGACGTAGTGCGGCGCGAAGTCGTATCCCGGCAGGTCGGCGAAGCAGTCGTCGGGGGTGCGCAGAGTTTTCATACGCGTGGGAGCGTATGCGGCATGAACGTTTTGGACCTTGCCGACGGGCTGTGGACGGGCAGGCTCAGCATCAAGGATCACCACCCGTTCTCGATCGTCGGCGGACTCGAGGAGGTGGCGCCCAACACGGGCTTCGTGCCGTCGTTTGCCAACGTCGCGGCGTTCGCGACGGCGGAGGGCCTCGTGCTCGTCGACACCGGCTCGTCGTTTCGCGCCAAAGCCGTGCACGACGACATCCGCACGTGGAACAACGCGGCGTTGCACACCGCCGTCTTCACGCACGGCCACGTCGATCACTGCTTCGGCGTACCCATCTACGAAGAAGACGCACGCGCCAACGGGTGGCCGGCGCCGCAGGTCGTCGCGCACGAACTGCTCCCGGCGCGCTTCGACCGCTACATCGCCACGCAGGGCTACAACGGCGTCATCAACGCGCGGCAGTTCTCGGCGCCGGGCTTCAAGTGGCCCGTCGACTATCGCTACCCCGACGTGACGTACGCCGACACGATGGTGGTGTCGGTCGGCGGCGAGGACTTCGAACTGCATCACGGTCGCGGTGAGACCGACGACGCCACGTGGGTGTACGTCCCGTCGCGGCGCGTGCTGGCGTGCGGCGACTTCTTCATCTGGGCGTCACCCAACGCCGGCAACCCGCAGAAGGTGCAGCGCTTCGCCAAGGACTGGGCCGACGCGCTGCGCGCCATGGCAGCGAAGAACGCCGACTTGTTGCTCCCCGGCCACGGCGTGCCGATCGCCGGTGCGGACCGCGTGCGCCAGGCGCTGAGTGAGTCGGCCGAACTGCTCGACTACTTGCACGACAACACGCTCGAGATGATGAACACCGGCGCGTCGCTCGACGAGATCGTCCACACCGTGCGCGCACCGGCGCATCTGCTCGACCGGCCGTATCTCCGTCCCGTCTACGACGAACCGGAGTTCGTCGTGCGCAACATCTGGCGCCTGTACGGCGGTTGGTGGGACGGCGACCCCGCGTCGTTGAAACCGGCACCCCGCGCCGCGCTGGCCGCGGAGATGGTGAGCTTGGCCGGCGGCATCGAGGCCATCGCGAAGCGCGCTGTCGCGCTCGCCGAAGCGGGCGACGACGACTCGCTGCGCCTCGCCGGCCACCTCGCGCAAATGGGCGTCGACGCGTCGCCCGACTCGAAGGTCGCGCACGCGGCCCGCGCCGAGGTCTTCCAACGCCGCATGGACGCCGAACGCTCGACCATGTCCAAGGGCGTCTTCAACTGGACGGCGGCCGAAAGCCGCCGCGTCGCCGAGACCTAGGCGTGTGCGTACTTAGGCGGGCCGTGCCCGATTAAGTACGCACACCGCAGCTTTTAGACGGAGTAGTTGCCGGTTTCGAGGTCGGCGAGGTGGTCGCGGATCCAGTCGGCGGTGTGAGACAGGCCTTCGCGCAGGCCGACTTTGGGTTCCCAGCCGGTGAGTTCGCGGATCTTGGTGTTGTCGGCCAGCAAGCGGTCGACTTCCGAGCCCTCCGGGCGCACGCGCGATTCGTCGACGACGACTTTGGCGTCGGCGCCGACGGCCTCGATGAGCAACTGCGCGAGGTCGCCGACGGAAATCTCTTGACCCGACCCGATGTTGGTCACTGACCCGACGCAGGCGTCGGTCTGCGCGATCGCCATCATCCCCGCAGCGGTGTCGGTGGCGTAGTTGAAGTCGCGGGTTGGCGTGAGCGAACCGAGCTTCACCTCGGTCGCACCGCCGAGCAGTTGCGAGAGGATCGTCGGGATCACGGCACGCGTCGACTGGCGCGGGCCGTACGTGTTGAACGGGCGCGCCACCGCGACCGGCAACTCGAAGGCGTGGTGCAGCGACAGCACCATCATGTCGCCGCCGATCTTCGACGCCGAGTACGGCGACTGGGGCTGCATCGGATGGTCCTCGTCTATCGGGACGCGCAGTGCGGTGCCGTACGTCTCGGACGTCGACGTGTGCACCATGCGCGACACGCCGGCGCGCCGGCAGGCGTCGGCGACGTTGAACGAACCCTGCACGTTGGTCTGGATGTAGGACTCCGGCGCGACATAGCTGTACGGGATCCCGATGAGCGCGGCGAGGTGAAACACGACGTCGCGTCCTTCGACGGCTTCGCGGACGCGCCCGGCGTCGCGCACGTCACCGGGCATGACTTCGGCGATCGACGGATCCAACCAGCCGCTGCCGCCGAACGACGTGTAATACGACAGCACCCGCACGTTCGCGCCCGCCGCCACCAAGGCTTCGGTGAGGTGCGAACCGATGAAGCCTTCGCCGCCCGTCACCAAAACGTTGACGCCGCCCCAATCGCTCACGTTTCTTCCCCTCGCGCGAACTCGATCAGCACTTGCTGGAACTCCTCGGGTGATCCGGCGTCGACCCACTTCTCCCACAGCGGGAACACGCGCACGTCCTCGCCGCGCTTCTGCACCGCTTCGATCAGGTCCGGCATCTGGAAGAACTTGTTCTTCGGCACGAGCTTGAGCATCGGCCGGTCGACGACGTACATGCCGGCGTTGCACAGAAATGTCAGCTCCGGCTTTTCCTCGAAACCATCGAGCACGCCGTGCTTCGTGGCGTGGACGACGCCGTATTTGAGCGTCGTGCTGAACGACGCGCACGCCATGGTGATCGGCGCGTCGTGCGAACGGTGGAAGTCGAGCATGAGCTGCGGGTTCACGTTGGTGATGAGATCGGCGTTGCTGATGAACACGTACGGCGCGCCCTTCGCCGGCAGCAGCGACAGCGCGCCGGCGTTGCCCAGCGGCACCGTCTCTTCGAGATAGGTGACGCGGTCGCGCAGCTTCCGCTTGAACATCGCCGTCTTGTAGTTGACCGACAGGTACACCTTGTCGGCGCTGATGTTGTCGAGGATGCGCTCGACGATCGTCGAACTGCCGAGCGTGAGCAGAGGCTTCGGGACGTTTCCGCTCAACGACCGCAGTCGCGTGCCCTTGCCTCCCGCCATGACGACGGCATCCATCGCGGGACGGTGCAACTCTTCGCGCTTTCGGCGCAATTTGAGCGATTCGATCGGCGCGTCGAGTGAGATGCCGCGCAACATCGCCCGACGACCGTCGATGTCGTAGAACACCGCGCCGCCGGCGACCTCTGCGTAACCCGTGTCGTGCACGCGTTGCATCGCAGCACGCAGAGTGTCGGTGGGTTTCAGCATGTCACGACGCTAGGGCGAGTACCCACTGTGCGAGGGTTTCGGCCGCGTCCGCGTAACCGACGCTGTGCGCGCCGACGCGCATCGCCGAGAGCTTGTCGGGGTTCGCCAGCAAATCCTCGACCACCGGTCCGACGACGTCCGCCGTCGCATCGGCGTCGCGCACGACGACGGCGCCGCCGACGTCGGCGAGCACTGCGGCGTTGTAGTCCTGGTCGTTGTCGAGCGCGTGCGGATACGGCACCAAGATCGACGGGAGCCCCCACACCGCGAGTTCCGCGACCGTCGACGCGCCGGCGCGAGTCACGACGATGTCCGCCGACGCGTACGCGTCACCGATCGAATCGAGGTAGTCGTAGGCCTGCAGGACCCCGTCGCTGTCGACGTGGTTGTCCTTGCCCGTCTTGAGGACGATGTGCGTGCTGGTGTCGCGCCACCGCTGTGCCAACCCGACGGCGAGTTCGTTCAACCGGACGCTGCCTTGCGAACCACCGGTGATGAACACCATCGGCTTGGGATACGCCTGCGGGTTGCCGGTGAGGTTCTCGGTGTTCAGCGGCATGCCGGTCACGCGCGGCGAGCGACCCGGGAACGTCGCGGACGCGAACGACACCGCGATATTCGGCGTAAAGCGCGCCGCCAGCCGGTTGGCACGCCCCGCCGTCGCCCCGGACTCGTGGATGACGACGGGGATCCCGCGGCGGCGCGCCGCCATCACGGTCGGCAGCGACGGGTAACCACCCATGGCGACGACGGCGTCGGCGCGCAGCCGCCGCAGTACGCGTCCGGCTTGGCGCGACGAACGCACAACGGCGTACGCGAATTCGGGGCCGCGGCGTGCGCCGCGCCACGGGACCATGTCGACGAGTTCGAGGTCGAATCCCGCGGCCGGAATCAATCGCTGCTCAAGACCGCGAGGCGTCCCGATAAACGTGATCTGGACCGACGGATCGAGGTTGCGCAGGGCATTAGCGGTCGCCAGTCCTGGATAAATGTGGCCGCCCGTCCCGCCGGCGGCGACGACGATGTTGATCACTCGGCGCTTTCGAAGGGGCGGCCTTCCTCGACCCATTTGTTGACCCCACCGGCCACGTTGACGGCGTCGTAGCCGGCGCGACGGAGCGCTTCGGCGACGCGCGCGGAGCGTCCGCCGACGGCGCAGATCACGTAAATGACCTGGTCATCAGGCATTTCCTCGATGCGATCGTTGAGCTGATCCATCGGGATGAGGGTCGCACCGCGCAACCTTTTTTCGACCCACTCCTCATGTCGGCGTACGTCGAGGACGAAAGGGTTCAACACTTCGGCGAGTTCTTCGGTGGTTACTTCCACAATTCCAAATTAATCAGGGGAACTAGTCCGCCCAGATCCCAAAAATGACCCAAGCGATCGATTGGAATGGGACAAGGGCTCATAGAGGATTTGGTTCATGACCACCGTGAACCGCCAGACCCGCCCGCTGCGCGCTGAAGAGCGTTTGATCCGCGAGCACATGTACCTCGTCGGCTACGCCGTCTCGCAGTTGTCCACGCGCATCCCGCGCCACGTCAACCGCGACGACCTGGAGTCGGCAGGCATGGCGGCGCTGGCAGCGTCGGCCCGTGGTTTCGATCCCGAGCGCGGTGTGCGCTTCGACCGTTACGCCAACACCCGCATCAAGGGCGCCCTGCTCGACGAGCTGCGCCGTGCCGACTGGGCCACCCGCTCGGTCCGTGCCCGTGCCCGTCAGGTCGCCGCTGTTACCGAAAAGCTGACGCCGGTTCTCGGCCGTGCGCCCCGCCCGGTCGAAGTTGCTGGTGCCCTCGGCTGGGACCCGCGGGACGTCATCGAGGTCGCCGATGATGTGAACCGCGCCGTTGTCCTGACCTTCGACGGCATCACCGCCGAGGGCATCAGCATCGGCGAGTCGGTCCCGTCCGAGGACCTCACCCCCGACCTCGAGATCGAGGAAGCCGAGAAGCGTGGCTACCTGGTCGACGCCGTGGCGACGCTGCCCGAGCGCCTGCGTCAGGTCATCATCGGCTCGTTCCTCGAGGACAAGACGATGGCGACGCTGGCCGAAGAGATCGGCGTCACCGAGTCCCGCATCTCGCAGATGCGCACCGAAGCGCTGGCCCTGCTGAAGGTCGGCCTCGAGGATCGCATCAACCCGGTCGACGACGACGAGGTCGCCGAGGTCAAGGTTGGTCGTCGCCCCCATCCGAACGCGGTGCGCGCCGAAGCCCGCCGCAACGCCTACCGCCGCGCGGTTGCCGAGCGTTCAACGACGAACGATCGCCTCAACCAGAAGACGCTGGCGTCGCTGGTCTCCGCGTAACAACCCAGAGTTTCTTTCTCGAACTGGTCCTCGAGACGACCGCACCGCGGTCGTTGAGAGGACCAGTTCGCGTTGCCGGCTACGGAAACGGCTGCCAGGCCGGCTGGCGTCCCGTCGCCGACAGCTGACGCTCCTGACGGTCGGCGACGCGAATGCGCCACAACCCCGACTGCGTCCCACCCTTGGTGAATACGAGGTAGGCCCCGGAGGGCGCCCACGCGACGTCGCCGAACACTTTGCGAGCCTCGTGGGTGGCAGGGTCGCCGTTGTCGGCGAGAAGCACCCGGGGCGACGAACCGTCGTCGTTCGCGACGGCGAGGCGCGTCGGCGCCAGGTTGTGGAACGGATCTTGGAAGGTGGAGAACGCGATTTGGGATCCCGACGGTGCGAAGTCAGACCCCAACACGTGCCCCGATCCCGTCGGTATTGCCGTTACGGCGCCGCCGATCGCAGGAACGCGCGCCAACGCCGCGACGGGTTCCTCGCCGGAGCTGTGCCAGTGACGGAACATGATCGCCTGGCCATCTGGTGACCAGCGCGGTGACGTCGCGAAGTCGGTGACGTCGCCGGTGCTGTTCGGCGCGTAACGCGTCACCTGGCGCGGCGACCCGAACGGTTTGGCAGCGTGGATGACGAAGATGTTGCGCACGCCGGTGCGGTTGCTCACGAACGCCAGCGACGCTCCGTCAGGCGACCATGTCGGCTCGAAGTCGTCGGCCGGATTCGTCGTCACGCGGACGAGTGACGCTCCCGTTGGGCTCATCGTCCACACATCGCCCGAGTGTTCGACCGCCAGGCGCCTGCCGTTCGGCGACCACTGCGGCGCACTGAACGCCGGGGCGCTCGTGATGCGCGTCCGGCCGGACCCGTCGGCCCGCACGGTGAACAGGTAGCCCTCCGAGAACAAGCCGTTGTTGGCGCCGTCGACGAAGGCGATATGCCCGTTCGACCCCGCAAAGCTCGCGCGCGCCGGCACGACGCCCGAAAGCGCCACGGCGCACGCAGCGGCCGCGAGGGCTAGCTGCTGAGACCGCGGGCGAGGGCTCGTGGCAATTCCTTCGAGTGGACGATGGTCACGCGCTTGGTGGCGCGGGTGAGGGCGACGAACAGCGCACGGAGGCCGAACTTGGCGTTGTCGACGATGGTCGCGGGCTCGGCGACGATGACGGAGTCGAACTCGAGGCCCTTGGCGAGGGCGACGGGAACGAGTGAAACGGGCTCTTCGAGGCCTTCCTCGTCGCGGCCGACCGTGATACCGGCCTCGGCGAGCGTCGCCGCGATGCGCGGCTCGTCTTCGGGGGCGCACACGACCGCGAGCGTGCCGCCTTTGGCCTGCTCGTCGCGTACGACGCCGGCCAGCGCGGCCGCAACGTCGTCGGTGGCGACGACAGCCGGCGGTGTGCCTCCCGGCCGCGCCGAGCGCGGCATGCCCAACTCCGGTGCGGCTTCGGCGAGCACCGCGGCGGCGACGTCCATGATGGCGCCAGGCGTGCGGTAGTTGACGGTGAGCTCAGTGAGCCGCGCCGGACCACCGACGGACGGGAGGTGCGCCAGCACCTGATCCCACGACGACGGCGCCCAGTGCCCGCTGGCCTGCGCGACGTCGCCGACGATGGTCATCGACCCGAGCGAGCGGCGGGCGAGGACGCGCAGCTGCATCGGCGACAGATCCTGCGCTTCGTCGACGATCACGTGGCCGTACTGGCGCACGGAGTCGCCCCCGTAGAGGTGGGTGCGCAGCTCGTCGATGAGCGCCAGGTCGGCCGAGGTCCACGCGACGTGTTCGAACGACTCGCTGCGCGGGCGCACCAGCAACGACACCTCTTCGTCGGTCAGCGTGCCGCGCGCCGCCAGCTTGATCAGCGCCTTGGCGCCGAGCAGGTCGTGGAGGAGCTCCTCGGGCGAGATGACCGGCCACATCCGGTCGAGGGCGGCGACAAACTCGGGCACACGGGAGAGCCGCTTGCGCTGCTCCTGCTCCTGGATCGCCTTCTGTTCGCGGTCGGTCTCGACGTCGTCGGCCTCGGGCCGGATGTGCTGCACCCGCCGCTCGTGCGCCGCGAGCAACCGCTTGATCGTGAGCTGTTCGACCTGACGCCGCCGAGCGTTGTGCGTGCCGGGGCGGCGCTTGACGATGTTGACGATTTCCGCCGACTCGTCGGTGTGCAGCGTCAGCGTGAACGCGCCGAACGGGATGCGCACGTCCTTAGGGACAGGACGCTGGCGGTCCCTGACGGCGTTCGCCATGACCTTCACCATGCGCTCGTCTCCCTTCACCCGGGCGACGGCATCAGCCTCGGTGCCGCGTCGGTGCGAGTTGACGTGCGAGTCGGGCAGCGTGCGCACGAGCCCGTCAACCGTGTACAGCCCGACGCCGGTCTCGCCGAGCGACGGGAGGACCTGGTCGATGTAGCGCAGGAACAGCGGGTTCGGCCCGACGACGAGCACGCCCTGGCGCTCGAGCGGGAAGCGGTGCGTGTAGAGCAGGTAGGCGGCGCGGTGCAGCGCCACGGCGGTCTTGCCGGTGCCGGGACCGCCCTGCACAACCAGCACGCCGTGCATCGAGCCGCGGATGATCTCGTCCTGCTCCCGCTGGACGGTGGCCACGATGTCGTGCATGCGGCCGGTGCGGTCGCGTTCCAGGGCGGCGAGCAGTGCTCCCGCACCGACCATGTCGATTTCGGCGTCACCGAGCGCGTCGGGGTCGAAGACCTCGTCCTCGATCGCCTCGATGACCTGGCCGTGGCACATGAAATGTCGGCGGCGGGCCAGGCCCATTGGATGGCGCCCGGTTGCCCGGTAGAACGGCTCGGCGACCGGCGCGCGCCAGTCGATGACGAGAGGATCCTGGTCCTCGCTCCACACGCCCATGCGGCCGATGTAGAACGCTTCTCCCGGCATGCCCTGCTCGGAAAGCGACTGGTCGCGGTCGATCCGCCCGAAGCAGATCGGCAGGTGCCCCACGTCGAGTTGGCCGAGCCGCAGCTGCGCCTGTTCGGCCATCATCTCGCGCTCGACCACGGACTGCGGGGTCACGCCTTCGGTCAGGAGGACGTCGCTGAGCAGGTCAGACGCGCGTTCTCGCTGCTCACGCAGCCGTTCATAGACCTGGTCGAGATAACGCTGCTCTGCGACCAGTTCGGGATGTGATGCCAAACGACGACCCTTCGCGTCACGAAAAGTAGCGAGACAGTGTAGCGGCTAGCTTCGAAATCGATGTCGGCGAAGAAGAAGGCTGGGGGCGACGACTTCGTTGCTCGCATGACGGGGGCGTACAAGCCCGGTGACGGATACATCGAGCTCGGACGTGCGCTGCACGACGGCGAGGTGTTCAGCGACGTGGTCGTGGGCTTGCCGGTGGCCATGTGCAACCGTCACGGGTTGATCGCAGGCGCGACGGGCACGGGCAAGACCAAAACCCTCCAGCTGATGACCGAGCAGCTGTCCAAGCTCGGCGTCCCGGTGTTCGCGGCCGACATGAAGGGCGACCTGTCTGGGCTGAGCGCGCCGGGTCCCGCCAGCGACGCCGTTTCCGAGCGGGCGAAGGAGCTGGGCGTCGACTGGCAGGCCGAGGCGACGCCGACGACGTTCCTGGCGCTCGGCGGCATCGGCAACGGCGTGCCGGTGCGGGCGACGGTGTCGTCGTTCGGCCCGCAGCTGCTGGCGAAGGTCCTCGGCGCCAACGAGACGCAGACGTCGTCGTTGTCGGTCGTGTTCCACTACGCCGACGAGAAGGGCCTCGGCCTGCTCGACCTCAGCGACCTGCGCGCCGTGCTGCAGTACCTCACGAGCGACGACGGCAAAGCCGAACTGGCGAGCATCGGCGGTCTCGCGGCGTCCACGGGCGGTGTCTTGCTGCGCTCCATCACCGAACTCGAGGATCAGGGCGCCGACGCCTTCTTCGGGGAGCCGCAGTTCGACGTGAACGACCTGTTGCAAGTCAGCGACGGCCGGGGCATCGTCACATGTCTCGAATTGCCCGGCGTCCAGGACCGCCCGAAGCTGTTCTCGACGTTCCTGCTGTGGCTGCTGGCGCAGCTGTTCCACGAGCTGCCCGAAGTCGGTGACACCGACAAACCCAAGCTCGTGTTCTTCTTCGACGAAGCCCACCTGTTGTTCGAGGACGCGTCGAAGGAGTTCCTCGACCAGGTCGCGCAAACGATTCGGCTCGTGCGTTCCAAAGGTGTCGGCGTGTTCTTCGTCACGCAGTTGCCCGACGACGTTCCCGACGACGTCCTGGCGCAGCTCGGTAACCGGGTGCAGCACGCGCTGCGCGCCTTCACGCCCCGCGACGCCAAAGCGCTCAAGGCCGCCGTGACGACGTATCCGAAAACCGACGACTACGACCTCGAAGAGGACCTCACCCAGCTCGGCATCGGCGAGGCCATCGTCACGACGCTGTCGCCGCGCGGCACGCCGACGCCGGTCGTGTGGACGCGCATGTTGCCGCCGCGCTCGCTGATGGGCGCCGTCGACGCGTCGCAAGTCGAAGCGTCGGCGAAGGCGAGCTCGCTCTGGTCGTCGTACGCCACCGCCATCGACCGCCAGTCGGCCCGAGAAATGCTCGCCGAGAAGATGCAGGTCACGGCCCCGGAGCCGGGCCCGGCCCCGAAGGAGTCGCACGAGCACAAACAGAAGAAGGAGGACGGCGCAGTCGTGCATTACCTGAAGTCGCAAGAAGGACGCCGCATGATGAACACCGTGGCGCGGGGCGTGTTCGGCCTCCTCAAGAAGGCGCGCTAGCGGTGCGCAAGGTTCTTGTGCTCCTGGCGGTGGCGGTTATGGGCACGGCGTGCGGCGCGGCCAAGGACGCCGTCCAGCACGCCGCACCGGCGACGACCACAACCACGACTCCGCCGCTGCCCGACGGTCAGTGCATCGCCCGCATGAAGGATCCCAACCCGTCGCAGGGCGGAACCGAAACCGTGATCGTCGACTCGCACTTCCCGAGTGCGACCGCCGCCATTGCGGTGCACTTCAAGTCGACCACCTCGAACTACTCCGCGCAGCTCGACGCCAACAAGCACGCTGAGGCGCAGTTCTCGATCGGGCACCCGACGTCGAACTTCCCGGTGAAGGTCGACGTCAACATCAACCAACAGGAGTCCTGCACCACGAGCTTCGTGCCGCGGTAAGAGTGCGACCGCTCCTGGCCGCGGCCGTCGGCGGTGTCGTCGTCGGCCTGTCGTTGCCGCCGTTCGGGCTGTGGTTCCTGGCGCCGTTCGGATACGCGCTGTTCCTGTACGCACTCACGAACGGGAAGCGGATCCCTACGGCGGCGCTGTTCAACCTGGCGTACTTCGCGGTTGGGCTGGCGTGGTCGATCGAGTTTGCGGTCGTCGCCTTCATCGGGCTCTTGGTCATTGAGACGCTGTTGGCGACGCTGCCCTTCGTGATCCCGATCAAGGCACCGCGCGTGATGGTGTTGGCCTTCCCGGCGCTGGTGAGTGTCGGTGAGCTGCTGCGGTATCGGTGGCCGCTCGGCGGGTTGCCGCTCGCCGGCGTCGCCCTCGGCCAGGTGAACGGGCCGCTGCTGCCGGTCTCCAAGCTCGGCGGCGACCTCGCCGTCGTGTTCGTCGTGGCGCTCGTGGGCGCCGGCATCTACTGCGTGCGCGGCAACCGGGCGCTGGCCGTCGCGGCCGCGTTCGCGACGGTCGCCGTCGTCGCCGTCGCCTGGCTGACACCGACGCCGAAGGCGATGAGTTCGCTGCGGGTGGGCTACGCCCAGGGCGGCGGGCCCCGCGGCCTGCGGGCGATCGAGAACATCAGCACCGACGTCTTCGGCAACCAGCTCAAAGCGACCCACCGCCTGGTGCGCCCGATCGACCTCGTCGTGTGGCCCGAGGACGTCATCGACCTGACCGGGCCGGTCGCCAAGGACCCGGTGAAGTTCGAGGTCGGCGACGTCGCCGCCGGCTTGCGCACCACGCTCGTCGCCGGCGTCGTCGAGGATTCCGGCACCAACCGCTTCCGCAACGCGGCGGTGGCGTGGGACCGCAGCGGCAAGATCGTCGACCGCTTCGAGAAGGTGCACCGTGTGCCGTTCGGCGAGTACGTGCCGGCCCGCGGGCTCATCAAGCACCTCGCCGACATTTCGCCCGTGCCGCGCGACGCCATCGCCGGCAAGGGCGACGGGGTGCTGCTGACCCGCGCCGGCCAACTCGGCGTGATGATCTCCTACGAGGTGTTCTTCGCCGACCGGGCGCGCACCGCGGTGCACGGTGGCGCGGAGGTTTTGCTGGTGCCGACGAACGCGTCGTCGTTCAACGGGCGGCAGGTGCCGGGCCAGGAAGTGGCGGCGGCGCGGCTGCGCGCGGTCGAGACCGGGCGCGACCTCGTCCAGGCGGCGCCGACGGGCCACTCGGCGTTCGTCGACGCGCACGGCCGGACGTCGAAAGTCTCCAAATTGGGCCCGCGAGCAGCGGCAACGTCGGTTCTCCACAGGCGCCACGGCCGCACGCCGTTCGACCGCCACGGCGACCGGCCGGTCGTGATCCTCGTCGTGATCCTCGTGCTGGGCGCCCTTGCGCTTGACCGTTCGGTCAAGACGACCGGTTAGCCTGTCCTTCCTCATGCGGATTGCCTTTCTGATCTACCGGGGCAACCCGTATTCCGGCGGCCAGGGTGTGTACACCCGTTACCTCACGGGTGCGCTGGCCGAGCTCGGGCACGAAGTCGAGGTGTTCAGCGGCCCGCCGTACCCCGTCCTCGACGAGGGCGTGAAGTTCACTCCGGTGCCAGGACTCGACCTGTACCGCGAGCCCGACCCGTTCCGCATCCCGTGGCCGTGGGAGTTCAAGAACTGGATCGACGTCGAGGAGTTCCTGATCATGGCGTCGGGCGGATTCCCGGAGCCCCGCACGTGGAGCCATCGCATCCGCCGCGTGCTCGCCGATCGTCGTGACGACTTCGACATCATCCACGACAACCAGTGCCTCGGCTCGGGTCTGCTGGGGCTCGTCGCCGACGGATGGCCGCTGCTGACGACCCTGCACCACCCGATCACCGTCGACCGTGATCTCGACCTCGCCGCCCACAAGGGTCGCCCAAAGGCCTTGACGCTGCGCCGCTGGTACCAGTTCCTCGGGATGCAAAAGCGCGTGGCGCGCCAGCTGCCGCGGCTGGTCACGGTGTCCACGTCGTCGAAGCGCGACATCAACGCGCAGATGGGGGTCGACCTCGACCGCCTCGGCGTGGTGCCGGTCGGCGTCGACCACGAACGCTTCCGTCGCCTCGACCACGTCAAGAAGGTGCCCGGTCGCCTGATGACGACGGCGTCAGCCGACGTGCCGCTCAAGGGACTCATGCCGCTGCTCGAAGCGGTCGCGAAGGTGAAGACCGAGCGCGACGTCACGCTCACGCTCGTCGGCAAGCCGCGGTCCGGTTCCAAGGTGGCGTCGCGCGTCGCCGAACTCGGGCTCCAGGACGTCGTGCAGTTCAACACCGGCATCAGCGACGACCGCATGGTCGAGTTGTTCAACGAGGCCGAAGTCGCCGTCGTCCCGTCGCTCTACGAGGGGTTCTCGCTGCCCGCCGTCGAGGCGATGTCGTGCTCGACCGCGCTGGTCGCCACGACGGGCGGCGCGCTGCCCGAAGTCGTCGGCACCGACGGCAGCACGGGACTGCTGGTGCCGCCGAACGATCCGGGCGCGCTGGCGCAGGCGATCGTCAAGGTGCTCGACGACCGCAAGCTGCGCGAGTCGCTCGAACGCAACGGACGGGCGCGGGTCGAGAAGATGTTCACGTGGAAAGCGTGCGCCGAAGGCACCGTCCGCGAATACGAGAAGGTGCTCGATGCTCACCGTTAACTACGACCGCCTCGGCGTCCGCCCGGGCGACTATCTGCTCGACATGGGCTGCGGCGCCGGCCGTCACGCGTACGAAGCGGCGCGCCGCGGCGCGCGCGTCGTCGCGTTCGACATGGACGACGTCGAGGTCAAGAACACTGCGGGCCTGTTACTGGCGATGGACCAAGCCGGCGACATCCCGTCGTCAGGCGCCGGCACCACGGCGGTCGGCAACGCGTTGAAGCTGCCGTTCGCCGACGGCGCGTTCGACCGCGTCATCGCGTCGGAGATCCTCGAGCACATCCCGACCGACACGGTCGCGATCGACGAACTCGTGCGCGTCACGCGCATCGGCGGGACGCTCGGCATCACGGTGCCGCGCTGGGGCCCCGAGTTGATCAACTGGGCGCTGAGCGACGAGTACCACATGGTCCCCGGCGGCCACGTGCGCATCTACCGCCAGAGCGTGCTCGTGCAGCGACTGAAAGACGCCGGCCTCACCGTCACCGGCGTCGCCCACACGCACGGTCTGCACGGTCCGTACTGGTGGCTCAAGTGCGCCGTCGGCGTGTCGAACGACACCCACCCGCTCGTGAAGGCGTACCACCAGCTGCTGACGTGGCAGATCACCGACAACCCGCTGCCGTTGCAGCTCGCCGAAGCGGTGACCGCGCCGCTGTTCGGAAAGAGCATGGTGGTGTACGCGAGGCGGGACGCCTGATGCTGACCCCAGCCGAACGCAAGCAGACGATCGCCTCGATCGCCGAGCTCCAGCTCGACAACGGGATGATCGAATGGTTCCCGGGCGGCCACGCCGACCCGTGGAATCACGTCGAGGCGGCGATGGCGCTGGCGATCGGCGGCTACCGCGATCAGGCCGACGCCGCGTACCACTGGCTCGCCAGCCTCCAGCACGACGACGGTTCGTGGTGCTCGTACTACCTCGCCGGCGATCGCGTCGAAGACCCGCGCCGCGACACCAACGTTTCGCTCTACGTCGCCACCGGGTTGTGGCACCACCTGCGCATCTTCGAAGACCGCGCCTTCGTCGCCGAGATGTTCCCGATGCTCGAACGCGCCGTCGAGTTCGCGCTGTCGTTGCAAGAACCGTCGGGCGTCCTGTTGTGGTCGCTCGAACCGCCGCACTACGGGCTGTTGACGGGCTCGTCGTCGGCCGCCTTCTCGTTGCGCTGCGCCATCGGCCTCGCCGAATCGATCGGCGCCGACCGCCCCGCGTGGAAGCGCGCCGCCGGTCGCCTCGCGCACGCCGTCGCCCACTGCCCCGACGCCTTCGAACCGAAAGAGCCGTGGGCGATGGACTGGTACTACCCGGTGCTGTGCGGCGCCGTGAGCGGCGCCGCAGGCCGCGCCCGTCTCGCCGAGCGCTGGGACGAGTTCACGCACGACAAGCGCGGCGTGCGCTGCGTGTCGGACTCCGCGTGGATCACCGCGGCGGAAACCGCCGAGTGCTCACTGGCGCACCTCGCCGTCGGCGAACGCACCAAGGCCGAGTGGTTGCTCGACCAGACGCGTCGGCTGCGCGACACCGACGGCTCGTATTGGACGGGCATCGCCCTCAACGAGGGCGTGCACTTCCCGGCCGACGAGCGCTCGTCGTACACCGCCGCCGCGGTCGTGCTCGCCGACGACGCGCTGAGCGAGGAGTCGCCCGCGTGGGACATCTTCACCGGCGACGAGCAGTTGCCCTCCTTCGCCTACGGGTAGCAGCGGGCCGCGCCAGCGGGCGCAACGAAACGACTGCCAACACCTGGCCGTCGTCTAAGCGAAATTCTGGGCGAGCCCGACTCTGTTCAACACAGCGCCGATCTCGTCATACCGGTCGACGACTTGTCGGTACACCCACGGATAGATGCGACCGTTTGCCTTTTCGTGAAGTACGTCGGTCGCGGCGTCACGACCCACGACCTCCGACAGCGCCTCGAACTCCAACCAGTTCACCGTCAGGTGCAATCGCGTGGACCGACGCGTCTTCGCCCCTCCGCCGGCAGCGCGAGGTACGGCGCCGAACGTTTTCCTCCAGGCTTTGTCGGCGTCCCGCGCCGCGCGCCGGTGCTGCGACACGTACCAATGCAGTTGCTCGTGGAGGTAATCCGCCAACGCACCGTTCCGTGAGCGAACCATGAATCGCGTCGACATCGTCAGCACGGGGTGGCTGTGCGGAATGGCGTTTTCATCGATGCGGACGTCGTGTGTGAAGGTGAATCTCGACAAGTCGTGCTCGGCCATAAGCCCTTCGAGAAGCGCCTTCGTCCGCAGCTCATCATCGGAGCCGTGTTTCGTTTCGACGCGCACTTCGCCGATCGCCACCGAACGAGATTAGGAAAATTCGCTTAGACGACGGCCTGAGCTTTGGGCACGTGCTTGCTGGATCGCCCGGGCTTGGTCGTCGGTGAGGCCGTTCTGCGAGTTCTTGTAGACAGCCATTCCGAGGACGTACGAGTCGATGCGACGCCGCATGCCTTGCTCGGTCGTGCGCGGCAGGTCGCCGATGCGGTAGCTGCCCCACCCGTAGCGGCGAACGTGGTTGCGGTTGAGTTCCGTCCGCAGGAGATCGGAGACGGTCTTGTTGGCGGGTGCGGGAATCGGGATTCCGAGTTCACGAACGGCGTCGACGATCTCGCGGAGTGACAGCGGCGCGCCGCCGGCGTGCTTCAGCACGACGCACGCCGCAGCGCGGATTCGGTCGGCGAGGAGCTTGTCGCGCACGCCGCGAGTGTGACGAAGCGGTGTTACGCCTTCTGCAGGACGCGGAGGCTGCCGGTCGCGCTGACTTCGGTGAACCCGTCGGTGTCGAGGGCGTACCGGTACAGGTCGTAGGGCGGGCGACCGCCGTCGGCCGGGTTGGGGAACACGTCGTGGATGGCGAGCCAGCCGCCGTCGGCGATGTGCGGGGTCCAGCCCTTGTAGTCGGCCCACGCGGGTTCTTCGCCGTGGCCGCCGTCGATGAACAGCAGTGCGATCGGTTGTTGCCAGTACGGCGCCACTGCGGCTGAGTGCCCGAGCACGCCGACGACGACGTCCTCGAGTCCGGCGTCGAACATCGTGCGGCGGAAGAACGGCAGCGTGTCCATGCGACCGGTTTCGGGGTCGTCGAGGTCAGTGTCGTGGTGTTCCCATCCCGCTTGGTTCTCTTCCGAACCGCGGTGGTGGTCGACGGTGAACAACACGGCGCCGCCGGCGCGCGCCGCCGCGCCGAGGTAGATCGAAGACAGCCCGCAGTACGTGCCGATCTCGACGAGCGGGCCGAGCCCGCTGCTCGCCGCGACGAGTCCGGCGTCGTGCAGCGCGTTGCCTTCGTCGACCGGCATGAATCCCTTGGTGCGCGCCGCGACGGCGGCGAGCTCAGGACTCAGCGGCATGGTCGATGAACATCAGCTTGTTGAAGGCAAGGAACTTGCCCACCCACAACACGCCGAACGCACCGAGGTTCGCCGCGTTGTTGAGCAGCGATCGCACGAGGTGCGAGTAGTGATGAGTCAGGCTCCAGTGGTCGGCGATGGCGACGCAGCCCGTCGAGAAACCGATGCCGATGAAGTTCAGCGTCCAGAAGGGAACGACTTCCTTCCACAGGTGACTCTTGCCCGACTTGCCCCAGGCCCAGCGCCGGTTGAGGTAGTAGCTCGGAACGCCGCCGATGGTGCACGCCGCCAGGTTCGCGGCGACGGGCGACATGTGCACCAGCTGCAAGCCCAACAACGCGATTTGGGTGACGATGACCGAGATCACCGAAACGAGCGTGTACTTGATCGCCTTCTGCCCGCCGGGACTCTTGGCGCGGGCGCGCAGGTCGGCGATCGACGTCATCGGCCCATCGTAAGCGGATGCGTCATTCGTCACAGAACGCGGATCACGGCGTCTTTACGCTTCGGTCAGTGCCGCCGCCTATTCGCTTCGCGCTCACCGACGACGACGTCACCATCGCGTACTCCGTGCACGGCCAAGGGCCGCCGCTGGTGTTCGTGCGCGGCTGGTTGAGCCACCTCGACCTGCAGTGGCTGTTCCCGGACTACCGCCTCGTGATGGAAGCGTTGGGGCGGCACTTCACCGTGATTCGCTACGACCTGCGCGGCAACGGCCTGTCTGAACGCAACGTGACCGGTCGGCTGTCGCTCGACGATCTGGCGTTGGACCTCCACGCCCTGACCGCCGCGCTCGGCATCGAGTCGGCCACCTTCTTGGCGACGTGTTACGGCGCGCCGATCCTGGCGCGCTTTGCGCGACAAGCGCCGGGGATGGTCGAGCGGCTCGTGCTCGACTGCCCGTACGCGCGCGGCGAGGACCTCGGCACACCCGAGATGCGCGAGTCGGTGCTGTCGACGGTGCGCCTCTTGCAAGCCCAGCCGGGAATGGCGTCGATGATGCTCGGTTATTACACCGACCCCGACAAGCGCGATCGCATGCCGTCGGACCAGCGCGATCACTTCGCGCGCGACGCCGTGACCGCCGAAGTGGCGACGGAGTTGTACCAACTGTCGTTCGACCTCGACGTGTCGAAGGACTTCCTCAATCTCAACATGCCGACGCTCATCACGCACCGCCGGCAGTCCAAGGCGATCCCGGTCGACCTCGGTCGTCGAGTCGCCGCGCTCGTACCCAACGCCGTGTTCGTCGCGCAGGAGGGCACCAACACCAACCCGTGGGACCGCGACGCGTCGGAGTGGCTCGGCGACGTCGGCGCGTTCCTGCACGCGCCGCTGTCCGACGGCTACTTCCCGCGTACGCCGGTGCGCCCGACGGTCATCTTGTTCAGCGACATGGTCGACTCGACCGAGACGACGGCTTCGATCGGCGACACCGCAGCGCACGAGATCAACGGCGCCTTCCACAGCATCAGCCGCGACTGCCTCGAAGTCCGCGGCGGGCGGCTCGTGAAGAGCATGGGCGACGGGCTGATGGCGGAGTTCCCGTCGGTGAGCCAAGCCGTCGGCTGCGCCATCGACATGCAGACGACGTTCGGACTCTTCACCGCCGAACACCCCGACCGCGCCGTCAACGTCCGGATCGGCATCAACGCCGGTGAACCGGTGTCGGCCGACGACGACCTCCATGGACTCGTCGTCGCCACCGCGGCGCGCATCTGCGACCAAGGGCTAGGCAACGAAATCCTCGTGTCGAACGTCGTGCGGGAGCTGGCGATCGGGAAGGGCGTCTCGTTCGTCGACCGCGGCCTCGTGCACCTCAAAGGCATCGCCGAGCCGGCGCACCTGTTCCGCGTCGAGTACTACGACGAAGCGATTTCGCCGAGCCAGTAAGCCGACGGTTTCGGCGTGCGCTCGAACGTGTGCCGGTCGACGGCGACGAGCCCGAACGTCGGCATGTACCCCGACGCCCACTCGAAGTTGTCGAGCAACGACCAGTACACGTAGCCGCGCACGTCGATGCCATCGGCGAGACAGTTCTGCACGCCGGCGAGCGCGCGCGTGACGTAGTCGATGCGCTCCTCGTCGTCGGCGGTGCCAATGCCGTTCTCGGTCACGATCACCGGCACGCCGTCGGTGACCTCCGTGGCCCGCCGGATGCAGGCCTCGAGCGCCTCGGGCCACACCTCGTAGCCCATCTGCGTGAGGGGCACGCCCGGTTCAGGACGCACGTTGCCGTCGGGCCCAAACCGCGCCCGCGTGTAGCACTGCACGCCGATGAAGTCGTCGCCGCGTGCAGCTTCGAGAAACACGTCTTCGAGATTGCGACGGACTCGATCGCGGTACTGCTCGCCGCCCTCGATCGCTTGGTTGTCCTGCATCGCCAGCGTCAGGCCGACGGGGACGTTCGGCGCCGCGGCGCGGATGGCAGCGCGGGCCTTGTGGTGGGCGTCGACGAAGATGTCGTTGACGGCGCGTCGCAGCGCCGGATCGCGCCGGCCGGGCGGAAACCCACCCGTCAGATAGCCGTGCGTCGCGACCATGTTCGGCTCGTTGAACGTGAAGGCGTACTGCATGAGGTCGCCGAGATGCTCAGCGGCGCGATGACAGAACACCGCGAAACGGTCGGCGGTCGTCGGCTCCTCCCATCCCCCGTGATGGGTCACCCAGCGCGGCGTGGTGAAGTGGTGGAACGTCACCATGGGCGTAACGTTGCGCTCCAGGCACGCTTCGCACACGCGGCGGTAGTGATCGATCGCCGCGCGGGACCACAGCCCGTCCTCCGGCTCGATGCGACTCCACTCGATTGAGAAGCGGTACGCATTGAACCCGAAGCCCGAGAGAAGGTCGAGATCGTGCTCATACATCTCCCAGTGATTGCACGCATCACCCGACGGTTCGGCGCAGCCCGAGTCGGGGTTGCACTCCCACGCCCACCAGTCGTTGTTCCAGTTTCCACCCTCGACCTGATGCGCCGCGGTGGCCGTGCCCCAAATGAAGCCATCGGGAAACCTCGTCATGCCGCCGTACGGTATTCGGCCCTCGCCGCCGTGGTGGTCGGCGCGCTGGCGTACGCGCCGGCGCGCGCCGACGCCGCCATCGCCGTGCGGGCGCAGCTGGCGAGGAGTTTCAACCAACCGATCGCGTTCGCGGTCCGTACCGGCGACCCCGCCAACGTCGTCTACATCGCGCAGAAGAACGGCGTCGTCAAGCGGTGGACGCTCGGGACCGGAACGACCAACGTCATCAGCCTCTTCGATCGCGTGAACACCGGTGGCGAGCAAGGGCTGCTCGGCATCACTTTCAATCCCGCCGGGACAAAGCTCTACGCGTACTGGACGAACAAGAACGGCGACAACGGCGTGTACGAGTACCCGTTCGCCAACAGCGTCGCCGACAAGTCCAAGCAACGCACGCTGTTCACCATCGCCCATCCCACGTACTCGAATCACAACGGCGGCGACATCGCCTTCGGCCCCGACGGTCTGCTCTACATCGGCACCGGTGACGGCGGCGGGGGCGGCGATCCCGACGGCAACGCCCAAAACCCGGCGTCGCTACTCGGCAAGTTCCTGCGCATCGACGCCGCGAACGCGACAGCCCAACCGCAGATCGTTGACATCGGGTTGCGCAACCCGTGGCGGTGGGCGTTCGACAAGGCCGCGCCCCACGACCTCTACATCGCGGACGTCGGCCAGAGCCTCTACGAGGAAATCGACCGGGTTCCGGCGGCGACGACGGGCGCCAACTTCGGCTGGAACCAGCGCGAGGGCCTCCACCCGTACAACGGCGGCGCGCCCCCGGTCGGCAACGTCGATCCGATCTTCGAGTACACGCACGACAACGGCAACTGCGCGATCACCGGCGGCTACGTGTACCGCGGCACGCGCATCGCCGGTTTGGCTGGCAGCTTCCTGTACGCCGACTACTGCGTCGGTGACCTGTACGCGCTCAACGACACAACACCCATCAACCTCGGCATCAACATTCCGCACCCCGTCAGCTTCGGCCAGGACAAGAACGGCGAGTTGTGGGTGCTCTCGCAGGACGGCGGCGTGTACCGGCTGCTTCGAAGCGCGGCCTAAGGGTCTGCGAACATAGGCGGATGGAACCGACGGACCAGCCGGCTCTCGACGACCTCATCGCATTGCTCGACCTCGAACGCATCGAGGTGAACATCTTCCGCGGCCAGTCGCCCGACGAGAACCGCCAGCGCGTGTTCGGCGGCCAGGTCGCCGGCCAAGCGCTCGTGGCTGCCGGGCGCACGGTGCAGGAGTCGGTCCGCCCCGGCGAACCCGAGCGCCACGTCCACTCGCTGCACGCGTATTTTCTCCGCCCCGGCGATCCGACCACACCGATCATCTACGAGGTCGACCGCATCCGCGACGGTCGCAGCTTCACGACGCGGCGCGTCAACGCCATCCAGCACGGCAAGGCGATCTTCACGCTGAGCGCGTCGTTCCAAGTCGCCGAGGAGGGACTCGACCACGCGGCCGCGATACCGCCAGGACTCCCCGATCCTGAAGGCCTGCCCGATTTCAAGACGCGCATGGAGCCGTACAAGGAGCAGATGGGCGACTGGTACTCGCGGCCGCGCACGATCGACTTGCGGTTCATCGACCCGGTGGAGAACAGCCCGACGCAGCGGCTGTGGTTCCGCGCCGACGGCAAGCTGACCGACGACGCGCTGCTGCATGTGTGCGTCGTCACCTATGCGTCCGACATGACGCTGCTCGACTCGATCTTCAGTGCGCACGACCTGAAATGGGAAGACGGCAACATCATGGGCGCGTCGCTCGACCACGCCATGTGGTTCCACCGCCCGTTCCGCGCCGATGAGTGGATGCTGTACGACCAGTTCTCGCCGTCGGCGTCGGGCGCGCGCGGTCTCGCCGAGGGGCGCATCTTCACGCAGGACGGTCGACTCGCGGTGTCCGTCGTCCAAGAAGGACTGGTGCGGGTCATCAATCGATGAAGTTGCGGATGGCGGTCGCGCTGGCGTTGGTGCTGGCAGCGTGCGGAGGCGGAGGCAACCACAAGGTGGCGACGCGCAAGCACACCACGACGACGCGCGCCGACGACGCCACGTCGACGAGCGCCGCCGGTGAGCTCACGACGACCACCGGCGCCGCGCCGGGCGCGACGACGGCTCGCGGGTCGGCATCGTCGACGAGCCATCCTGCGTCGTCGTCGCCGGGGACGACCTCGGGCGGGACCGTCGTGAAGTTCAAGGCGACGCAGATGGCTTCGTTGACGCGCCCGATCGCGCTGGCGGTGCGCCCGGGCGAACCCAACAACGTCTACATCGCGCAGAAGGGCGGCATCGTCACGCGGTTGCGCGTCGGAGCCACGAGCGCGTCGGTGGATCCGATCGACGTCGTGAACCTGTCAGACCGCATCTCGACGAGCGACGAGCAGGGGTTGCTCGGGATGGCGTTCTCGAAAGACGGCAACACGCTGTACCTCGACTACACCGACGTCAACGGCGCGACGCAGATCGTCGCCTACCCGTATTCGGCGGGGCGGGCGAACGCCAGCAACGGCAAGACGATCCTCGCCATCCCCCATCCGCAGTACGCCAACCACAACGCCGGTCAGCTGACGTTCGGGCCCGACGGCTACCTCTACATCGGCACCGGCGACGGCGGCGGCGCCGGTGATCCGTTCGGCAACGCGCAAAACCTCGGGTCACTCCGCGGCAAGATCCTGCGCGTCGCGCCGAGTCCGAGCGGCGGCTATTCGGTGCCGGGCGACAACCCGTTCGTCGGACGCCAAGGCGCGAAGGGCGAGATCTGGCAGTGGGGGTTGCGCAACCCGTGGCGCTGGAGCTTCGACCGGGCCAACGGCGAGCAATGGATCGGCGACGTCGGGCAGAACCAGTACGAGGAGATCGACCACGTCGGCGCCGGCGTCCGCGGCGTGAACTTCGGGTGGAACAAGCGCGAGGGTAAGCACGCCTACAACGGCGGCGCCACGCCGCCGGGAGCGGTCGATCCCGAGATCGAGGTGTCGCACGGCAACGGGTCCTGCGCCATCGTCGGTGGCTACGTCTACCGCGGCACGGCGATCCCGGGACTCGCCGGCAGGTACCTGTTCTCGGACAACTGCCGCGGCCAGATCGTGGCCGCCGTCGGCGGCGTCGCCCGCGACGTGGGAGTGACGATCTCGCAACCAAGTAGCTTTGGGGAAGATGCGAGCGGGGAGTTGTGGGTTTTGTCGTTGAGTGGTCCGGTATATCGGTTCGGACGCGCTTCGTGAATCGCCGAGCAGTACTGGCGTTCTTCGTCGCGTCCATGACGCTGGCGGCGTGTCATCACCAGGCCACACCCGTCGCCGCGCCGCGGCGCCTGGCGCGCGTCGCGCCGACGACGACCACCACGACGATCCCGCCGACAACCACCACAACCGTGCCGCCGCCGCCCGACTTCTCGGCGACGACGTCCAACGATCCGGCAGCCGCCGCGGGCGCCATCGCCCTCGCCGAGCACGCCACGCTCGATCCGGCGACGACGCCCGACGTCGTGCACAGCGCCGGGTACGCGCTGCAGCTCGGGTACCGGCGCATCGGCGCGCTCGACCCGTCGTTCGAAGCGGCGGTGTCGGCGGCGTTGCCCGCGGATCTCAAGCCGGCGCTCGCACTCAACGTGGCCGCGGTGCGCGAGTTGCTCACGCTCGGTAAGTCGCACGCCGCGGCGCCGCCGACGTCGTGGCACATCGTGCCCGTCGCCGGGACCGACGAACTGATGGGCTACTACCGGGAGGCGTCGGCTGCGACCGGCGTGCCGTGGGAAGTGCTCGCCGCGATCCATCTCGTCGAGACGAAGCTCGGCCGCGTCGTGGGCGACTCGTCTGCCGGGGCGCAGGGCCCGATGCAATTCCTGCCGGCGACGTGGGCGCGCTACGGCACCGGCGACATCCACGCCAACCGCGACGCCATCATGGGTGCCGCCCATTACCTCGCGGCCAACGGCGCCCCGGGCCGCCTCGACGACGCGTTGCATCACTACAACCCGACCGTGAAGTACGTGAACGCCGTCAAGGACTACGCGCAGCGCATGCAGCTGAACGGCAACGCCTACCGCGGCTACCACGAGTGGCAGGTCATCTTCCGCACCGCCACCGGCAACCTCCTGTTGCCCGAAGGCTGGCCCGCTGTCCCCGCTAGCCCCCTGGCGCTCTAAGTCGCCAGCGGTCGAAGTCGTCGCCGATCTTTTCGTGCGCTGACTTGAGGCGATTGGCGCGGGTGCGGTCGGTGAACTCGCCGGCGCCGTAGAGCACGAGCCACTCGTCCTGTGACATCTCGGGCGGCGGGACGCGCCAGTCGTAGACGAAGGGCTCTGCGAGGAACGGCTCGACCGCCGAGGCATCGAGACGCGAGACGTTGAGCACCGCGGCGCGGCCGCTCTCAGCAGTTCGACGCGCGGCGTCGACGTTCGTCTCGAAGGCGATGCCACCCCATCCCGCAGCGCGCAGGGAATGGCTGGCCTGGCGCGCGCCGTGGTCGTCGGAGACGACGACGCAGATCAGCGCTGTGTGATGGGGACGTAGTCGCGGGGCTCGGCGCCGATGTAGAGCTGGCGCGGCCGGGCGATCTTCGAATCCTGCTCGAGCATCTCTTCCCAGTGCGTCAACCAGCCGGTCGTGCGCGGGATGGCGAAGAGCACCGTGAACATCTCGAGGGGGAAGCCCATCGCCTGGTAGATCAGGCCTGAGTAGAAGTCGACGTTCGGATACAGCTTGCGGCTGGTGAAGTACTCGTCGGCGAGCGCGACTTCTTCGAGCTTGAGCGCGATCTCCAGCAGCGGGTTCTTGCCGGTGATGGCGAACACTTCGTCGGCCGCCTGCTTGATGATGCGGCTACGCGGGTCGAAGTTCTTGTACACCCGGTGGCCGAACCCCTGGAGGCGCCCGCCGGTGCCTTCCTTGACCGACTTGATGAACGCCGGCACGTTCTCGACCGAGCCGATGTCTATCAGCATGCGGATGACCTGCTCGTTGGCACCGCCGTGACGCGGCCCGTACAACGCGGCGGCCGCCGCCGAGCAGGCGATGTACGGATCGGCGTGCGATGACCCGACGACGCGCATCGCCGTCGTGCCGCAGTTCTGCTCGTGGTCGGCGTGGAGGATGAACAGCAGGTCGAGCGCCTTGGCGATCGCCGGATCCTGGTACGGATACTTCTCGTCCGGGCTGAACATCATGTTGAGGAAGTTCGCGGCGAAGTCGAGGTTGTTGTCGGGATACACGAACGGCATGCCGACCGAGAAGCGGTGACAGCACGCCGCCAGCGTCGGCATCTTGGCGATGAGGCGCGTGATTTGCTTGTCGCGCGAGCTCTTGCGCTCGATCTCTTTCGCCTTCGGGTAGAAGGTCGACATCGCGGCGACCGCCGACACGAACATGCCCATCGGATGGGCGTCGTAGTGGAAGCCCTCCATGAAGCGCTTGCGCATGTTCTCGTGGATGTACGTGTGGTGCGTGATGTCGTGTTTCCACGCGTCGAACTGCTCCGGCGTCGGCAGCTCACCGTTGCGCAGCAGGTACGCCACCTCGAGGTACGAGCTGTGCTCGGCGAGCTGTTCGATCGGGTAGCCGCGGTACCGCAGGATTCCCGCTTCGCCGTCGAGCTCGGTGATGGCGCTCTCGCAGGCTGCCGTCGACATGAACCCCGGGTCGTAGAAGAACACGTCGGGCATCGCCTTGCGCCAGTCAGACGAGTTGACCCCGCCGTTCGAAATCGGAATCTCGAACGACTCTCCAGTCCGGTTGTCAGTGATCGTGATCGACTCAGCCACGATGGCCAACCTTACTCGGACAGTGCGGCCCTCAATCCGGCCATCGCCTCGGGCACGATGCTCCAATACACCCACCGGCCTTGCTTCTCGCCGGCGATGAGTCCCGCTTCCGCGAGCACCTTCGTGTGATGACTGATCGTGGGTTGCGACTTGCCGACCGGCGCTTCGAGGTCGCACGAACAGCACGATCCATCGGACGCCGAGATGCAGCGGAGGATCTCGAGTCGCACGGGATCGCCGAGCGCCGCGAACTGCGTCGCTAACGTATTGACATCCGTCGATCTTTTCGCGATGATCCTCATATCGACAATCATAAATGAATCGAGGACCCAAATGTCACGAGTGCAGCTCGCCCTCAACGTCTCCGACATCGACGAAGCCGTCGCCTTCTATTCGAAGCTGTTCGCCACGACCCCGGCGAAGGTCAAGCCCGGCTACGCCAACTTCGCCATCGCCGACCCGCCGCTGAAGCTCGTCCTGATCGAGAACGCCGCGCAGGCTGGTGGGCTCAACCACATCGGCGTCGAGGTCGCGACGACGGACGAGGTGCTCGCCACGAAGGCGCGCGTGACCGACGAGGGCCTGGAAGCCACCGACGACAACGGCACCTGCTGCTACGCCGTGCAGGACAAGATCTGGATCGACGCCCCCGACAACCGGCCGTGGGAGATCTACACGGTGCTGGCCGACGCCGAGGTCATGTCGGTGCGTTCCGAGGGCGCCTGTTGCTCCTGAGCGCTCACAGACCTCCTAGCGCCGGAGTGAAGCGCGCCAGGTAGCTCGTGAGGTGGTCGTACCAACCGGTCGTCAGCAGCACGCCGAGGGCGATGAGCAGGACACCGGCGACGCGTTGCAACGGCGGAGCGACCCGACGCAGGAACGCGTTGAAACCCTCCGACGACGCCAGGCCGAGGGACGCGACGAGGAACGGCACGCCGATGCCGAGCGCATAGGCGCCGAGGAGCGTGCCGCCCTTCGCGGGGTTGCTCGACGACGCCGCCACGACGAGCGCGGCGCCGAGCAGCGGACCGACGCACGGCGACCACGCGGCACCGAAGGCCACGCCGAGAACGACCGGACGCGCGGCGCCGAACGACTTCGGCACGGTGAGGATGGCGCGTCGTTCGCGCACGAAGACGTCGCTGAACACACCGAGCAACACGAGGCCCATCGCGGCGACGACCACACCGCCGACGCGCTCGAGGCCCGAGCGAAAGTCGGTCAGCGACGAGCCGAGCGCGCCCGCGGCAACGCCGAGCCCGGCGAACACGATCGTGAAGCCGGCGATGAACAGCAACGTGCCCGTCACGGCGCGCTTCGACTCGCCGGCGATCATCGCGATGTACGCCGGTAACAGCGGCACAACGCACGGCGCGAGGAACGACGCCACCCCGGCGCCGAACAACGCGATCGCGTCGCGCAGCAACGTCAGTCTCCGAACGTGAAGGCGAACGCCTGCACGCCCGCACCGCCGGGATGGAACGTGAGGACGTGGTCGCCCTTCGGTCCGTGGGCGACGAGGTGGTACAGGTCCGCGGCGTCGATGTCGACCATCGTCTGACCGTCGCGTTCGACGATCGACGCGCCGCGCGCGCCGCTCGGTATCGGTTTGCCGTCGAGTTCGACGACGGCGTACGTCGGGTTCTTCCGGCTGCGGTCGAGCACGAGGTTCACCTCACCGGCGTGGTACGTCAGGTTGAGGTTTTCGTGCGCGTCCGTCGACTCGATGTACTGGTCGGTGGTGTCCCAACGGCCCGTGAGCTTCACGTAGTCGGCGCCGCCGCGTGCGCTGCCGAGGTACGTCTCGGGGGTGTTGGCCGCGGTCAGGCTCTCGGCCGCCGCCTTCGGGTCGGTGGCGCGCGGCGCGTCCTTGGCGACACCGAGCAGCACGCGGATGGCGTTCTCGGCTTCGTCGTACGCGCCCTCCCCGAAGTGGACGTAGCGCACGTCGCCGTCACGGTCGGCGAGGTACTTCGCCGGCCAGTACTGATTGTGAAAGGCGTTCCAGATCGTCATGTCGTCGTCGAACACGACGGGATACGTGACGTGCAGCTTCTTCACCGCGGCCGACACGTTGCCGTGGATCTGCTCGAAGTCGAACTCCGGCGAGTGCACGCCGACGACGACGAGCCCGTCCTTGGCGTAGCGGTCGTGCCACGACTCCAGGTACGGCAGCGTGCGCACACAGTTCACGCAGCTGTACGTCCAGAAGTCGTACAGGACCACCTTTCCCTTCAGGTTCGGCTTGCCGTTGAGGTACCCGTTGCCTTGATCGA
>JBEEFR010000186.1:0-8521 GCA_041166285.1 Actinomycetota bacterium | reverse complement strand
ACTTCTCCGGGCCTAACCAACGCTGACCCGCAGAAAGTTGCGCCGGAGCGGAATGTTGAGCGAATAGGTCGGGTTTTAGTAGGCTGACTCGTCCACCTCGTCCACGTGGGGCTCCGACCTATGACTATCGCTGAACATCCCGTCATCTCCGATCCCCTGATCGCCAAGGACGTCGCTCGCTTCGAAATGGAGTTGGAGCGCTACCTCGCCAACGGCACCGACGACGACCGGTTCCGGGTCTTCCGCCTCGGCAACGGCATCTACGGCCAGCGTCAGGGCGGCACCAACCAGATGGTGCGGGTGAAGATCCCCTACGGCGGCATCAATCCTGAGCAGCTCGAGATGATGGGCCACATCGCGGACACGTACTCCCGCGGCTGGGGCCACATCACGACGCGCCAGAACATCCAGTTCCACTTCGTCGAACTCACCCGAGTCCCCGGCGTACTTCGTGACCTGGGCTCGGTCGGCATGACGACGCGTGAGGCGTGCGGCGACACCGTCCGCAACGTGATGGGCTGCCACCTCGCCGGTGCGTGCCCGTTCGAGGTGCTCGACATCACGCCGTGGGCCGAAGCGACGTTCCGCTACTTCGTGCGTCACCCGTACGCGCAGCGCTTGCCGCGCAAGTTCAAGATCAACTTCTCGGGTTGCGCCACCGATTGCGGTCAGGCGATGTTCAACGACGTCGGCGTCGTCGCCGTCGGTCGTCCGCTGCCCGACGGCACCGTCGAGAAGGGCTTCCGCGTGTTCATCGGCGGTGGGCTCGGCGCCAACCCGCATCCGGCGATCGCGCTCGAAGACTTCACCGCGCGCGACGACCTGCTCGCAACCATCGAAGCGGTGCTGCGCACCTTCGACCACTACGGCAACCGCGACAACAAGCTGCGCGCCCGCCTCAAGTGGGTCATGGATCAACTCGGCGCCGAAGAAGTGATCGCCCGCGTGCTCAAGGAGCGCCGCTTCCTCATCGGTTCGCAGAGCTACCCCGGTGGCGTACCGGCCCACGTGCAAGAAGTGGGCGACACGCCGGCCGGCATGGCGACGGGTGTCGAAGTCGACTTGGTCGGCTACACGAGCGGCGTTTCGGTCACGATCAACGGGCGCGACCGGTTCACGCGGTGGGAACAGGCGAACGTGATCCGCGGTAACGCCAAGGGCACGGTCTCGGCGATCGCCTACGCGCGACTCGGCGACATCACCAGTGACCAGTTCCGCGCGCTCGCCGCGATCCAGCGCGAGTTCAACGCCACCGTGCGCCTGACGAACCGCCAGAACATCGCGTTCCGCGACCTGACCGAAGAGCAGATCCCGCTGCTGTACGAACGCCTCGAAGCCATCGGCATGGCACAACCGGGCGCCGAACTGTCGCGTGACGTGGTCTCGTGCCCGGGCGCCGATACGTGCAACCTCGCCGTCACGCAGAGCCGCGGCCTCGCCGACGCCATCGGCGTCGCCCTCGAAGAGGCCGGCCTCGGTGAAGTCGGCGGCGTGCGCATCAACATCTCGGGCTGCACGAACTCGTGCGGCCAGCACCACGTGTCCGACATCGGGTTCATGGGTGTCGAACGGCGCGCCCACGGCGTCGCTGCGCCGGGATACCAGATGCTGCTCGGCGGTCACCTCGCCGACACCATGGTCGCCTTCGGCCAGAAGGCGTTGCGCCTCCCCGCGAAGAACTGCGGCGAGGCCGCCGTGCGCGTCATCGGCCGCTACGCCAACGAGCGCAACGCCATGGAGACGTTCCCGCTGTGGATGGAACGCATTGGCGGCGTGAAGGTGCTCGCCGACGACCTGCGCGACCTCGACTACTTCCCGAAGCCCGACGAGGGCCCGGACTACTACGTCGACTACGACGAGACCGGCCCCTACGAAGTCGAACTCGGCGAATCCGAGTGCGCCACGTGATCGACGTCTCCCAGGGCGCAACGATCTGGCTCACCGGTTTGCCGTCGTCGGGCAAGACCACGCTGGCGTACGCGCTCGAGAAGAAATTCATCGAGGCGGGCCAGCGCGTCGAGGTTCTCGACGGCGACGTGATTCGCGAAGGCCTCACCGCCGACCTCGGGTTGTCGCCCGAGGACCGGCGCACCAACGTGCGCCGCATCGGCTTCGTCGCCGAGTTGCTGTCACGCAACGGCGTCGTCGCCATCTGCCCCGTCATCGCGCCGTACCGCGACGCGCGCGACGACGTGCGGGCGAAGCACGAGGGACGGTTCATCGAAGTGCACGTGGCGACGCCCGTCGAACTGTGCTCCGAGCGCGACGTGAAGGGCCTCTACGCCAAGCAGCGCGAAGGCGCTATCAGCGGCCTGACCGGAGTCGACGACCCGTATGAGGCACCGCTCAATCCGGAGGTCCGCATCGACACGAGCAACAAGACGCTCGACGAGTCAGTGGAGGAGCTATGGCAAGCCTTGCGCCCTTAGCGACCGCTGACGGTTTCAGCGACGGCGAGCTCGCGGATATCTCGAAGTCGTTCGAGACCGCGTCGCCCTCGAAGATCGTTCGCTGGGCTGTCGACAACTTCGCGCCGCACCTGTGTCTCACCGCGTCGATGACCGACGCCGTGCTCGTGGATCTCGCGTGGAAGGTGTACGAGCCCATCGAGGTCGTCTTCATCGACACCGGCTACCACTTCCCCGAGACGCTCGAAACGGTCGAGAAGGTGCGCCGCAAGTACGGGCTCAACCTGCGGATGATGACCGTGCCAACGCACGACGAAGATCTGTGGAAGGTCGATCCCGAGAACTGCTGCTCGGCAGTGAAGGTCGGCCAGCTCGACCGCGCGCTCGCCGGCAAGGAAGCGTGGATGTCGGGCCTGCGCCGCGACGAGGCGGAGACGCGCGTGAACGCGCCGATCGTGGCTCGCGACCTGCGCGGCCTCATCAAGGTCAACCCGCTCGCCAACTGGACGCAGGCCGACGTCGACGGTTACATCAAAGACCACGACGTGCCCGTCAACCCGCTGACCGCACAGGGCTATCCGTCCATCGGATGCTGGCCGTGCACGAAGCCCGTCGCCGACGGCGAAGATCCGCGAAGCGGACGCTGGGCGGGCACCGATAAAACGGAATGCGGCCTGCACCTCTAGGCTTTTCCCCTTCTGATGCCTACTGCCACCGATTCACGCAACCGCTTCGAGCTGTCGCACCTCGACATGCTTGAGTCCGAAGCCATCTACGTCATGCGCGAGGTCGCGGCGACGTTCGAGCGCCCCGTGCTGCTGTTCTCCGGCGGCAAGGACTCGATCATCCTGCTGCGCCTTGCCGAAAAGGCGTTCCGCCCGGGCAAGTTCCCGTTCCCGATCATGCACGTCGACACGGGACACAACTTCCCCGAGGCGATCGAGTTCCGCGACCGGCGCGTCGCCGAACTCGGTGAACGGCTGATCGTCGCCAGCGTCGAAGAGTCGATCGCCAAGGGCCGCGTCGTCGAGGAGACGGGACCGCGCGCGTCGCGCAACCGACTCCAGACGACCACGCTGCTCGACGCCATCGAGGAGTACGGCTTCGACGCCGCGTTCGGCGGCGCCCGTCGCGACGAGGAAAAGGCGCGCGCCAAGGAGCGCTTCCTTTCGTTCCGCGACGAGTTCGGCCAGTGGGATCCGAAGAACCAGCGCCCTGAGCTGTGGTCGCTCTACAACGGTCGCGTCCGCAAGGGCGAGCACATCCGCGCCTTCCCGATCTCCAACTGGACCGAGCTCGACGTGTGGCAGTACCTCCGCCGCGAGAACCTCGAGATCCCGTCGATCTACTTCAGTCACGAGCGCGAAGTGTTCGAGCGTGACGGGATGTTGCTGTCGACCGCGCCGTTCATGACGCTTCTTCCTGAAGAGACGCCGAAGCGCATGATCGTGCGCTACCGAACGGTCGGCGACATGAGCTGCACCGGTGCCGTCGAGTCCACCGCGGCGACGATCGACGCGATCATCGACGAGGTCGCGTCGTCGCGCATCACCGAACGCGGGGCGACGCGCGCCGACGACCGGTTCACCGAAGCGGCCATGGAAGACCGCAAGAAGGAGGGGTACTTCTAGATGGAACTCCTTCGCTTCTCCACCGCGGGCTCGGTTGACGACGGCAAGTCCACGCTCATCGGTCGCCTCCTGTACGACGCCAAGAGCATCTTCGAAGATCAGCTGACCGCCGTCGAAGACGCCAGCGAACGACGCGGGCTCGACTACGTCAACCTGGCGTTGCTGACCGACGGCCTGCGCGCCGAGCGCGAGCAGGGCATCACCATCGACGTCGCCTACCGCTACTTCGCCACGCCGCGGCGCAAGTTCATCATCGCCGACACGCCCGGCCACGTGCAGTACACGCGCAACATGGTGACGGGGTCGTCGACCGCCGACGTCGCGCTCGTGCTGGTCGACGCTCGCAACGGCCTGGTCGAGCAGAGTCGCCGCCACACGTTCCTGGCGACGCTGCTGCACATCCCGCACATCATCGTGTGCGTCAACAAGATGGACCTCGTCGACTACGACGAGAAGGTCTTCGAGTCGATTCGCGACGAGTTCCGTGAGTTCGCCACGCGCCTCGAGATCGCCGACCTCTCGTTCATCCCGATCAGCGCGTTGAAGGGCGACAACGTCGTCGAACCGTCCACCAATATGCCGTGGTACCGCGGCCTCCCGCTGCTCACGCACCTCGAGGAGCAAGAGATCGCGTCCGACCGCAACTTGGTCGACGTCCGCTTCCCTGTGCAGTACGTCATCCGTCCGCTCAACGACGAACACCACGACTACCGCGGCTACGCCGGCCAGGTCGCCGGCGGCGTGCTGCGTCCCGGCGACGACGTGCTCGTCTTGCCGTCCGGGCTGACGACTCGCATCGCGGCGATCGACTCCTACGAGGGCCCGCTCGAAGAAGCGTTCGCGCCGATGTCGGTCACGATCCGGCTCGAGGACGACATCGACATCTCGCGCGGCGACATGATCTGCCGTCCGGGCAACCACCCGGAACCGAGCCAGGACATCGAAGCGATGGTCTGCTGGTTCAACGAGAAGCCGATGCAGACCGGCGGCAAGTACGCCATCAAGCACACGACGAAGGAAGCGCGCGCCGTCGTGAAGGAACTGCGCTACCGCCTCGACGTGAACACACTGCACCGTGACGAAGCGGCCACGGGTTTGTCGCTCAACGAAATCGGCCGCGTATCGCTGCGTACGACGTCGCCCTTCATGGTCGACGAGTACCGCCGCAACCGAACGACGGGCTCGTTCATTCTCATCGACGAGGCGACCAACGCCACCGTCGGTGCAGGCATGATCATCTGACAAACCGATAGAACAGGGCCGTGCTCGAACGGTTCGTCGACTGGTTCTGGAGTCGTTTCCGAGAGCACTACTTCAACGCCGGCGCGACGGTCGCGGTGTTGTTCATCGGCGTGTTCGTCCTCATTCCGACGGGCGAGCTGTTCGCACAGGTGTGGCGCGTCAGCGCGGCCGGCGGCGTCGTCTTCGGATTCACGACCTTCCTGATCTCGATCGTCGCCGCCTTCTACGGCGCCAATTCGATCCCGCGCTTCCGCAGACCGATCGAGGCGTGGATCGCCGGCGATCATTCCAACCCGTTGCACGTGCGCGACAGCGCACTCGTGTCGGCACAGCGCGCCGCGGCGCAAGGACTCAAAGTCGCCCTGCCGCTCGGCGCGACCATCGTCGCCCCGATGCTCGTGCACTTCGGCCACCTCGGCTGGCGCGGCTTCCTCATCGTCGAGGTGATGATCGCGATGTCCTTCGCCATCTCGATGTTCCTCGTCGGGATCGCGTGTACGCTGCTGGCGCGTCCGCTGCTCGAAGAGATCGCGACCGAACTGACCGTCAACCAGCCGCCGAAGATGCGTGCGTGGTCGGTCAAGCTGCGGCTGTTCGCCGGCGTCAGTTCCGCGGCGTTGGTGTCGGGCCTCGGCGCGGGCGGGATCGCGTACCTCTTCGACTCGTCGCTCGAGACGGGCTTCGTCGCCAGCTTCGTCACGAGCGTCGCCATGGCGGTGTACTGCAGCGCGCTGTTCCAGATCGGTCTCGCGCAGCCGACGCTCAAGCCGCTCGAAGACCTCGAAGCCGCCATCACGCGCGTGCGCCAAGGCGACTACTCACACCGCCTCGCGGTCACGTCGGCCGATCAGATCGGCGACATCGCCGTCGCCTTCAACGACATGATGGACGGGTTGGTGCAACGCCAAGCGCTGCACGCCGCGTTCGGCTCGTACGTCGATCCCGCGTTGGCGCAACGGCTGCTGAACCAGGACTCGTCGATCTTCGACGGCGAGGCCGTGGACGCCACGATGTTCTTCGCGGACGTGCGTGGCTTCACGACCTACGCCGACAACGTGACCCCGGAGAACGCCGTCGCGCAACTCAACCGGCTCTTCGACATTCTCGTGCCCGCTATCCGCGACGCCGGCGGTCACCCCAACCGCTACACGGGAGACGGCGTCCTCGCGGTCTTCGGCACGCCGGAGCCGCATGCCGACCACGCCGACCGCGCCGTTCGCGCCGCGATCGACATCCAGTGCGGGATCCGTGACACGTTTGGTGACGGGCTGCGACTCGGGATCGGCATCAACACCGGACAGGTCATCGCCGGCACGATCGGCGGCGGCGGCAAACTCGACTTCACGGTCATCGGCGACGCCGTGAACATCGCGTCGCGTGTCGAGGAGATGACGAAGGACACCGGTGACAGCATCCTGCTGACACAAGCCGTCGTCGACGCGTGCTCGCACCATCCGCCGAACCTCACCGATCGCGGCGACCGTCCCGTACGCGGCAAGACGTCGCTGGTTCGCATCTACGCGCTCGCCTGAACACAACTAGGTTCGCCGCATGATCGTGCTGCTGCATGGAGTGCCCGAGACCGCCGACATCTGGGACGACGTTCGCGCCCAACTCGACGGACCCTCGACCGCGTTGCGGCTACCGGGCTTCGGGTGCCCACGCCCTGAGGGGTTCACCGCGACGAAGGACGCGTACGTCGAGTGGATCGTGAACGAGCTGCGCTCTCTCGACGGCCCGATCGACCTCGTCGGCCACGATTGGGGCGGCGGCTTCTCGGCGCGCATCGGCCAGAAGTATCCGGAACTGGTGCGCTCGTTCGTCACCGACGTCGGGGGCGTCCTTCACCCCAACTACGTGTGGCACGACTTCGCGCAGATCTGGCAGACCCCGGGCGACGGCGAGAAATTCTTCGAAGATCAGGAAGCGTCGACGCCCGAGGAACGCGCGCCGTTGTTCGCGATGTTCGGTCTCGACGAGACCGCCGCGCTCAAACTCACGCGGATGGGAGACCCGGTGATGAACAGCTGCATCCTCGACCTGTATCGGTCCGCAGTACCGAACCCCAACGCCGACTGGAGCGACAGCTACACGCGGGCGACCCAGCCGTGCCTCGTGCTGCGTCCGAGCGACGATCCGTTTACGTCCGGCGATCTGGCACCCGAAGTAGTCGACACGCTCGGCGCCCAGTCAGTCGAGTTCGCGTCAGGGCACTTCTGGCCGCTGCAAGTACCCGACGCCGGCGCCAAGATTCTCAACGACTTCGTGGCGTCGCTGGACTGACCGATGCTGCGGGTGATGACGCTCAACATCTGGAACGTGATGGGCGACTGGCGCGCCCGTCGCCAAGACATCGTGGCGTGGATCGATCACGTCGAACCCCACATCATCTGTCTGCAAGAAGTCGTCCAGATGCCTGACGGCAAGAACCAAGCCGACTGGATCGCCGAGAACGCCGCCGGTGAATGGCACGTTGCGTTCGCCGGTCGTGACGTCATGGACGGCGCCGCGAAGTTCGGCAACGCGGTGTTGTCGATCTGGCCGATCGACGAGCAGCACGACGGCGATCTCAAGTCGAACCCGCCGGGACGGCTCGACGAAGTGCAGCGCATCGTGCTGCACGCGCGTACCAACGGGTTCGACATCTTCAGCACGCACCTTGTGTGGCGTTACGACGAAGGCCACATCCGCGAAGTGGAGGTTGTCGAGATCGACGACTTCGTCCGCCAACACGTCGATCCTGAAGCGTCGCTGCCACCGGTCCTGTGCGGCGACTTCAACGCCGAGCCCGACTCGACCGAGATCCGGTTCCTCACCGGCTCGCACGCCATAAACGGCCGCAGCACGTACTACCAAGACGCGTGGCGCGTCGCCGGTGGGCGCGGAGACGGGTTCACATGGGACAACCGCAACGTCAACGCCGCCGTCGAGCGAGAGCCCGACCGGCGGATCGACTACATCTTCAGCGGCTGGCGCAAAGACGACACGAAAGGCGCGGGCCGCGTCGCGTTCTGTGACGTCGTGTGCGACCGCGCGTTGACCGGCGCGTTCGCGTCCGACCACTTCGGACTCTTCGCAGAAATCGAGACACCATGAGTTCTGTCGCCGAGTTGTGGCGCTACGACGAAGGCCACATCCGCGAGATCGAGGTCGTCGAGATCGACGACTTCATTCGCCGGCATGTCGATCCCCATGCGCCGCTGCCGCCGGTCCTGTGCGGCGACTTCAACGCCGAGCCCG
>JBEEFR010000185.1:0-25136 GCA_041166285.1 Actinomycetota bacterium | reverse complement strand
CCGAAGGCGGCGGCGACGGGCGCAACGATCGCGTCCACGTCGTCGAGTTGCGCGTCGGAGATGTTCACGACGGCGAACACGCGCTTGGCCGTCAACAGACCGAAGGTCGTGAGCGCGGCGATGTGTTCGGCCGCGACGTTCGCCTTCCACAGCGGCGTGCCGTCTTGCAGGATCTGGTTGACGGTGTCGAGTGCCTCGACCTCGATCAAGAGCGACTTGTCGCCTTTGGCGGCGCGGCGGCGCTTCTCCAGGTTGTTCGAGACCGTGGTCGCGTCGGCGAGGACGAGTTCGAGCTCGAGCGTCTCGAGATCGGCGAGCGGGTCGGTGTCGCCGACGATGTTCTCGTCCTCGAACGCGCGCAGCACGAGACAGATCGCGTCGACCTCGCGAATGCCGGCGAGAAACTTGTTGCCGAGGCCTTCACCGCCGGAGGCGCCGGCAACGAGACCCGCCTGGTCGGCGAACTCGATCGTCGCCGAAACGACCTTGCGGCTCTTGGACATCTCGGCGAGCTTGAGCAGTCGTTCGTCGTACACCTGCGCGATGCCGACGGATGTTTCCGTCGTCGAAAACGGGTGCGACGCCACGACGGCGTTGCCGCCGGTGAGCGCGTTGAACAACGACGACTTGCCGCTATTTGGGAGTCCGACGATGCCGATGCGTTCCACGGGGCGCCGAGCGTACCCTCGCGTCCGATGAGCTCATCCATCGAGCGGATGCTCGACGAGGCGCGGCGGGACCTCGATCGCGTTGCCCCGGAAGACCTCGCCGACGAACTCGCCGCGGGCGCGCTCGTCGTCGACATACGCCCCGAGACGGACCGACGCGCCCACGGAGAGCTGCCGGGCGCGGTCGCCGTCGAACGCATTCACCTCGAATGGCGGCTCGACCCGTCGTCGCCATGGAAGCTCGACGGCGTCGACGCCGACACGCGGGCGATCATCGTGTGCAACGAGGGCTACTCGTCGAGCCTGGCCGCGGCGACGCTGCGGCAATTGGGATTGGGCCGGGCGACGGATCTCGTCGGCGGCTACCGCGCGTGGCGCGCTACGCGATCGCCTTCTTGATGTCGGCGATCTTGGCGTCGCGCGCCGAGTACCAGATATAGGGGCGGAACCCCATGTCGTCGTTGATGGCGAGCATCCACTTGTTGGTGCCGGCGTTCCACGTGTCGATGAACTCGACGCGCGGATTCGCGACACGGAGCGCGTTGTAGTTCGTCGCCTTCAGCCAGCGGCCGAGCGCGTGCCCGCGGTGCTCGCGACGCACCGCCGTCCCCTGCTGCCACACCAACTCAGGCAGGTCCGGGTGCCACGTCAGATGTGTGAATCCGGCGAACTGGCCGGTCGGGTTGTGCTGGGCGACGAGATACAACCACTTGTCGCCGCGTTCGATGTGCCGGCGCTCGCCGTCGCGGAACTCGTCGACGGTCTGATGCCAGTCCTCCATGTCGAGGTCGTCCTTGGGCGCGTCGTTCATCGTCTCTTCGAGTTCGATGACGGCCTCGATGTGCTCCTCAGGAGTGCGGCCTTCGAAGCACAGCAACGAGTACTCGGCTGTCTTCGGCGTCGCGTCGGCGATCCAACCGTCGATGACCGACTGGTCGACCTCGTTGACGCGTAGCCGGCTGCGGCGATCGAGCAGCTTTTGCTCCATACCGACGGAGCCAAGGAATGCCTCGCCGGGCGAGTCCTTCGGGGTGCCGCAGCTGAGCGTCGTGCGCGCGTCGGCCTCCGCCACGTCGGCGATGATCGACAACACCTCACGCCCGACGCCCTCGCGGCGCCGATCGCTGCGCACCCGGATGTTGAACTGTGCCAGGTGCCGATTGTTGTCGGACCGGCTCAGACCGAGCCAACCGGCTCCGATGAGCTCGCCGTCGTCGCGGACTTGCCACATCTTGTTCTCGTAGAACGGCGTTTCCAGGAAGATGGCGCGGCGCCACATCCCGTAAGGATCGTCGGGCGTTTCGGGGTCGGTCTCGCGGTCGATGGCGATGCCGAACTCGTAACGCTCCCGCAGTGCTTCCTCGGATGCGTTCTTGTAATCCCACTCTTCGATCTTCATGCTCGGCTCTCCAGCCACTCAGCCGCCTTCTGCGGTTCGATGGTCCAGCGCGCGCCGGGGATGAGCGGTGTGAATCCCATCGCCACGTTGACGGCCAGCATCGGTTCGTTCGAATCCGCGTTGAACGTGCGGATGTACTTGGCGTCGGGCGCGTCACGAAGCACGCGCAGGAACATCGTCGCCTTGAGCTGGCGACCGAGCGCGTGCCCGCGGTGCTTGCCCGCGACCGCGGTCGCGCCTTGGAAGACGTGGACCGGATCGCGATCGGTGTGCACCACTTCGGTGTAACCCACCGCTTCGCCCGACGGGCGATGTCGCGCCACGACTGTCCAGCGCGTGTTGCCGTACGCCGCCTGCCTGCGATTGTCCGCGCGCAGCTCGTCGAGCGACGTCGTGCGCTCCTCGACCGGCAGATCACCCATCGGGGCATCGTTCGCCAACACGTCGTGCAGGCGTGCGATGTCACTGAGCCACTCTTCGGGATACGCGCCGTCGGGCACCCACTCGAGGTCGTAGCCGGGGTGCGTCGCGTCGACCCAACGCTGCATCTCGGCGACGTCGACGTCGGCAATGGTCAGTTGGTTGACGTGGCCTTCGAAGGCGAGGTCGGCGCCGAGCGACGCCGCGAACGCGTCGGCGGCCGCGTTCCGGAAATCGCAGCCGAGGATGAGCACCGAACGATTGGCGCGCTGCGCCAGGTCGACCACGCCGCGCAGCAGTGCCGAGCCGACCCCGCGCCGCCGCACGTCGGCGCGCACCGACGGCAGCGTGAACACCAAGTGCGTGTTGTCGCGCGTCGGCGTGTCGGTCCACGCCGATCCCACAACGGCGCCGGTGGCGTCGCGCGCCACGAACACGTGCATCGGGTCCTCTCGCAGATCGCGGTGGGCGCGCGTCACCGATGCCGGGCGCGGCGGGATCTCCGGGTCGAGCTCGGCGTTGAGCGTGTTCTCGAACGCGTTGAGATCGGCGACCTGTTCGTCGGTCCAATCCTCTGGGAGGAGTTCGACAGTGAAGCCCTCAGCCAAGAATCGCTGCCAGCTTCTCGAGCGCGACGTCGGCGCGAACCTGATGCTCAGCGAACTCGGTGACCGTGCGGAAACCCATGGCGTAGTTGATGCCGAGCATCGCTTCGTTCGACCCCGCGTTCCACGTCGAGATGTTGTCGATCTGCGGGCGTTCGTCCAGCAGGTGCAACAGCATCTGCGCCTTGAGCCACCGACCGAGACCCTTCTCCCGGTGCGCAGGGTTCACGCCGGTGTCGTTCTGGTACGCCTTCGTCGGCCACCGCTGCGGCAACCAGACGTCGGTGTGGGCGACCATCTCGCCGGTTGGCTTGTGGCGGGCGACGAGGGTGATCTGGTCGATCTTGCGGTGCCGCTGCATAGCCTCCCGGTCGCGCAGGCGCGCCACGGTGAACACCTCGTCTTCGTATTCGAGGTTTTCGGTCGGCGCCGTGTTCATGACGTTCTGCTCGGCGACGAACGCCTCGGCGAACTCGTCGGGACACGGACCGTCCCAGCGCACGAGTTCGTAATCGCCGGCGCGCTCGGCGGCGCGGCTCACCCAGCCTTCGAGTTGTGCGCGATCGACGTCCGCGAACTTGAGCATGCTGAAACGGCCGGTGTACTTGTGATCCGCACCGATGGCCTTGAGGAACTCCGCGCCCGCGGGCACGTGGTTGTTGGCGTCGAACCCGACGAGGGGGCGACCCTGTTCCTGCGCGAACTCGAGGCCGACCTGCATCAGCGTTGCGCCCAACTTCTGGCGGCGGTAGTCGGGCATGACGTCGAGTTCGATCCACGAAAGCTCGCGGTTGTCCTCGTAGTCCTCCCACGACACGCACATGACGCCGGCGAGGTTCACGCGGTCGGCGTCCCACACTCCCCAGTAGTGCTTCGGGTTACGCGCGCCGATGTTCTGGACTTCGTGCCACAACTCGTCTTCGGGGACGGGTCCGTCGGCGGGGATCGCCTCGTTGTGGGAGTGCTGAGCGACGCGCAGGTACGCCGCTTTGGTTACGTCGTCGGCGTTGTCGAGGTCGAGTGGCTCGACCTTCCAGTCTGCGGGCATGGCGACATGTTGCAACTGCCGTCAGCGCGCGGGAAACGATTTAGCCGTTCTCCACCCAGTCGTCGATGAGGCGGCGGGCGATCGACATGCCCGGCGGGATCATTGGCAGGTCATCGGCGCTGTACCACTGCGCGTCGGCGATCTCGCCGTCCTCCAACACGATGTCGCCCCCGGCGTAGGTCGCGCGGAAGCCGAGCATCAGCGAGTGCGGGAACGGCCACGGCTGACTACCCCAGTAGCGCACGTCGGTTACTTCGACGCCAACCTCTTCGCGTACTTCGCGGTGTACCGCCTGTTCCATCGTCTCGCCCGGCTCGACGAAGCCGGCGAGGCACGAGTACATCGCCACAGGGAAGTTGGCGTTGCGGCCAAGCAGCGCTTTGCCGTCGTCGGCGCGGGTGACGAGCACGATGATCGCGGGCGCCAGCCGCGGGAACGCGAGCAGTCCGCATTTCGGGCACACCATGGCGCGGTGGTTCGGCGGCGGCGCGGGTTCGGTCGGCGTGCCGCACCGTCCGCAGAACCGATGCGTGCGTTGCCACTCGATGAGTTGCACGGCGCGGCCGGCGATCGTCCACCGCTCGTCGTCGACCTTGCCGTACAGGCCCATGAGCGGCATGCCGGCGTCGGGTTCCTTGTCGTGGCCGTACACGTGTTGGGTCCCGTAGTGACCGAGATAAAGGCCGCCCTCGTCGGGCACGTCGAACGGGTCGTCGCCCTTGCTCAGGTCGACGATCTGCACGCTCTGTCGGCCGACGAGGACGTGCATGCCTTCGGCGTAGTCGCCGTCGGGATGCGGCTCGTGATGCGGCAGGAACCCCATTGCTCTTTCAACCTAGGTTGTCGGTTCATGGGCGTGCTGAAGGAGTTGGTCGTCGGCGACGAACCGACGGTGTGGAAAGAGATCGGGTTCACGGTCGACGGTGATCGCTGCCGTGTGGGCCACGTCGACGTCGTGTTCGACCCGTCGGTCGGCAAGGGCATCCGCAAATGGACGCTCGTCGGCGAAGGCCCCGACACCGTCGAAGGCATCCCGACGACGTGGTCAGACGACGGCATTGAGGCCGCCGGCGCGCACCCGAACGGCGTCTTCGAGATCGACCACGTCGTGCTGACGTCGCCCGATCTGCGCCGGACCGTCGCGGCGCTCGAAGGACTCGGCGTGCGCGCGCTGCGCGAGCGTGAGACGGGCACGTACGGCGCGCCGGCGATGCAGGTGTTCTTCCGACTCGGCCAGCCGATCCTCGAGCTGATCGGCCCCAAGGAGCCGATGGAGAACGCGGGCGGCGCCCGCTTTTTCGGCTTGGCGTTCACGTCGTCGGACCTCGAACTCACCGCCAAGGTCATGGGTGACGCGCTGCACGCGCCCAAAGACGCGGTGCAGGCGGGTCGTCAGATCGCGACGCTCGACAAGTCCGCGGGCTCGACGATCGGCATCGCCATCATGAGCCCCCACACCAAGGATGAAGAGCTTGTCTGACACTCTGCTCGTCGAAGTGCGCGATCGAGTCGCGCTGCTGACGCTCAACCGTCCCGCGGCGCGCAACGCGCTGTCGTCGGAACTACTGCGGGCGTTGCCCGAGGCGATCGTGTCGGCCGACGCCAACGACGACGTCGACGTCATCGTGCTCACCGGCGCCGACCCGGCGTTCTGCGCCGGCCTCGACCTGCGCGAGCTCGGGTCGTCGGGCAGCAATCTCGCCGGTGGCGGTCCGACGAAGGAGAAGGACTGGACGACGCCGTGGCCGACGGTTTCCAAGCCCGTCATCGGCGCCGTCAACGGCGCGGCCGTGACCGGCGGGTTCGAGATAGCCCTCAACTGCGACTTCCTCATCGCGTCCGAGCGCGCCAAGTTCGGCGACACGCACGCGCGGGTGGGGCTGCTGCCGGGGTGGGGCCTCAGCGTTCTGTTGCCTCAGGCCGTCGGCATCCGTCGGGCGCGTGAGATGTCGTTGACCGGCAACTTCATGGACGCCGAGGAGGCGCTGGCGTTCGGGCTCGTCAACCGCGTCGTCCCGCACGACGACCTGCTGCCAGTCACGCTGTCCATCGCCGCCGACATCGCCGGCAACGACCAGCGTTCCGTCCGCGCATTGCTCGCCGAGTACGCCGAGATCACCGGATCGATCTACGACGACGGCCTGCGCATCGAGGCGCGCAACGCCGCCGATTGGAACTCACGCCGCGGCGGATTCGACCCCGCCGAAGTCGAGAAGCGCCGCGCCGCCAACATCGAGCGCGGCCGCAAGATGGTCTAACGAACCACTTCTGTGAACGATCGCGGGCGCATAGGCCTCGCGATCCTTCACAGAAGTGTGGTGAGGTCGGCTGCGGGCCTCGCGCCGATGTGCTGGATCGTTTCCGAAGCGCAGGCCGAGCCGAGGGCGGCCGCAGCCGCGGGGTCATAGCCGTGGGTGATGCCGTAGAGGAAGCCGCCGGCGTAGGCGTCGCCGGCGCCGGTGGTGTCGACGACCTTGTCGACGGGCACGCCCGGCACGGCGATGCGTTCGCCCTTCACGTACAGCACCGAACCCTTCTCGCTTCTCGTCGTGGCGACGAGCGGGCACAGCTGGCCGAGACGGCGACCGGCGTCTTCGAGGTCGTCGGTCTCGAACACGGCGCACACTTCTGACTCATTGCCGAAGACGATGTCGACGGTCCCGTCGAGGACGTCGAGGAACTCGGCGCGGTGGCGGTCGACGCAGTACTGGTCGTTGAGCGCCAACGCGACCTGCGTGCCGCTCGCCTTGGCGATCTCGATCGCGGCGAGCGAGGCCTCACGACACGCGGGCGCGTCCCACAAGAACCCTTCGGTGTAGAGCACCGACGCTGCGGCGATCGCTTCGGCGTCGAGATCGGCCGGCCCGAGATAGCTGCACGCGCCGAGGTAGGTGTTCATCGTGCGTTCGCCGTCGGGCGAGATGAGGATCGTGCAGTGCGCGGTCGACGGCAGCTCGGTTGCCGACGGCGGGTTGAACGTGACGCCGACGCTGCGGATGTCGTGGGTGAACGACGCGCCGAGCGCGTCGTCGGCGACGCGACCGATGAAGGTCACGCCACCGCCGAGCTTGGCCACGATCGCGGCGGTGTTGGCCGAACCGCCACCGGACTGTTCGACGGCGTCGCTCAGGGCGGCGTACAAGCGCTTCGCCTCGTCGGCTTCGACGAGACGCATCGTGCCCTTCTCGAGACCGGCGTCGGCGATGAATGCGTCGTCGACGCGCACGAGTACGTCGACGATCGCGCTTCCGATGCAGACGACTTCGGAACTCATTTGGTGTCCTTGCCCCTCGGCCGCTGCCGTGGCGCAGGCGGCGGTGTGATCTTCGGCGCCTGCGCCTTCGCCGCCTGGCGCTTGGGCGCCTGTGCCTTGGGTGCCGGCGCGGGCTTCGCGGTCGCGGCGTCGTCGCGGCGCAGCGGTCGGTCGCGACGCGGGCGCGCCGGTGCGGCAGCCTCGGGCAGCGTCCAGTTCGTGTCGCGTTCGGCGGCGGGCTCAGGTTCACGTTCGGCCTGCGCATGCACAACCTGCACCTTGCGAATCGCCGGGCGCGTGGCCACCGCCGCGCGACTCGTCCCGGAGTCGGCGAGGTACTCCGCTTCGACCTGTTCTTCGGGCGCGGCTTCGGACTCCTTCGGCGGCGCCACCGCGCGCGGCACCCCACCCCGCAGGACGGGGGCCGGCTGCGGGCCGGCGACGAACGTCGCCCCCGCACCCGCCAAGGCAGCGGCGACGATGCCGAGGACGAAGATCACGAGGCCCGCGGTGTGCGACACGCTCGCTCCTCCGATGATCACGACGAGCAAGACCACGGCGGCGAACGCGCCGAGTCCGCTGCGCCTCGCACCGAAGCGGTCGAGTGAACCCTTCGCCGCCGAAGCACCGCCGACGAAGTAGCCGAGCGTTCCGCAGAACACCATCGGCACACTCACCTGCACGGTTTCATCTCCGAAGAAGGCGATGACGCGCCCGACGAGCGCGCCGAGCACCGCGCCGAGGAACGCTCCGGCGACGGTCGTAACGACAGTGGCTACCAAGGGACGGCGATGCATCAGACGGATCTTCCCACAGCAGCAATACTGCTCCGGTGCCCGAGAACGCTCCGTACCGCCTGCCCCGCAATGTTTCGCCCGTCCGCTATGACGTTTCGCTGCGCCCGGACCTGAAGGCGTTCACGTTCACGGGGCGCGAGTCGGTCACCGTGAAACTGCACGAAACAATTTCGGCGATCACGCTCAATGCCATCGAACTCGACATCAGTCGGGCACGACTGGAACAAGCCGACGGCACGTCCCATGAAGGCACAATCTCCTACGACGAAGCGGAGCAACAGGCCACGTTCGCCTTCGACTCCGAGATTGCTGCGGGCGACTACACGCTGCACACGGAGTTCACCGGCACGCTGAACGACAAGCTGCACGGCTTCTACCGCTCCACGTTCACCGACGCCGACGGCACCGAGCACGTGATCGCCACGACGCAGTTCGAGGCGACGGACGCACGCCGCGCGTTCCCGTGCTGGGACGAGCCCGACATCAAGGCGAGCTTCGGCATCACCCTCGAGGTGCCGCCGGGGCAGACGGCGTTGAGCAACGGCCACGTCGTCGCCGACGATCCGATCGACGACGGTTGGCGCCGCGTGCGCTTCGCCGACTCGATGACGATGTCGACGTACCTCGTCGCCTTCATCGTCGGGCCGCTCACGTTTACTGAAGAGGTCGACGCCGGCGGCGTGCCGTTGCGCGTGGCGTGCGTGCCCGGCAAGGAACACCTGGGCGAGTTCGCGCTCGACATCGGCGAGCACTCGCTGCGGTTCTTCAGCGACTTCTTCGGCATCCCCTACCCGTCGTTCAAGCTCGACTTGGTGGCATTGCCCGACTTCGCGTTCGGCGCCATGGAGAACCTCGGGTGCGTCACGTTTCGCGAGACCGCCCTCCTGATCGACCCGGCGACGGCATCGACGACGGAGTTGATGCGCGTCGCTGACGTCGTCGCGCACGAGATCGCGCACATGTGGTTCGGCGATCTCGTGACGATGAAGTGGTGGAACGGGATCTGGCTCAACGAAGCGTTCGCCACGTTCATGGAGATGATGTGCGCCGACGCGTTCCGTCCGCAGTGGAAGCGGTGGGGCGAGTTCGCCACCGAGCGCGCCGCGTCGATGAAGGTCGACGGGCTGGCGTCGACGCGACCCGTCGAGATCGAAGTGAAGCGGCCCGAAGAAGCCGACGCCATGTTCGACGTGCTGACCTATCAAAAGGGCTCGGCCGTCGTCCGCATGCTCGAGCAGTACCTGGGAGCGGACGTGTTCCGCGAAGGCCTGCGGCTCTACATGCGCAAGCACGCCTACGGCAACACCGAGACGACCGACCTGTGGGACGCGCTCGAGGAGGCGAGCGGGCAGCCGGCGCGCTCGATCATGGACAGCTGGATCTATCAAGGCGGGTATCCGTTGGTGACGGCGTCGCTGGCCGCCGACGGTGCAACGCTCACGCTGTCCCAGACGCGCTTCCGCTACGACGGGATGGCCGACGACACGGTCTGGCAAGCGCCGATCGTCGTGCGCAGCGGCGCCGGCGAAGAGCGCGTCGTGCTCGGCGACGCGCCGATCACGCTGACCGTGGCCACTTCGGGACCCGTCGTCGTCAACGCCGGAGGTTGGGGGTTCTTCCGCGTCGCCTACGACGACGCGCTCGCGTCGCGCATCGCGGCGGACCTGTCCTCCCTGTCAGATCTCGAGCGCTACAACCTCGTGTCGGACGCATGGGCGGCAACGCTCGCGGGCCGCGCCGATATCGACGCCACGCTCGACCTGCTGGCGACGTACAAGGACGAGACCGACCCCGCGACGTGGGCGCTGCTCGCCGAGATCTCCGGCGTGCTCGTCCGCGTGCATCCCGCTGACGGCGTGCGGGCGTTCGTGCGCGATCTCGCGGGACCAACCGCGGCCCGCCTCGGTTGGACGCGGGCTGCCGACGAAGCCGATCTCGACGGCATCGTGCGCGGCACGGTGCTGGAGCTGCTCGGCACTGCGGGGGCCGACGACGCCGTTATCGCCGAGGCGCGCCGGCGCGTCAACGCCACGCACGAGGGCGACGCGTCGGCCCTCACCGGCGACATCCGCCGCGCATCGCTGATGACGTTCGGCCGCGCCGCCGACGAAGGCGGATTCCAAACGCTGCTCGACGGACTGCGCAGCGCCACGACGCCGCAGGACGAACAGCAGTACCGGTACGCGCTGGGCAACGTCGGCCACGAAGCGCTCGTGCGCCGCACGTGCGACTTGTGCACGACCGAGATCCGCTCGCAGGACGTCTCGCTCGTCCTGATCTATCTCATGGCGGGACCGCAACAAACGGTGGTGTGGGACTGGATCGAAGCGCACTGGGCCGACCTGCAACAGCGGCTGCCGGCGAACCTGCACGCCCGCGCCCTGCAAGGCATCACCACGGTCACCGACACCGAACTCGCCAAGCGCATCCGCACGTTCCTCGAGAACGGCAACATGCCGGTGGTCGGCGCCAAGACGGTGACGCAGTACCTCGAGTTGATGGATACGAGCGTCGGCTTTGCGTCGCGCGCCCGTGACGCTCTCGTCGCGAGGTTTGGCTCATAGCTCGCGACTTCACCGTCGAGCCCGCGCCACCTCCGGGCCGCGAGCTGTACCGGTTCGCCACCGTCAACGACGTTCACATCGGCGAGGAAGGGTTCGGTCGCCCGTTCACGTACCGCGAACCCGAGGACGTCGAGCCCTACCCGGCCCGGTGCCTGCGCGCCGCGCTCACCGAGGCGAAGGCGTGGGGCGCGGAGCGCGTGCTCGGCAAGGGCGACCTCACCGACCGAGGCAGCGTCGAGGAGTTCGAGTGGTTCGCCGCGCTCGTACGCGACGCCGGCGTCGAGATGACCGCCATCCTTGGCAACCACGACATCCGCACCGAAGACGTCGACGGCGCCGCGGTCCTACGACGGCGCGGCATCGACACGGCCACGCGTGCGACCGCGGTCGACGTGCCGGGGCTGCGCATCGTGATGCTGCCGTCGCTGCGCGACTACCACCTCGGTGAGTGGACCGACGCCGACCGCGACGAACTGATCCGCTTGGCGCACGAGTCGGACCGGCCGCTGTTCGTGGCCACGCACCACTACCCGCAGCGGTTCAACGTCGCCAACGAGTTCCCGCCCGGAATCCCGGCGCGCAACGCGAGACTGTTGCTCGACGCCCTCGACGACGCCGCACCCCGGTCGGTCATCGCCTGCGGCCACACGCACCGTCATCACCGCCGGCACTACAAGTCGTTGCTCATCACCGAGATCGGCTCGACGAAGGACTGGCCGGGTGTGTGGGCGGGCTACCGCGTGTTCGAAGGCGGCATCATGCAGACGGTGCACCAAGTGCAGGAGCCGTCGGCGCGCGCCTGGCTCGACCGCACCGGCGGGACGCTGTTCGGCCTGTGGCGGCACTGGTCACCGGGCGTGCGCACGCACCGCAACTGGTCGTGGGAGTGGGCTACTCCGGCTCGGGGCTGAGCGCCTCGAGGCGCTTGCGTACTTGCTCGAGCCGTTCGCTGGCCGCCGCGTGCAACGCCTGCGCCTGCTCGAACAAGTCGGCTGCGGCTTCGATGCCGGCGGTGCCGCTCGCCAGTTGCGCGGTGACGGCTTCGAGTTTCTCGACGATCTGTTCGTAGGTGAGTTCTGTGGTCATCTCTTCTCGACTTCGGTGACGTCGGCGGTGAACGCGCCTCGGGCGACGGCGACGCGGACGGTGTCGCCCGCCGACATCTGCGATGTGTCGCGCACGACTACGCCGCTCGCGTCGCGAACGACGGCGTAGCCCCGTTCGAGCACGCGCACCGGGTCGAGCGCTTCGAGCGTGGCGGTGAAACCGAGGAGTTGCGCGTCTGCCGCCTTGACCAGCGAACGCGGGTGCGCGGCGTCGAGGCGGGTGACGGCGCGCTCGAGGCGCAACGCGGCGACGTCGAGGCCGGACCGCAGCGCGCGTCCCGGGGCTTCACCGTCGAGGCGGGCCTCCGCGCGCGCCAATTGTGCGAACGCCGTTTCCGTCACGCGGTGCAGGCAGTAGTCGAGCTGGTTGCGCATCTCGGCTTCCGACGGGATCACGAGGCCGGCGGCGATCGACGGTGTGCCGCAGCGGTGGTCGGCGACGTCGTCGAGCAGCGGGCGATCGCCGTCGTGGCCGATGGCGGAGACCGTCGGCGTAGCACAGGCGGCGACGGCGCGGCACAACTCCTCGTCGCTGAACGGCAACAACTCGGTGGCGTCGCCGCCGCCGCGGGCGAGGATGATGACGTCGACTTCTTCGCGCGCGTCGAGGTCGAGCACCGCTTCGACGAGGGCTGCGGGCGCTGCGCCTCCCGAGACCAGCGACTGCCGGAACACGACCGGATAGCCCGGGAAGCGCGATGCGATCACCGATTCGATGTCTTTGCGCACCGCCGCCTCTTGCCCGCAGATGACGCCGACGACGCGAGGCAGCAACGGCAGCGGTCGGCGCTCACGTTTGAGCACGCCCTCGCGCTCGAGTCGTTCGCGGGCTTCGGCGATGACCGCCGCCACCGCGCCTTCGCCGCGGGGCTCGACGGACTGGGCGTCGAGGCGCAGGTCGCCTCGCGTCGTGTCCCAATTGAGCGTGCCGATGACGCGCACGGCCTCGCCGTCTTGGATCTTGCAGTGGCGCACGTTGCGCGCCGCGACCGTCACGCTGATGCGGGCGTTGCGATCGCGCAGCGTGAAGTACCGGCGCGCGTTGTACACCTTGGCGGAGTGCACTTCGCCGTCGACGGCGATGCGCCCAATGCCCGACAGCCCGCGGCTGATCTCGCCGGCGAGCCGCACGAGCGAGACGCGGCGCGGCTCGTTGCCGCTGCCGTCAGACGCGTCGAAAAGGGTCACGCCGCCGAGGCTACTGAGGGGCTGTGACGCGTTCGCGCGACGAGAGCGCCCTCCAGAGCGCGAAGTAGCTCGGGTACTCGAGGCTGTCGGTCACCCAGCCCGACGCCACGAGCTCCTTGTGGAACGCCGGGAGGTTGCGGAAGGGCACGCCGATGTCGACGTGATGCGCAAGGTGCCAGCCGGTCTTGTACGGCGCCAGCCAGAAGCGCGGCCAGAACCCCTGCTTGACGTGGTGCGTCGTCTGGCGGCGGTCGCTCGAGCGGGTCATGCCGCCGTGCTCGGCGATGGCCCGCAGGCGGTTGAGGACGCGCCACACCGTCATCCACGGCGCGATCCACAGGAACAGGAACAGCCACGGGTGACCGGCGGCGACGAACAACACGAAGATCACCAACTGCACGGTGAGGATCGTGCGGGCGACGGTCGGCTTGCGCGCCGCCAGCAGCAGACCCTTGAGGCTCTTCCACCCGGAGTTGCCGAAGGCGTCGCGCGTCAGCTTGCGCCGAAGCGACGCCCGCGTGATCGGATACCCCTGGTACAGGTTCATGTCCGGTTCTTCGGGGCCGAACTCGTCGCGGTGGTGCGCCATGTGCGCGCGGCGGTACAGGTCGATCGGGGTGAACGCCGGATACGCCAGGAACCAGCGGCCGACGAAGTCGTTGACCGACTTCTTCGAGAACAGGAGTCGATGCGCCGCCTCGTGGCCGAGGATGTTGAGCAGCGCGAACCCGCGTCCGCACAGCAGGAATGCCGCGACCCACATGACGGGGTTGTCCAAACGGACTGCGAGGTAGATCGGGCCGAGGATCTGCACCCAGCAGAACACGACGCTCCACGCGTTGGCGAGGTTCGGGATCTTGCGCAGGCCCTCACGCACCGCGGGCACGGCCTTACCCGACGCCGTCAGCCGATCCGTCGGCAACACGTCAGGAAGAAGTTCGGTCCCCGGGACCATCGTCACCGCCATTTCGGCGAGTGATCGTACGCGTTCGGGTCCCGTGTGCGTACGTAGTCGGGCTACGCCCTCCTAAGTACGCACACGCTCGGTGTTAGAGCGTCGGACCGCCGGCGGTGACCATGTCGAGTTCTTCGCGGACCAGCATTTGGGCGGGCATGACGGCGGCGAAGAGGTCGTCGCCCGACTTGCCGAGATCGATCGCGGCGTCGCGGCTCGCCTCGTAGATCGGCCGCAAGGTGCGCCACAGCGCGTCGTCGTACTCGTCGAGGCGATCGTCGTGAATCGCGGCCGCCAGGAGTTCCGCGCCGACGAAGGAGTCGGTGATGCCGTGGCCGAGCAGCGGATCCTTCGTGCACGCGGCGTCGCCGACGAGCGCCCAGCCGGGACCCGCCGCGTGACGGAAGAACCCGGTGGTGAGTTCGCCGGTGTGCCAGCGCCCGTCGCGCGTCGCGGCCTTCACGCGTTGCAGCAGGTCGTCGTCGGCGCCGATGCGGTCGAGAAACACTTTCTCCGGATCGGCACGGATGGCGTCGTTCAGCGAGTTGTCGACCTCGGTACCGATGCAGGCACTGCGCGCGCCCGTCGGGAACGCGAACAGGAACGCCCCGTCGAAGAACGACGCGGCCTCCGACTCGTATTCGAAGTCGTCGAAGTACGCGTACAGGCCGCTGCCGTGGATCTCGTGTTCGTCGCGCGTCTTGGGCTCGACCGTGCGGGCGACGATGCCGGTGCGCCCGTCGGCCCCGACGACGATCGACGCCGACTCTTCGGTGACGTTTCCGGCGGCGTCGCGCAGCTTCACGCCGGTGACGCGGTCGCCGTCGCGCACTAAGTCGGCGACGGTCGTCTGCATGCGCACCTCGGCACCGGCCTCGACGGCCATGTCGCGCAACACGGGGTCGAGGTCGGTGCGCCGCGGTGAGCACACCTGGAGCGCGCCGAACACGTCAGTCGTCTTCATGACGTTGCCGTTGATGTTGAGCACGATGTGATCGAAGAACGGGACGCCGCGTTCCTTCAGCTTCGGGATCGCGCCCCAGCGGTCGAGCAGCGCTGTGCCCGGCGCGGTGACGAAGTGCGTGGAGAACGTGTCGGACGGAAACTCGGCTCGGTCGACTACGAGGACCGAGTGGCCTTGCCGAGCAAGCAGCATCGCCGTGGCGGATCCGCCGCACCGAGCTCCCACGATGATGGCCTCATACATGTCGGTGACGTTACGACGACTCGTAGGCGGCGTCACCCGTTTGGACGCGCCACAGCGCGGCGTACAGGCCGCCCATCTCCAAAAGTTCCTCGTGCGTTCCGGCCTCGATCACACGCCCGCCTTCGAGCACGTGGATGCGGTGGGCGTGGCGCACCGTCGACAGGCGGTGCGCGATCACGATGGTCGTGCGGTCCTGCGCCACGCGGGCGAGCGACCGCTGAATCGCCGCTTCGGTCTCGTTGTCGACGGCCGACGTCGCCTCGTCCAGCACGAGGATCGCCGGGTCTCGCAGGATGGCGCGGGCGATCGTGAGTCGCTGCCGCTGCCCGCCCGACAGTTTCTGACCGCGTTCACCGACGACGGTGTCGTAACCCTCGGGTAGCGACTCGATGAACGTGTGCGCCTCGGCGAGGGTGGCGGCGCGCACGACCTCTTCGTCGGTGGCGTCGGGTCGTCCGTACGTGAGGTTCTCGCGCACGGTTCCCTGGAACAGGAAGACGTCTTGGCTGACGAAGCCCATCGCACCGCGCAGCGACGCGAAGCTGAGCTCGTCGATCGGCACGCCGTCGACCAACACGTGTCCGTTCCGCGGCTCGTACAGCCGCAGCAGCAACTTGACGATGGTCGACTTGCCGGAGCCGGTCGCGCCGACGATGGCGTGCGTCTCACCGGCGGGGATGTCGATGGTGAGGTCGTGGATGACGTCGGCGCCCGTGCTGTAGGCGAAGCGCACGTTCTGGAACCGCACTGCCCCCTGCACGGGTTTCGGGAACTCGCGTCCGCCCGAGCGGATCGTCGGCTTCACGTCGAGCAAGCCGAAGATGCGCCGGCACGACGCCATGGCGCGTTGGTACAAGTCAAGCGTTTCACCGAGTCGCGTGAGCGGCCACAGCAGGCGCTGGGTCATGTAGACGAGCACGGTGAACGCACCGAGTTCGAGGTCGTGGCGCAAGGCGGCGCGGCCGCCGACGAGCAGCGTCATCGTGAACCCGGCGAGGATCGCCATGCGGATGAGCGGCACGAACGCGCTCGAGTAGCGGATCGCCTCGGCGTTCGCCCTGCTGTAGGCGAGCGAGTCTTCGGCGACGCGGTCGACCTCGCGCTGCTCGGCGCTGAACGCCTTGATGGTGGCGATGCCGCCGAGGTTGTTGGTCAGCGTGTCGGCGATGTTGCCGGCGGCGGCGCGCACCGCGTCGTAGCGCTTCTCAAGCGATTTCTGGTAGCGGAGCGAACCGATGACGATGACGGGGATCGGCAGGAACGCCAACACCATCAGCACCGGCGAGATCACCAGGAACACGATTCCGACGAAGATGACGTTGAACGTCGTGATGACGATCTCGTGCGCGCCCGTATCGAGGAAACGTTCGAGTTGGTTGACGTCGTCGTTCAGTGTCGCGATGAGTCCGCCCGACGTGCGGTCTTCGAAGTACGCGAGCTCGAGTTCCTGGATGTGGCGGTACGCGTCCATGCGCAGGTCGTGTTCGACCGCCTGTGCGAGGTTGCGCCACAGCAAGTGCGCGATGTAGTCGGTGATCGACTCGCTCACCCACACGACGACGTTGATCGCGGCCAGCACCCACAACTGCGTGACGCGGCTGTCGATGTGGAAGAGGCGGCCGACGAGCGACTGCTTGTTGTTGACGACGACGTCGACGGCGACGCCTATCAGCAACTCCGGCGCGATGTCGAAGATCTTGTTGAGGATCGAGAACGTCGTCGCCAGCCGCGCACGACCGCGGTGCGGGCCCGCGTTGTCCCACAGCTGCCGCAGCGGCGTCCGTTGCTCCATCAGCGCGACTTTTCCATGTCGAGCGCGTGATGCACGCACTCGTGGGCGAGCCGCGACGCGAGGTTGCGAACGTCGCGCTCGCCGCCGTCGCTGCTACCGATACCCACGCGTTGCCACTGCTCGGGCGTGAGCGCACGCAGCCGGGCGACGACGGGCGCGACGTCGGGCGACGCGCCCGGCGCCGGATCGACGCTGAAGTCGCGTCCTTCGAGCTGCGGCCGCTCCGTCGTCAGCACCAACTCGATGCGTTCGGCGTACCAATCGATCGCGTCGCGCATGTGCCAGGCGTACTGGCGCGCGGACCACACCTCGGGCGAGGGGCGCGCGTCGCTCAGTGCGTTGGCGTCGACGGAGAACGATGCGATCGCGTCGACGAGCGCGTCGTTGTCCATCGTGTTGCTGTCGAACCCGCACTCGTCGCAACGCCCGCTGTGATGCAGCGCGGGTGCGCTCACGACTTCCACAACTGCTCGACGGCGTCCGCGATGTTGATCACGCGCGCCGCGTGCGCGTCGTCGGATGCAAGGCGCTCGCGAATGAAGTCGACGACTTCCTTGCGGATCTTGGCCTCGACGTTGCCCAACCGGCCGACCACGCGCGCGACCATGCCCGAGGCGCGCACGTCGACGTCGAGGTCAGCCGGTTCGAGCGTCGCGATGTCGATGATGAGACCGAGCGGCCGCGCCGCGGTGCGCACCGCCAAACGGAGGTGCACGGTCACCGTCGACTCGAAGCGGTGCAGCGTCCCGGCGACTTTCACCGACAGGTGGAGGTCGACCGGGATGGTGACGGTGAATCGGCGCGTGCCGTCGGGCTCGGGCGTCGCGGGCGTCGCCGTCGGGCCGCCGATAGTGCCTTTGGCCATAACGGACGCTGCGTCACCGGGTCCGACGAGCAGTGGGCCGACCTCCACGCGATCGCCCGCAACCTCCGAAACCGCGTGCGCGATCCGGGCGGGCGTGACCGCCTCGTCGATCAGTGCAGCGCCAAAGTCCTGGTAGGGCACTACTTCCACGGTCTATTCCTAGCCGGTGTAACTGGTCTACCGACCGGTCGGTAGACTGGCTCGATGCCCGTACATCTGGACGATCTTGCCCTCTTGAACGAGCTGGTGCCCGAGGCCGAGCGCCTCATGGAGCGCCACCTGTCCTCGAGCAAGGAGTGGTTCCCGCACGAGTACGTGCCGTGGAGCGAGGGCCGTGACTTCGAGCCGGGCGAAGAGTGGGTCGCCGACGACGAGCGGATCCCGCCGGCGGTGCGCAGCGCGCTGGTCGTGAACCTGCTGACCGAGGACAACCTCCCCTATTACTTCCGCGACATCGAGCGGATGTTCGGCCGCAACGACGTGTGGGGCGCGTGGTCGAAGCGTTGGACCGCCGAGGAGGGCCGCCACTCGATCGTGATCCGCGATTACCTCACGGTGACGCGAGCCGTCGACCCGGTGTCGCTCGAGCGCGACCGCATGGTGCAGGTGTCGACGGGCCAGGTGCCGCAGCCGCCGAACGCCGCCGAAGGCATGGCGTACGTCGCGCTGCAGGAACTGGCGACGCGCATCGCGCACTTCAACACCGGCGAGATGCTCGCCAGCGACGGTTGGGGCCAGAAGATCATGCGCAAGGTCGCGGCCGACGAGAACTTCCACTACCTCTTCTACCGCGACATCGTGGCTGCTGCGATCAAGCTCGATCCCTCGGCGCTCGTCATCGCCATCGAGAAGCAAGTGCGCGACTTCGAGATGCCGGGGACCGGTATCCCGAACTTCGGCGAGCACGCCAAGGCCATCGCCAAGGCCGGCATCTACGACATGCAGATCCACCACGAGAAGATTCTCGTGCCGGTCGTGCTGCGCCACTGGGGTGTCGAGTCGCTCGAAGATCTGTCGCCCGAAGCCGAACAGGCGCGCGAGGCGTTGCTGTCGCGCATCGAACGCATCGGCCGCGTCGCCGCCAAGGTGGCCGAGCGCGCCGCCCGCGACGCCGACCGCGTCCCCGTCGCCTCGTAGGCGCGCCGCCTGCGCCTTTTGGCGCATATTTCGGCCTGAATCTGCGCCGAAAGGCGCAGTCAGCCGCGCAGGATGACGGCTTGGTCGGGGGCAAGTTGGCCGGCGAAGTCTTCGCCGCCCGTCGTGACCTCGACGAGCCACGAACCTTCCGGTAGCAACACGGGTTTGGTCTCGCTCGTGAAGTTGATCGCCACGATGCGGCGGTCGTCACCGAGTGTGCGTTCGAAGACGAGCGTGCCGGGCGCGCTGTCGATCCAGGCGAACGCTCCCGCGTGCAACGCCGGTGACGCGCGGCGCGCCTCCAGCAGCGCTCGGTACAACGGCAGCATCGTGTTGCCGTCGACGACGTCCCACGGGATCGGTGCGCGGCACCCGTCGCGACCGCCGGGGTCGACTTGGTGTTCGACGACGGCGTCTTCGAGGCCCAGCTCCTCGCCGGCGTAGAGAAACGGCGTGCCCCGCAGCGTCAGCAACAACACCGCCGCGGCCCGCGCCCGCGCTTCGGAGCGGTAACGCGTGCGGTGGCGCGGGTTGTCGTGATTCGACAGCACCCACGTCGGCCACGACGTGCCGGTGATCTCCTCTTCGACGCGGTCGATGCGCTTGCGCCACGCGTCGGCGTCCCAACGTGCGAACAGCGGCGGGAAGTTGAACGCGAGGTGCAGTTCGTCGTCGTTGCCGTAGTACTTGGCGACGAGCTTGGTCGACAGCAGGAACACCTCGCCGACCGCCATCCGCTCGTCGGGATACGAGTCGAGCAGCATGCGGATGTCGCGCAGGATCTGATGCGTGTCGTCGAAGTCGAAGAATGACGTGAGTTGCGTGCCGACGTCGTCGGGCTTCGGCGGGAGGTCTTCGGGCTTGCCCAGCAGATGGATGACGTCGATGCGGAACCCGTCGACGCCGCGGTCGAGCCAGAAGCGCAACGTGTCGTGCATCGCGGCGACGACCTCCGGATTGCGCCAGTTCAGGTCGGGCTGCTCGGGCAGGAAGTTGTGCAGGTACCACTGCTGGCGCTCGGGCACCCACGTCCACGCGGGTCCGCCCACGAACGCCGCCTCCCAGTTGTTCGGCGGGGTCGACGGGTCGCCGTCGCGCCACCAATACCAGTCCGCCTTCGGGTTGTCGCGCGACTGACGCGACTCGACGAACCAGGGATGCTGGTCCGACGTGTGGTTCGGCACCCAGTCGAGCAGCACGCGCAGGGCGCGCTCGTGCGCGGCGGCGATCAGCGCGTCGGCGGCGGCGAGGTCGCCGAACAACGGATCGACGTCGCAGTAGTCGGCGACGTCGTAGCCCATGTCTTTTTGGGGCGACGGGAAGATCGGCGACAACCAGATGGCGTCCACACCAAGCGACGCGACGTGGTCGAGCTTCGAGCGGATCCCGTCGAGATCACCCATGCCGTCACCGTTGCTGTCGGCGAACGACCGCGGATAGATCTGATAAATCACGCCGGTCTTCCACCACGGGTCAGCCATGCCCGCATTCTTGTGCTGTTTTGTATGAAAGACCCTGACGGATCAACACAAGAAGTGGAGCAGGTTGTTACGAAGAGGGGCGGGTGCCGAGGTCGGCGGAGACAGTGTGCTCGCTGCCGCCGCGCACGAACGTCACTTTCGCCGCGGTGCCCGGCGTGTGCTGCTGGATGGCGGCGCCGAGGGCAGCGGCGCCGTCGACGGTCTTGCCGTCGACGGCCACGATGAGGTCGCCGACCTTGATGCCTGCCTTGTCGGCCGCCGAGCCCGACTCGACCGACTGCACCAACGCGCCGCGCGACCCGTCGGACGGATCGCTCGAGCGCACGCCGAGGTAGCCCGCCGCGGGCGCCGCGGTGTGACTGCGCAACCGGTTGATGACGGGCGTGGCGTTGTCGATGGCGATGGCGAAGCCGATGTTCTCGGCCGACGTCGAGCCACCGCTGGCGGCGACCGCGGAGTTGATGCCGATGACCTTGCCCGTGGCGTCCACGAGCGGTCCGCCCGAGTTGCCCGAGCTGATCGACGCGTCCGTCTGGATGAGGCCGGTCATCGTCGAGTTCTCCGTCTCGAGCGAGCGGTCGAGCGCCGAGACGATGCCGCGGGTGACGGTCGGCCCGCCGCGCAGGGCGAGGGCGTTGCCGATGGCGACGACGTCGTCACCGACGCGCACGTCCGCCGACTTGCCCAGCGTCGCCGCCGCCAACCCCGACACGTTCGCGATCTTCAACAGCGCCAAGTCGTTGCCGGCGTCGGCACCGACGACGGTGGCGTCACGCGCCGTCGACTCGCCGGCCAACGTCACCTTCACGGTCGACGCGCCGTCGACGACGTGCGCGTTGGTCATGATCTCGCCGTCGCCGGAAATGATCACGCCGGTGCCGGCGGCCTCGCCGGAGAACGGACCGTTGTCGATCGTCGTGCGGATGCTGACGACCGACGGGCCCACCTTGGCGACGACCTGTGCCACGTCGAGCCGCGTGCCCGCCAGCGCGAGCGAGCGCGCCGCCGACGTCGGCTGTGACGAAAAGATCGTGGTGACACCGTGGCCGTCGAGCGCATGCGTCGCGACGGCTGCGGTGCCACCGGACAGCAACGCCACGGCGACGAGTGCGATGTTCCGCTTCCAGGGCGCTGGGGAGGAAACGCCGGGAGCGGGTGCAACGGGACCGGGGGCGGGTGACGTTGCGACTTCGTCTTCGAGGATCGTTGTGTCCATACGCCGATCCTCTTCCCGAAACCTGGGAACTTCCTGTGCGCCCGCTACGCAGTTATCGGGAGTTTGATCTCGAAGCGCGCGCCTTCGCCCGGTGCCGACGACACCGTGGCGGTGCCGCCGTGGGCGCGCGCGATCGATTCGACGATCGACAGGCCAAGCCCCGAGCCGCCGGCGGCGCGCACCCGAGCTTTGTCGGCGCGGTAGAAGCGCTCGAAGACGTGCGCGGCGACGTCTTCGTCCATGCCCGGGCCGTCGTCGGCCACCGCGACGATGGCGTGGGTGCCGTTGCGGCTCACCGTGACGACGGTCGGCGTGTCCGGCGGCGTATGCGCGCGCACGTTGCCCAGCAGGTTCGACAGCACCTGGCGCAGCGCCGGGTCGTTGCCGCGCACGACGACGGGCTCGTCGGCTTCGACGCGGATGCCGATCGGGCGGTCCGGCTCCACCGCCCGTGCGTCGTCGACGGCGTCGGTGGCGATCTCGCCGAGGTCGACGTCGGCAAACTCCATCGGTTGCTCTTGGTCGAGACGCGCCAGTTGCAACAACTCCTCGACGAGCGACCCCATGCGTTCGGCTTCGGCTTCGATGCGACGCATCGCGTCCTGCAGCTCGTCGGCCTGCGACAGCCCGCCGGCGCGATACAGCTCGGCGTAGCCACGGATCGACGTCAGCGGCGTGCGCAATTCGTGTGACGCGTCGGCGGCGAACCGCCGCACTTTCGCCTCGCTCGCTTCGCGCATGCGGAACGCCTCTTGGATGCGGTCGAGCATGGTGTTGAACGACGCACCCAAGCGGCCGACCTCAGTGGTTTCGTTGGGGTGCTCGACGCGCAGCGACAGGTCGCCTTCGCTGATCTTCTCGGCGGTATCGGCCATCGACGCGACGGGATGCACGCCGAGGCGCATGACCCAGAACGACACGAAACCCAACGCCGCCAGCACCGCGAGACTGCCGAGGACCTGGATTTCGCGCATGTGCGCCAGCGTCGCCTGCAAGCCCTCGAGGCTGATGCCGAGCAGTGTGATGTCGCCGTCGCGCTGGTCGACCTGGGCGATCATCCGCCACTTCCCGCCGCCCGACTCGGCGTTCGCCGTCCACGGATGCGTCCGGTCGCCCACTTGCGCCAGGTGCTCGGTGATGCCCTTTACGGTCAGGCGCGGCGAGGGTCGCTGCTGGTCGAAGGGCGAGACGAAGTGCGTGATGTCACCAGTGTCGGGATCGAGCGACGCGACGTAGTACTCGGTGAGGGTCATTCGGCCGGGCCCGCCCAAGCCCTCCGGGCGCCCGCGACCGAGCGACACGCCGTTCGTCGTGAGTTGCTGGTCGACGCGGCGCAGCAAAAACGAGTGGAACTGCGACGACAGCGCGACGTTGCTGACGATCAGTACCGCGGCTACCGCGACGAACCCGACGATGATTCGCCGGCGCAGCGTCATGGCGCTCTATGCCGCGAGTCGCAGCGAGTACCCGACGCCGCGCACGGTCTGAATGAGCGGCGGCCCGAGCTTGTCGAGCTTCTTGCGCAAGTAGCTGATGTAGGTCTCGACGACGGTGGCGTGACCGCCGAAGTCGTACTGCCACACGTGGTCGAGGATCTGATTGCGGCTGAGCACGCGCCCGGCGTTCACCATCAGGAACCGCAGGAGGTTGTACTCGGTCGGCGACAACTCGATCACTTCCCCGGCGCGTCGCACGAGGTGGGCGTCGTCGTCGAGTTCGAGGTCGGCGAAGTTGAGCTTGCTCGAACCGACATCGGTCCCCTGCCGGCGCAGGATCACCTGGATGCGGGCGATGACTTCTTCGAGACTGAACGGCTTCGTGACGTAGTCGTCGCCGCCGAGCGTGAGGCCGCGCACCTTGTCCTCGGTCGCGTCCTTCGCCGACAAGAACAGCACCGGCACCTTCGACCCGTCGAGGCGCAGGCGGCGGACGATCTCGAACCCGTCGAGGTCGGGCAGCATCACGTCGAGCAAAACCACGTCAGGGTCGAAACGCTCGACTTGTGCAATCGCATCGCGGCCGTTGCCGCTCACGCGCACGTCGTAGCCGAAGTGGCGCAGCGCGGAATCGAGCAGGAACGTGATGTTTTCCTCGTCGTCGACCACAAGGACGCGGGGAAGCCGGTCGTTCATGGAACCAAGTGTGGACCCGATTCCTGAGACTTTCCTGTGAACGGAGTCGGAAGTTCTTTCGCACGACGAAGCGGACAAGACGACGCTCAAGTTCGCGCGTAGGCCGTCGACCATTCTTTTGTGAGACTTCGTTGGGTTGCTGTTGTGACGTGCATCGCATCAGTCCACGTGTTCGCCGCACCCGCGCTGGCCGCTTCGCCCGGCCCTCGCACCCGCGGCGTCACCCGGGAGGCCCAAGCAGTCTTCGCGTTCGGCGACTCGTGCGTGGTCAGCGTGGACGTCACCGACGCGCAGATGCAGGTCAACCGCTTCTGCGTCGACGCCGCGTCGACAGTCACTACGCCGCTAAGTGACGGCGACGTGACGTTCACCCGCGACACCGCACGAGTCGCCGCCTCGGCGACCGGTTGGACAGTCGACCTGTCGTGGCAGGCGCTGGCCAAGCCGAGAACCGTGCCGTCGCACAGCCGGCCCCGCATGGTCGTGCGCGACGCGACCGCGGCGGTGACGGGTTCCATCACCGATGGCATCACGACCGCGGGCCCGGCGCAACTGATGTTCGCGGACGTCGCGACAGTGACGAACCGCGCGGGCTAACTACAGCCGAGCGCGTCCTTCAGCGCCGTGAGGTTGCGCCGCATCACGGTGAGATAGTCGTCGAAGGCGTCGTACTCCTTCTTCGTCAGTGCTTCGAGCGGGTCGAGTAACGCCGTCCTCACGCCGGCGTCGCGCGCCAGCGTGTCGGCGAAGTCACGGGGCACGAGCTTCTCGAAGAACACCGTCGTGACCCCGTCGCGCCTGATCAACGCCGAGAGCTGCGCCAGCCGCTTCGGACTCGGCTCGACGTCGGGGCTGATCCCCGTAACGGCTTCCTGCCGCAAGCGGTACCGCGCCGCGAGATAACCGAACGCCGCGTGCGCCGTCACGATCTCGTTGCGCTGGCAGTGCGAGAGCGAGTTGCTGAACTCGGAGTCGAGGCCTGCGAGCTGCAACTTGTAACGCCGGGCGTTGTCGCGCATGAACTTTGCGTTCTTCGGATCGGCCTTGGCAGCGGCGCGCGCGATCCGGTCGACCGCTTTCGCCATGAGCGTCGGGTCAAGCCAGAAGTGTGGATCGCCTTTGCGTGACATCAGTCCCGCACCGACGTCGGTCGCGACTTTGCGGCGGCGCTTCGCTGCCGCCGCGATCGACGGTTGAAACCCCGAGCCGATGTAGAAGACGAGGTCGGCGTCGTCGATGCGGTCGATGTCGTCCGACGTCAACTCGAGGTCGTGGGGCTCGACCCCCGCCGGCGTCAGGTTCG
>JBEEFR010000184.1:0-9416 GCA_041166285.1 Actinomycetota bacterium | reverse complement strand
CTCACGGCGTCGTCCTGGCCGGCGTGATGGATCGCGGCGAAGAAGCCGGCGTTCATGGCGTAGGTCATGGCGTTGCGTTTCTCGGGACGATCGATGATGACGTGCGCGATGCCGTCGCGCGTTTCGGTTCGGATCATGTGTCGATCTTGAACAGCTGACGGCAGTTGTCGCCGAGGAAGGCGCGCCGGTGTTCGTCAGGGAACATCCCGCCGAGCTCGTCGAGGTCGAGGATGTACTCCGGCGTGTGGTCGGCGTGCGGGAAGTCGGACGCCCACATGAAGCGGTCGTATCCGTACCGCTCGGCGAGCGCGGGGATCATCCGCTCGTCGGGGTCGCAGCTGATCCAGCACTGTGAGCGGAAGTAGTCCGACGGCTTGTGCTTGAGCGGCGCGTTCTGCGCCATCACCGTGTGGCTGTAGACGCCGTCCATGCGGTCGAGCCAGTAACCGATCCAGCCGCCGCCCGACTCGAGCACCAACACCTTGAGGTTCGGGAACTTGTCGAACACCGCGTAGTCGAACAGCGTGGCGAATTGCGTGCGCACACCGTCGCTCGCCTGCACCGAGGCGCTGAGCCGAAGTTCGCGCGCGTGTTCCCACGTGCCGTTGCGTTCGCCCTTCGTCCACTGCGGCTCGAACGTCGGGTGGATGGCGAAGGGAACGTCGAGCGCTTGCGCGGCCGCGAACACGGGATCGTTGTCGGGATGGCCGAGCGGCTTGCGATCATGCGTGAACGGAGCGACGTAGCAGCCGAGCGCGCCTTCGCCGACGGCGCGCTCGAGTTCTTTCGCGGCGGCCGCGGGATCGCCGAGCGACAAATGGGCTGTGGGGATTAGCCGTCCGCCGCTGTCCGAGCACCACTCGCAGATCCAGCGGTTGTACGCCTTCGTGTAGGCCTGCGAGACCTCGGCGTCGTCGAGTTCGGCTTCCCACAGCAGCCCGGTCGTCGTGTAGATCACCGCGGCGTCGATGTGTTCCTGGTCGAGGTACTTGAGCCGTTCCTTGGCGTCGGTGGCTGCCGCCGGCGCGTGGTTGTCGTAGGTGACTTCGGGGTCGAACATCATCTTGCCGAGATCGGGACGACCCATCGCGGCCAGCGTGGACGGGAAGCCCTTGCGCGACATGCGCGACCGCTGCCCGTTGATCTGCAACTCGTCGAGCCCGTTCTCGTCCTTCACGACACGCAGCGCGACGTCGCGGAACTTCGGGTCGATGTAGTTCTCCCACAGGTTGGACGGTTCGAGGATGTGCCCGTCGGCGTCGACGGCACCGTCCCACTTCAGCCGGTGCGTCTCGTAGAAATCTCGCATTGCTGCAGATTTTGTCGCGAACTAGGGCGCGTCTGCCTTGAGGATGAACAGACCGCCGACCTTGCCGTCGTGGTCGAAGGAAAAACGGCTCTTCATTGGCTCGGAACCGAAGGTCATCGGCGTGTCGAACACGGTGAGACTAGAGACCACGTGTACGCGTGCGGGTGTGCCGCGCGCCTTGTAGGGCCCGTACGCAGTCACGACCTGATCCCACGCTTGCTTCAGGCCGGCCGCGGTGAGGTTCTCTTGCATCCGGGTGTCGAAGTGCGACACGACCTCGTCCCACTTCTGGGCGATGAGGGCATCGGTCAGAACACTCGCCTGCGCTTGCAGGTTCGCCTCCGGAATCGTCGCGACGGTTGTCGTTGTCGTCGCGTCGCCCGCGGTCTTGTCGCCGTCGCCAGACGAGCACGCGCCAACGACGAGTGCTGCTACCGCGATTAGGGCTCCCAGCGTTCGCACGCCGAAGGTTCTAGCAGGGGCCGGTGACGTCGATCGTGTGTTGCGCGCTGCGGGTGCCTCCGCCGAACAGGCTGTCGGAGACCCACCAGGTCCACGTGCCGGCGGAGTCGAGCGAACTCGTCGCTCCGCTCCAGGAGTTGCCCGAACCCGACATGTTGTTCGAGCCGCCGGACCCCGTCGGATCACGCCAGTGCAGGTAAAGCGCAGACGGCGAACCGCCGGACGTGTTGGCGCTGACGTGCGCAGAGCCGTGGCAGGCCACGCTCGCCTCACGCGCCGAGGCCGAGATGCTGAACGCTGGCGCGGCGGTCGTCGGCGGCGCCGGCGCACTCGTCGTCGCAGTAGCGCCGCCGGGCGCGCGCCGAGTCGTCGTCGTCGAGCGTTTCGCGGTCGTCGTCGTCTGTTTGCGCGACGTGGTGGTGTTTCCGTGTGGAGGATCGGTGGGCCACGGAGCGAAGTCGTCGCCGACGGTCGTGGTCGAGTGACCGAGCCGTGGCGCGGCGAGCGTCGGCGCGTCGTCTTTGCTCGACACGAGCCACAATCCGGCGGCGACGACGACGGCGATAAGGGCGGCGGCGAATCCGCCAACGATGCGCCGCCGCGACTCGTCGGGCTCACGCGGCGGAAAGCCGTCGCGTTGCCATCCCCCGCCACCGAGCGGCGTGGAGAACGAAATCAGCTGCGGATCGTTGAGGACGTGATGGCGCAGCGCCACGGGAGCGCCGGCGACGGGAGCGACGGCGAGCGCGCCCAGCGCTTCGGGGGTCTTGTTCCACGTCGTCGCGCACACGGGACAAGTTGCGGCGTGACGCGCAACCCGCTTGCGCGCCAGAGCGTCGAGCGCCGCGTGCTTGCGCGGCGCGACGCGCGCCAGCTCCGCGCAATCGTCGCGGCCGTTGCGCAACAACAGCGTGCAGCGCACGGCGGTCGCCAGCTGCGTCTTGGCACGACTCAACAACACGGACGTCGTCGCGCTCGGCAGCCCCGCGGCCGCCGCAAGCTCGGCGCCGTCGAGCCCCTGGCGCACGTTGAGCACGAGCACGGCGCGCTCGCGTTCGCTGAGCGCGTCCGCGGCTTCCCACACGAGTGACGCCGCGTCCTCGGCGATGAGACCGCGCGCCGACTCGTCGGCTACCGGCACTTCGAGGACCTCGTCGATCGCCGGGCGGTTGCGAGCGCGCTTCGTCGAGCGGCGGATCGACTCGTGCCGCGCGATGGCGCACAGCCATGGCTTGAGCCGCGCCGGGTCGCGCAATCCGGCGAGGCGCGTCGCCGCGATGACGAACGTGTCGTGCACGGCGTCGGACGCTTCGTGGGCGTCGCCGAGCACGGCGCGGCACAGTTCGTACAACCCGTTGGCGTAGCGGTCGTAGATGTCTGCGAACGCGCCGCGATCGCCGCTGGCAGCGGCGATCGCAAGCTCGGCGTCGGTAAGCACGCCATCACGGTAAACACGCACACTCAGCCGCGTCTGGCATCCCCGCCGTTGCGACCGAAGCGAAGGCCGACGAGCGCGACCAGCGCGCCGACCAAACCGGCCACCAGGACGACGACGAGCACCGGGAAGCCAGGCTGCGACTGCGCTGCAGTCACCCGCGCGGCGTCACCCTTCGCCGCATCGATCGCAGTGGCGAGCGTCGTGGGCGACGGCGACGGCGTTGTCGTGGGCGACGGTGAAGGGATTGGCGACGGCTCGGCCACGGGGTCGCTGCCGTCGGGCTTCGGGTCGCCCTTCGGGGCCGGCGCGAGGTCACCCGGACCTTGCGGAATCGTCGTCGTGGTCGGCTTCGACGCCAGCTTGTCCGGGCCCTTCGGTGGCTGGGTCGTGGCCGTGGGTTTGTCGCTGATGTTGCCGGGGCCCTGCGGGACGGCGTGTGCCGCGGGTGCGGATGCGGCGCCGATGACGGCGGCCACGGCCAGGCTGGTGATGACGAACAAACGAGCACGCATTGGATCTCTCCCTCTTCGCCGGCTCCGTGCCGGCGTCGAAGGTCAAGACCTACGGCTCACCCCGATCTTGCAGAAATCGCGGAAAATTTCAGCGCAGGGGCGGCGGCTTGCCGACGCGCTGCAGCGTCGAAAGGCGACGGCGCGGCGCGCCGGTGGCGGCGCCGCCGTCGTAAAGCGTGCGGTACGGCCGCCCCGCCTGCGGGGTGCCGGGCAGCGGGTCGCGGTTCGACGCCCACCACGCCCACAGGCACAAGTCGAAGAACACCACGGCGGCGAGCGTCCGCGTGCGCGTCGCGCCGGCAGTGTGGACGACAGCGGTCGTCGCCTGCGCCAGTTGGCGCGGAACGGCGGCAACCCCGGTCCTGCGCCGCGGCATCGGCGCGACGGTGTTGGCCGTGGGTGCGGCATAGGTCGGCGACGGCTCGGGATCGATGCGCGACGTCTCGTCAGGCTGCACGGCAGCCTCGTCGTCGCCCGCGGGCGACGTCAACACTTCGACGGCGCTCGTCGTCACCGGCTTGAACGTCACGTCGAACGTCGAAGGGATGAGGAGGTTCGGGATCGGGATCGGCAGCGGGACCGGCGCCGCGGGAATCGGGGCGGCGACGTCGGTCGGCGTCAGCACGACCGAGATGACCTTGTTCGTCTCGGTGACGAACTGCCCCACTTCGAACACCATCGTCTTTCCGTCGAGCGAGAGCGCGCCGAGCACCTGACCCTTCGCGCAGTCGGCCTTCGGCGCGGCGCTGAGTGCGCCGAACGTGCCTTTGGCCGGCGGCTGCCAATTGCTCGCGGCCGGGCAGGCGACGATGTGCACGGCAACGTCGGCCGGTACTTCCGCCGGGAGCGTCGTCACCATCTCGACCGGCAGGTCGAGGATCGGCTGGCGGTCGTTCTCACCGACCGTGAACCGCACCGCCGAAACCGCGACGGTGCCCGCGGGTGTCGACGACACCCACAGCCCGTTGGCCGGTACTTGCTGCGGTGGCGGCAGGGCGGGGCCGACCTTGGGCTGCCCGATCCACCACACGCCGCTTTCGAGGTTCGTGACCGATTCGGGCCGCACCGTGGGCTTGGGCGTCCACGCGTGCGGCGACAGCAACGCGACGGCCAGGCCTACCGCGGCGCCCAACCCCTTCAGCATCAGTTCGCGGACACCTTTGCGGGACGCGTGCGGCGCTTCTTCGGCGCCGGTGCCGACAGCGCGCCCGACCGCGCGATGGTGGCGTCGTCGGTGCCGAGATACGACGCGACAACTTCGGGATGGTTCACGACGTCGTTGGGCGAACCGATCGTGATGACGCGGCCGAGTTCGAGCGCCAGCATCGTGTCGGAGATCGACGTCACCAACGGCATGTCGTGTTCGATCACCAACATCGCGCAGCCCGCCTCGGTCTGGATCCGCTTGAGCAACGGTCCGAGCGCCTCGGTCTCGCGCTGGGCGATGCCCGAACTGGGCTCGTCGAGGATCAGGATCGACGGCCGGTGCGCCATCGTCATGGCGAGGTCGACGACGCGCCGCGAACCCGTCGACAGCTCGCTCACGAACTTGTTGCGGAAGGCGCCGAGACCGAGGAGTTCGATCAGCTCGTGGACTTCCCACGCCACTTCGACCTCCGCCTCGCCGACCGCGGGCAGCCCCATGGCGCACGCCAACGGGTCGCGGAATTCGAGGTGGCGTTCGAGGGCGACGGCGATGCACTCCGCAACCGTGAGCGACGGGAAGAGGCGGGCGTCCTGGAAGCTGCGGCCCAATCCGACACGGGCCCGCCGGTCCGCCGACCATGCCCCGATCTCGTTGGACTCCATGCGGATGACGCCGCCGTCGGGGATCAAGAACCCCGAGATCAGGTCGAACACAGTCGTCTTGCCGGCGCCGTTCGGGCCGATGAGCCCGAGGATCTCACCGGAACGCAACTCGAACGACACCTGGTCGACGGCGCGGATACCGCCGAACGCCTTCGATACCTCGACGAGTTCGAGCACGGTCGGCGCGTCGGCGTCGATGACGCGTCGCGCTACGGCCGGCGCCTTCTTCGCCTTCCCGTTGCCGCTGCCGTTCCCGTTGCCGGTGTGCGCCTGGGCACCCTCGAGGAACACCGACCGCAAGATGTCGCCGCGCTCGAGCAGTTCCGCCGTCGGACCGGTGAAGCGCACCTCGCCCTTTTCCATGAACACGGCGCGATCGGCGACGGTGAGCGCAACGTTGACGGACTGCTCGACGAGGATCAGCGTCGTGCCGTCCTGGTGCATCTGCTTCACGATGTCGATGAGCTGACTCACGATCGCCGGCGCCAGCCCGAGCGACAACTCGTCGATCATGAGCAGGCGGGGCTTGGCGATGAACGCCATGGCGAGGCCGAGCATCTGCTGCTCGCCACCGGAGAGGTTGCCGGCGAGCTGATCGCCGCGCTCGCGCAGGATCGGGAAGTACTCGAGCACCTTTTCCGTTGCGGCGGCGACGTGCTTGGGCTCGCGCCGCTTGTACATCCAGCCGGCGAGCCGCAGCGACTCGTTGACCGTCAGCGTCGGGAAAATGCTCCGGCCGCCCGGCATCTGCACGATGCCCAGCTGCGCGGCGCCGCGCGCGTCGAGCTGCGTGATGTCGTTGCCGTCGAAGAACACCGCGCCGCCGGCGACGGGTTGGAGCCCCGAGATCGCCTTCAGCAGCGTCGACTTGCCGGCGCCGTTCGTGCCGAGCAGGGCGACCGCTTCGCCTTCTTTCACTTCGAAGTCGACACCGAAGAGCACCTGCACCGAGTCGTAGGCGACGTCGACGCCGGCGCACAACAGCAGCGAACGCTCGCCCGCGTTGAGCCGCTGGTGCCGCAGGTCGACCAGGGCGTTGAGGCTGCGCAACGCGCGAGCGGCGTCGTCTTTCACGTACCGACCCGCGGACGCCAGCACCGCGCCGGCGATGAGCCAGTAGGGCGCGAGCACGAACACGCCCCACCGCAGACCGTCGTCGTCTGCGACCCGCGCCAGTGGCGTGCCCCCGAAGAGGAACACGACGCCGACGACCAGGAACAGCGAGCCGAACCCGAACGACAGCGTGCGCGCTCGCGCCGGGCTGACCAGCGCCTGGGTCGCGAGGTGCGGCCCCGTGTAGGTGCCGATGGCGAAACTGGTGGCCGCGCCGAACGCCAAGGCCAGCGGGAGCCACGGCGCGGCGGCGACCGCCGCGAGCCCGACTCCCGTAAGTGCGAGCGCGACTCCGGCGCGCCGCAACGGCTCGCCCATGCCTTTGGCGAACCAGCCCGCGGTCCACGCCGCGCCCTTGCGCACACCCCAGAACGTGAAGGCGGCGTCGACGGCGCCGATGAGTCCGCGCCATCCGGGACCGAGGTGGTACACCTCGTCGAGGTAGTTCGGCAGGTAGCTGGCGAGCGGGATGAGCCCGGCGCCGAGGAAGATCGAAGCGACGTACTGCCGCCGCAGCGTCTTCACCGACCACAGCAGGCGCGCCGACTCGCGGAAGCGCACCCGCTCCTTGCTCGCCTCGATCGCCGCCGTCGGGTCGTCGGTCGCGCCGCGTACCGGCTCCTTGAGTTTCGACGCGAAGTACGTCGTGATCAGGATCGGCACGATCAACACCAGGAACGCCCAGCGCCAACCGAACAGCGCACCGAGCACGCCGGCGAAGGCGGGTCCGATGACCGCGCCGAAGTTGAGGCCGTTGGCGTGATCGGCGAAGACCAACGCGCGGTTCTCGGGCTCGTAATAGTCCGACAGCAGCGAGTTGTGGATCGGACCGTTGGCCAGCAGACCGAGACCGTTGCCGAAACGCACCGCGACGAGCAGCCCGAGCGACATCACGATGCCAGTGCCGAACGAGAACACGCCCGCGAGCACACCCGACACCACGACGAGCGGCACGCGTTTGATGCGGTCGCCGAGCTGGCTGACGGGGATCGCCAACAGCAACAGCAGCGACACGTTGAGGATCACCAGGTTGGTGAAGTCGTGCAGCGAGAGGTGGAACGAGTGACGGATGTCGGGTGCGAGCGTGCCGAACGCGGCGGTGTCGAACTCGTCGAAGAAGTACAGCAGCGTGAGGACGATGAGCGCAGTCGCCGCGACCTTGCCCGTGTCGCGGTCGAGCACGTCGCGCAGTTTCTTGATCGGGTTCACGCCGGCACCTCCTCGTGCTCGAGGACGGGCATCGGCTCGGGGTGTTCCTCCGCGGAATGTGCGGCCGCGCTGAGCACGTCGCGGTCGGCGGTCTCGTCGTCGGTGCGCACGTCGGCGAGCAGGCTCGGCACGACGATGCCTTGGCGTTCGGCGACCCAACGCAGCGCCGAGTCGCGAATCCCGTAGAAGATCTGCGCCAAGCCGGCGCGGAAGACGAGCAGCAACAGCAACGCGCCGAAGCCCGTCGCCAACAGCTGACCGCTCGGGCTGATGTCGCCGTATTTCAAGATGCCGATGTAGATCGTGCCGAGCAACGCCCCGGGCAGCGACGTGACGCCGCCGATGACGACGACGATGAGCAGCGTGAGGCTGAGCTCCGGCGAGAACGCCGCGGCGTTGACAGCACCCTGCTGGTACGCGAACAACGCGCCGGCGATCGACGCCCAGAAACCCGAGATGGCGAAGGCCCACAGCTTCGCCCGCGACGCGTTCACCGAGTAGCTCTGCGCGCCCTTCGGATTGTCACGTACGGCGATGATCACGCGCCCCGCGCTCGAGCGCCGCAGTGCCCGCGCCGAGGCCAAGCACAACCCCAGCATGATCAGACAGACGTAATAGAACGTGCGGTCGCTCGTGAGGTCGAAGCGCCCGTACAGCATCGGCCGCGTGACGCCCGAGCCGTGCGGCGGCAGCACGCCGCGGAAGTACACGGGCGACAGCAAGTAGTTCTGCACGGTGATGCCGAACGCCAGCGTCGTGACCGCGAGGTACAGACCGGTAATGCGCAGCGCTGGGAGTCCGATCACGACGGCGACCAGCGCTCCGACGACGCCGGCGACGATCAGCGCGACGAAGAAGTCGGCGTTGTGGTGCGCCGCGAGGTTGCCGGCGACCATCGCGCCGATGCCGGCGATGCCCCACTGTCCGAGGCTGATCTGGCCGGCCCAGCCGATCAGGATGACGAGCGACACCGCCACGATGGCGTAGATCACGACGACCGACGCCAGGATCTGCTGCTTGAACGCCAGCCCGCCGTAGCCGAACAGCAATAGCGCCAGCGCGCCGGCCGCGAGGACGAAGCGCGTCCACACGACCACCGGCACGTTGCGCAACTCGGGCGGGATCGGGCGGAACTCTTTGGCGAGTGCCCACGTGCTGACACCGGTGTCTTGGCCGCGCGACAGCTTGTCGCGCTGCAGCAACATGGCGCCGAGCACGATCGGCAGGATGAGCGCGCCCGCGACGTTCGGGTCGCGCGAGAAGTAGTAGAGCGTCTGCTCGATCACGCCGAGGCTCACGCCCGCGAGCAGCGCCGTACTGAAACTTTCCATGCGGGCGATCACCGCGGCGGCGAGGCCGTACAGCAGGAACACCGGGCCGACGAACACGCCGACGGGAAGCCCGACGATCGGCACGCGCAAGAAGATGCTGAGCGACGACAGCGCGGCGGCGAGCATCCACACGACCGTCGACACGCGCTTGATCGGAATGCCGAGCAACGCGGCGCGGTCAGCGTTCTCCGCGGTGCCGCGCACGGCGAGGCCGATGTCGGTGGCGCGGAAGA
>JBEEFR010000183.1:0-9203 GCA_041166285.1 Actinomycetota bacterium | reverse complement strand
CCGGACCAGCCGCTCGAGAATGTGTCGGACCGGATCCTCGCGGGACTCGTGGACCACGCGGACGACGACGTGTGCGTCGTCGCCGTCCGCATCAAGGCGTAGACGCGCAGACGCGACAGCGCCCGTGCCGACCCAAGAGTCGACACGGGCACCGTCTATGGCCGCCCCGCTATGTGGCTGGGGTCACGGGCGGGCGGGAAGAACTGCGACCTCTCGGCCGCCGAAGCGGGCGACCATGCCGCCGGCGATGAGCAGCATGCCGAGGGCGATCATCAGCAGGGCGCTGGTGCCGGTGCGGGCCAGCAAGCTGTTGCTGGGCGCACGAGTCAGCTCGGTGCCCTTGACCGCACTGCTCAGACCAGCCTGGCCGGCGCCACCGGTGGCGGCGGCAGCGATGACCTTGCCGAACGGCGCCTTCGAGCCGATCAGGGCCTGCGCCACGGTTGCGTTGGAGCCGACGCCGTTGAGCGCCTTCAGGCACCCGAGGTTGGCGAGCGGGCCGATGTCGAGCATGCAACCGCTGGCGTTCGTCGTGCCGATTTCGTGGCCGAACAACTGCACGAGGTAGGTCTTCCCGTAGCCCGACGCACTCGACTCTGAGTGGAGGACCTTGATCGTGTAGTCACCGAGGTGCAGCACGGCGCCATCGGACACGGCCGACGAGTTCGACTTGCCAGGTGTCCACGAAGCGAACGAGAACGACGGCGCAACCGCGACGTCACCGACGCCGTTGAGGCCAGCCGTGGCAACCGCCGACGACGAGGATGAATGGTCCGACGCGACGTCCGTTGCCCAGGGCAGGACCGCCACTTGTCCGAGCTGCGTTTTACCGGTATCGAACGCCGCGCCGGAACCAGACTTGTTTGTGACCTTTGTGCCCGCCAGGATCGGCGTCCCGGCGATCGAGATGGGCGCCGCCGAGGCGGTCGCGCCGCCCTGCGTCGCGCCGGCGCCGGACTGGCCCACGCTCACGAGATTGCCGACCTTGACGGCGACCGCGTTCGCAGCCGACGGCGGGGCCGGGATGTTGATGATGGACGCCTGTGCGTGCGTCATTGCTCCGAAACCTGCGGTGCTCATCAGAACCCCGAGTCCCACCACTGCTGCCTTTGCCTTCATTGGTCTCTCCCCTAGCGATGTCGATTGACTAGCTAGAGTCATTTGTATGTGCGACGCCGCTGGGGGCGTAAGTCCACATCTGCGGGTAATTCCCGGACCCCGCAATTGCGGGTCAGCAGGTGACGGGTGCCCGTAAATGCGCCGCTAGCTGGTGCGATACACGATCTGCAGGCGCGGCTGGGCAGCATCCGCATCGCCGTGACTGCCGTCGCCGGGCTCGATCTCGACGAAGAAACGCGCCGCGAGATGCTCACGAGTGCCTCCGACGAGTCCGTGCGTGCCTCGGCGGAGCTCGCCGGGGTGAGCGCGCTGGCGACGTGTTTGCTCGACAACTCCCCCACCGAACCGTGTGACTTAGCGGCCGCGCTGCAAAGCGCGGCCGACGCGGCGCGCCTCGCCGGCCTGGCCGTCGACCTCCAAACGGACGGCGCCACGATGGCGACGGTCAGCCCGGCGCGCCTGCAGGCGGTTATGCCGGCGCTGCTGCGCCTCGTCGGTGGCGCCGCAAAGGCCGTACGGGCCACGGCGACACCCGAGGCGCTCAGTTTCGACGGAGACGACACCGAACCGCTGCCGCCGATCGTCGGCTACCTCATTGACCACCTCGGCGCGTCTATCCCCATTACGTTCGGGGCCGCGCCATGACGATCTCTGTGCTGCTCGTGGACGACCACAACATCTTCGCCCAGACGCTGTCCGCGGCACTCGGCGCCATCGACGGGTTCAGCGTCGCCGGCCTCGCGCAAACCGGGCGCGAAGGGCTCGAACTGGCGACATCGCTTCGTCCGAGCGTCGCCCTCGTCGACCTCGGCCTGCCTGACTACAACGGCGTGGAACTTGCCCGCCAGCTGCGCGAGGCATGCCCCGACACCCGCGTCGTCGTGCTGACCGGGTCGCTCGACCTGACGTTCTTTTCCGAGGCGATGGACGCCGGAGCGTCGGGATACCTGACGAAGGAGTCGCGGCTCGAAGACGTGACCGACGCCATCACCGCGGCGCACGACGGACGTGTCGTCGTACCGGCATCGGTCATGGAACGGCTGTTGGCGGCGAAGGCCCCGACGTCGGGTCTCGGAGCCGACCTCACGCCGCGCGAACTCGAAGTCCTGTCGCTCATGGGCCGCGGCTACGACGCCAAACAGATCGCCAGCACGCTCAGCATCTCGTGGCACACGAGCCGCAGCTACATCAAGAACATCCTGCTGAAGCTCGACTCCCACAGCGCACTGCAGGCCGTCAGCGTCGCCACCCGGCTCGGCATCCTCGTGCACGAGGACTGAGATGTCGATCGTTCTGATCGTGGAGGACAGCGAGCCTCTCGGCCGCATGCTCACCCAAACGCTCAGCCGCGCCGGCCACGACGCCCACTGGGCGGCGACGGCCGCGGCTGCCATCGAAAGGGCGGGTGCGGCGACGCCTGACGTCGTGCTCGTCGACCTCCACCTCGCCGACGCGACCGGAACCGAAGTGGCGGCGCGGCTGCGCGCCGAGGTGCCCGGTTGCCGAGTCATCGGCGTTTCGGGTGAAGCACCCGAGAGCGAAGTGATCCGACAATTCGACGCATTCCTCCTCAAACCGGTCGGTCTGGACACGCTGCTCGGGGTGTTGAGCGGGCCGTGACCCCGCAAATGCGGATAGTGCGAGCCCCGTACTTACTGCCAACATCCTGAGCGTGACCCCTGCCATCCGCCTCCTGATTTGCGAGGACGACCCCCGCGTGCGGCAGACCCTGTCCCGGGTCGCCGGTTCGCAGCGGGACCTCGAGGTCGTGGCGGCCGTAGATCGGGGTGAGGATGCCATCGACGCCATCCTCGAACTCGGTGCGGACGTGATCGTCATGGACGTGCACCTCCCGAGCATCGACGGCATCGAAGTCATCCGGCGCCTGCGCGATCAAGGCGTGCTCACGCCGATCCTCGTGCTGTCGGCCGACGACCGCGCCGCGACGCGCGTCAAGGCGTTCGACAACGTGTCGTTCCTGAGCAAGGGCTCGAGCGGCGCCATCGAGGTTCTCGCCGCAATCCGCGGCACGGCCGAGTCCGTCATCTGAGCGCGCTTAGCCTCTGATCCGTGTCGGCAGGCTCGGCAGCACCTCGCAGAGGAAGCGCGGCCCATGCCGCGATCGTGCTGGGCGCCGCCCTGGTCGCGATCGGCGCCGCCGTCGGCATCGGCAGCAGCACCGGGTCGAGCCGAACGCTGCCCGCGCTGAACCGCAGTGGTGATGCGGGCAACTACGCGCGCGACGCCATCGGCCGTATCGCGCCGGTCGACGCCAAGTTCGTCGCCGCCCGCGTCGGCAAGGTGCCCGGCACGCACACGACGCCCACGACCACCCCCGCCGAGCCACGCCCGCGCGCGACCACGCCGCCACCGCCGGTCGACAATTCGATCCACGGCTCTCCGGGCGCGATACCCGGGTTGGCGCCCGGCGGGTTCGTGCTCGGAGTGAACATGGTGCCGAGCAGTGACACGGTGCGCGCCAACGACGAACTCCGCTACCGCATGATCGTCACGAACAGCGGTACCGAGGAATTCCGCGGCCGGTCGTTCACCCTCGAGTGGCACACGCCGACCGGCACCGTCGGGCGCAACGCACTCGCGGAGTGCGACGTCTTGCCGTTGGGGGTCGTGCAAGACCTGTGTGCGAGCGAACGCGTCCTCGTGTCGCCCGGACTCGGCGAAGCGCGTCACGAGAGCTTCAACTCCGGCGGCCTGATCGTCATCCCGCCCGGCGGATCGTTCTCGAAAGACTGGTACGTGCAGATCCTGCCGACCAACGCCGCGGGCTCGACGATCTTCAACCACGCGCACCTCACCGTGAACATCAACGGCACGGACCACACGGTGCGCACGCCCGACGTCGTGGTGACGGTGGTGGCGTAGCAATGCCGAACCCGACCTCGGCGCGCCGCCGCGTCGCCGACATTCCGCTGTTCTGGAAGTTGTTGGCCCCTTCGATCGCGCTGACGCTCGTACTCGGCGTCGTCGGCACCTTCTCCGTGGTGCGGTATCTCGCCAACGAAGCGCAGGCCAACGTCGACGACGACCTGCGCCGCACGGCCGTCGGCGCGCAGGTCGCCATCACCGACGAGACCGAGTACCTGGTCGAGACCGCGCGGGTGAACGCGCACGTGCAGGGGGTCCAGGACGCGCTGCGAAAACAGCGCGTCGACGATCTCGCAGAGTTGCTGGCAGGCGCGGCTGCGGTGCGCGATCGCGCCGACCTGTTCGTGTTTACCGATCCGACCGGCGTCGGCCTCGTCGGGTTGCGGCGCTCGGGGGACGGCTTGACCCGGCGCAGCGGCACGCCGTGGGGCACGGTGCCGAGCGTGCAGCGGGTCTTGCGGCCCGACGTGCACGACGTCGGCGACGAGACCGCGGGGTTCTTCCTCGACGGCTCGACGCAGATGTTGGTCATTGCCGCGCCCGTGGTCGACAACGGCAAGACGTTGGGAGCCGCGATCGTCGGGACTGATCTGTCGCACCTCGTCGAGCGAGCGGCGCGCCAAGTGGGCGCATCCGTCGCGTTGTACGGACCACAGCGCAATCTGCTGGCGAGCAACGAAACCGGCGCAGCGTCGCTCGCTCCCGCAACCAAGCCGAACGAAACGGTGCGGAAAAGCGGGCGCGTCGGTTCACGAGCTGCATCGACGCTGTTCGCGCCGATGACGTTGCGCGGCGGCCAGAAGGGCTTCGTGGCCGTGAGCCTGACGCGCAGCGCGGCGGGCATCAGTGGCGTCGGCGCTCGGGTGGGCGCCGTCTTCCTCGCGGCCGTTCTCATCGTGCTCTCGATCGGCGCGGCGATCGTGCGCGGAGTGCTGCGCCGCATGCGCGTTGTGCTCGACGCCAACCGCTCGCTGGCGGGCGGCGATCTCGGGACTCGCGCGCCCGACGTCGGCCGCGATGAACTTGGCGAACTCGCGGGAGGCTTCAACGTCATGGCTGAGCAACTCGAAGCCAGCTACCGCGAACTCGAACACCGCGTCGCCGAGCGCACGGCCGAACTCCAGCGTCTCTACGAGGAAAGCGTCGAAGCCGCAGAAGCCCGCAGTGAGTTCTTCGCGTCAATCAGTCACGAACTGCGCACGCCGCTGTTCGTCATCGCCGGTCACGCCGAGCTGATGGCGCATCCCGACCTCCAGCCGACCGACCCCGGCTGGGAGCAGGAGTACGGCCAGACGATCCACCAAGCCGCGCTCGACCTGTTGGCACGGGTCAACGAGATTCTCGACCTCGCGAAACTCGAAACGAAGACGGTCACACTCGACCGCACGAACGTGTCGGTCTACGACGCGACGAACGCGGTCGCCAGTGAACTCGCGCCATTGGCGCGCCAAGCTGGGCTCAAACTGCGCGTCGACGTCGCACGCGACGTGCCGCTCGTGCGCGCCGACCTCACGCGTCTGCGAGACGTGCTGCGCAACCTCGTCGCCAACGCCATCAAGTACACGCCCGGTGGCGGCAGCGTGTCGATCACCGCGGCAGCCCGCTCAAAACGTCAGGTGGAGATTTCGGTGACCGATACCGGCATCGGCATCCCGCCCGAGGCGCACGCGCACCTCTTCGAGCCGTTCTACCAAGTGCCGGGCCACGAGCAGGATCGCCAGCGGTCCACGGGGCTCGGACTCGCACTGGCGCACCGGTTGGTCGCGGCGCACGGCGGCACGCTGCGCGTGCGCAGCCGCGTGGGCGAAGGCACGACGTTCTCCTTCACCATGCCCGTGGCGACCTCGAACGGAACGCGCGGCGCGACGCGGCGCAAGACCAAAGTCAGCAGTTGAGCGCCGCGGCCGCGATCGATTCGCGCTCGCCGGCGTCGACCGACAAGTTCCACTTCGTCTTCACGTCAACCCACGTCTGCAAGTAGGGGCACCGGAACGCCTGGTTGCTGGGCAGCCAGTCCTTCGGGTCACGCCCGGCCTTGTTCTGCTGCGAAGTCTTCGAGACCGCCAGGATCGCGTTCACCGTCTTGACGTCGTTGAGGTAGTCGTTGCGGTCGGAGTCGGTCCAGTTGTACGCGCCCGACTTCCACGCTTCGTACAAGCCGACCACGTGGTCGACGACGATGGCGGCGGGGTCGTTGATCGCAGTGTCGTCGTAGGGCGAGTGCCATTTGCCCGACACGATGTCGCACGGGTTCTTCCGACTGACGACGTCCCTGCCTTGATCGATGAGCACGTCGTAGTTCGACGTGCAGCCGTCGCCGTCGTCGTCGCGCCACGCGCCGAAGCGGTACCGGCCGTAACCAAGGGGGTGCTCGTCGCGCACGGGCAGCGCATCGAGCTTGTTGATGATGTCGTACGCCGACTTCGGCACGTCCTGCGCCACGACTTCGGTCGTCGTCGTCGTGGTCTGTTCCTCTGTCGCCGCCGCCACGATGGTGTTCGTCGCCCCGTGGTGGTGCGGCGTCGCGGGGCGCGCCACGACCGTGGTCGTCGTCAGTTGCGTCGTCGTCGTCGTGGCCAGCGGGATCGTCGCCAGTCGCTTGCTGACTTCGTGGTTGACGGCGGTGGTCGTGCCTATGACGACGAGCGCGAGCACGACGACGACCGCGGAGATCTTGTAACTGCGCGGCCATGTCCGCCGACGGCGCGGTCGGCGCGTCGGCGGGATCTGAAGCGGTGTCTCTGAAAACGGTTCCCCGGCGGTGGCCCCAACCACACCCGTAGGTTACGTGAGGTGTCAAATGGTTGGATCGCGCGCGGCGACGAGCGATGTACGTTCACCGCATGCGAGGTTCCGGCGACGGATTCATCACCGTGGCCGACGGCACAGCGCGGTGGGGACGCTTCGGTGCCGCCGGCGCGCTGTTGCGCCACACCGACGGCGACGACGTCGCGTTTTTCCTTGCACTTCGTTCCATGCACTGTCATCGAGGGGGCACCTGGGCAATCCCAGGCGGCGCTATCGACCAAGGTGAGTCGCCGCTCGAGGCCGCGCTACGCGAGTTCGGGGAAGAAGTCGGGCCGCTGAACGCGACCTTTCGCGTGGCCGACGAATTCGAGGACGACCACGGCGGGTGGAGTTACTGGACGGTCCTCATCGACGTCGACGAACGTTTCGAGCCACCGCCCGTGCACAGTTGGGAGACCGACGACGTCGCCTGGATCCGCGCCGAGGACCTCCTGTCGCTCGACTTGTTCCCTGAGTTCGCGGTGACGCTGCGGAAGCTCGGCCTAGTCGGCTGACGCGGCACGACCGAGAAACTCCTCGGTCGTGTTTGTGAGCGGGAACGGTTCGTCGGGCACCGGCACGCCGAGCGCGTCGCAGATCGGCTCCCAGCCGTCGCTCGCCTTCCAGTCGATCAGCCGCTTCGGGTCGGCGTGCTCGCGCACGTACGCGTTGTGCGCGTCGTACGCCGCGATCGAGCGCGGCTTGTCGAGAAGATCGCCGCCACCGAACTTCTTGACGATGAGCTCTTGCACCATCGTCCCCCACACGTCGTCGGTCGGTTCGCTCGGGATGAAGTTGAAGATCGTGTCGCTCGCCGACTTGAACCACGCTTCGCCATCCGCGCGCGTCGACAGGAGGATGAACGCGTCGGGGTTCGCATCCGCCAGCACTTCCCAGTACGCGGCCGTCGGCCAGTCGACCGCCGACGCGCAGTCAGCGAGCACTTCGTCCATGAGACCGGTTTCGCCGCGGCCAATGCGCAGCCACTTCTCGGCGTCGTTGCGTTCGAAAACTTTGGCCATGTGGTAGCAGGGCGCGCCCAACAGCTTCTCGAGGGCGACCATCAGCGAGTGCGTCCCGGTGCGGCCGAGGCCGGCGCCGACGATCTTGAGGTCCATCAGCTGCGTGGCACCTTCGACCACGGCAGGTCCTTGTCACCGCGCGGCTCGCCCGGCAGGCCGAGCACTCGCTCGCCAAGAATGTTGCGCATGATCTCCGACGTGCCGCCCTCGATCGAGTTGGCGCGACTGCGCAGGAACTGCTTGGTGAGGTCGGCGCCGCCTTCGAGCGCGGAAGTCGGCCGCCGCATTTCGTAGTCCGACACGAGCATGCCTTCGGGCCCGCGCAGCTCTTGGACGAACTCGAGGATCTTCTTGTTGTTCTCCGCGAACGCCAGCTTCCCGACCGAACCTTCGGGCCCCGGGTTGCCGCCGGTGCGGCTCTGCTGGGCGCGCACGTTGGTCAGGCGAGCGACTTCCGCGTCACACCACAGCTTCATGAGCTTTTCGCGCTTCGCCGGATCGGTGTGGCCCTTCGCGTTCCACATCTTCACGGCCTCGCCGATGTAGCCCGACCCGCGCGGCGCGCCTGCGCCACCGAGCGACGTGCGCTCGTTCCTCAGCGTCGTCATCGATCCCGCCCAGCCGTTGCCGACTTCGCCGAGGCGGTGCGCGTCGGGGATGCGCGCGTCGGTCATGAAGATCTCGTTGAACTCTGCGTCGCCGGTGATCTGGCGCAGCGGGCGCACTTCGACGCCGGGCGCGTGCATGTCGATTACGAAGTACGTGAGGCCCTTGTGCTTGGGCGCCTCGGGATCGGTGCGCGCCACCAGCAGACCCCAGCTCGACATGTGCGCCAGCGTGGTCCACACCTTCTGGCCGTTGACGATCCACTCGTCGCCGTCGCGCACCGCACTCGTCGCCAAGCCGGCGAGGTCGCTCCCGGCGCCGGGCTCGGAGAACAGCTGGCACCACACCTCTTCGCACGTGAAGTTCTTCCGCAGCGTGCGGTCGATGAGCTCGTCGGACCCGTGGGTGAGCACGGTCGGCCCGGCCATGCCGACGCCGATCGGGTTGATGGCAAAGTTGACCGGCGCGTGCGCTTCGCGCAGCAACATGTCGATGCGCTCCTGCAGCTTCGGGCTCGCTCCGAGGCCGCCGCGCCCAACCGGAAAGTGCACCCACGCGAGGCCCGCGTCGAACTGCGCGCCCCAGAACTCCTTGGGCTCGGTCGTGTCGGGCGGATAGTCCGCAAGCAACTGCTTCGTGGCTTGAATGACGTCGGCTTCGGTGACTGTGCTCACGGCAAAGGAAGTTAGCCGTCGAGACCCTGCCTGCTACCTTGACGCTTCGCCGTTGGTCCTGTGGTGCAGTTTGGAGTGCACGCCGGCCTGTCAAGCCGGAGGTCGCGGG
>JBEEFR010000182.1:0-12379 GCA_041166285.1 Actinomycetota bacterium | reverse complement strand
CGGATTGTGTGGCCGACCGTCGGCGCCATCGCCGCGCTCCTCGTGATCGCGGCAGTCGTCGACGGTGACGCCGTCGCCCTCAAGCGCGCCGCGCTGTGCGGCCTCGGTGGGTTCGGCGCGTTGCTCGTCCTGCACATCATCAGCCCGAACGGGATGGGCTTCGGCGACGTCCGGCTCGCCGGGCTCATTGGCCTCGACCTTGGCTGGCTCGGCGTCGAACAAGTCGTGGTCGGCGTCTTCGCCGGCTTCGTGTTCGCGGCCACCGTCGGCATCGCGTTGCTCGCGACGCGGCGGCGCAAAACCAAGGACGCGGTGCCCTTCGGCCCGTTCCTCGCGCTGGGCACCCTGTTCATCCTCTTCGGCGGGGATGTCTTGCTCGGCATCGCCCGTCATTAACCTTTCATGTCGTGCTGCGTTATCTGACCGCCGGTGAATCGCACGGCAAGGGTCTCGTCGTCATCGTCGAGGGCTTGCCCGCGGGTCTCGCGATCACGGTCGAAGACGTGCAAGCTGAGTTGGCGCGGCGCCGCTTGGGCTTCGGCCGCGGCCCGCGGATGCGTTTCGAGCAAGATGAGATCACCCTGCTGGGCGGCATTCGCCATGGCCGCACGCTCGGCTCGCCCGTCGCCATCGAAATCGGCAACACCGAATGGCCCAAGTGGCAGGACGAGATGTCGCCCGCTCCGGGCGCGACGGAAAAGGCGCTCACGCAGCCTCGTCCCGGCCATGCCGATCTCGCCGGCATGCAGAAGTACGGGTTCAACGACGCGCGCGACGTGCTCGAGCGCGCCAGTGCGCGTGAAACGGCGGCGCGCGTCGCTGCCGGCACGTGCGCCAAGGTCTTGTTGCGCGCCATCGGCACCGAAGTGATCAGCCATGTCATTTCGATGGGCACCGCGTCGGTGAAGTCGACGGCGGCGCGTCCGCGCCCCGAGGATCTCGCTGCGGTCGACGAGTCACAGGTGCGGTGCTTCGACGCCGAGGCCGAGGCCGCGATGGTCGAGCAGATCAAGGCAGCGGCGAAGGACGGCGACTCGCTCGGCGGCGTCGTCGAAGTGCTGGGCTACGGCGTCCCCGTCGGCTTGGGCAGCCACGTGCACTGGGACCGCAAGCTCGATTCGCTGCTCGCCGGCGCGCTCATGAGCATTCAGGCGGTGAAAGGCGTCGAGATCGGCGAAGGCTTCGATGTGGCGCATCGCCGTGGCTCCGAAGCGCACGACGCCATCGTCTGGGAGACCGACGCCGGCTACCGCCGCGACTCCGACCTCGCCGGCGGCGTCGAAGGCGGCATGTCGACCGGCGCGCTGCTCGTCGCTCGCGCCGCCATGAAGCCGCTGGCGACGCTCAACCGCCCGACGCTGCGCACCGTCGACGTCGTCACCAAGGAAGAGACGGTCAGCTTCAAGGAGCGCACCGACGTGACCGCCGTGCCGGCGATGGGCGTCGTCGCCGAGACCATGGTCGCACTCGTCCTCGCCGGCGAAGCGCAGCGCAAGTTCGGCGGCGACTCCGTCGACGAGTTCGTCGCCAATCACAACGCCTTCGTCGCCAGCCTTGCCTGACGGGCAAGCAATCGTGCTGATCGGGATGCCGGGTTCGGGCAAGACACGCGTCGGCCAAGCGCTTGCGCAGTTGCTGGCGTGGCGTTGGATAGACGTGGACGACGCCGTGTCCGACGACGTGCCCGGGTTCATCGAGGCCAACGGCATCGAGGCGTTCCGCGCCCGCGAGCGCGACGTGATCTCCGCTCTCAAGCCGCAGGACTGCGTTGTCTCCGTGGGTGGCGGCGCCGTGCTCGATGCGGCCAACCGCGCCGCGTTGTGCGCGCTCGGCCCCGTCGTGTGGTTGCGCGCCACCGAGGCGACGTTGCGCGAACGCGTCGGCAGCGGCGACGACCGGCCACTCCTGAAAGGCGATCCTGCGGGAAAGCTGCGGGTGTTGCTGGCCGAGCGCACGCCCATCTACGCGGAGGTGGCGACCGTGGTCGTCGATGTCGACGGGCGCGACCCGTACGAGAACGCCGGTGAAGTCGCGCTCGCGGTGTCGAGGGCTGCGCAGTGATCACTGTCAACGTCGACCTCGGCGACCGGAGCTATCCGGTGATCGTGGGCGTGGGCGCGCGTCACGAACTGGACGGCGCGCTCGGCGAACGCTCGCAACGAGTGGCGCTCGTAACCCAGGCCGGGATCCCGCTCGCCGACGACGTCACGTCAGCGCGCACCGTCACGCGTCACGTGCTGCGTGACGGCGAAGGATCGAAGAGCTTGTCGTCGGTCGAAAGGTTGTGCGAAGAGTTCGCGCTCGCAGGACTCACACGCGCCGACGCCGTCGTCGGTGTGGGCGGGGGAGTGGTGACCGACGTCGCCGGCTTCGCCGCCGCGGTGTACCACCGCGGCATCGACGTCGTGCACATCCCGACGACGCTGCTCGGCATGGTCGACGCGGCCGTCGGCGGCAAGACCGGAGTCAACCTTGCCGCGGGCAAGAACCTTGTGGGCGCGTTCTGGCAACCGCGTGCGGTGCTATGCGATCTCGATGCGCTGGACACGTTGCCGCCGCGCGAGATGCGCTCCGGTCTCGGTGAACTGGCGAAGTACCACTTCCTGACCGGTCAGGACTTGGCGTCGCTGCCGCTCGACGAGCGCATCGCCGCCGCGGTCTCGATCAAGGCGGCGGCGGTGAGCGCCGACGAGCGCGAAACCACCGGCCGGCGCGCCACGCTGAACTACGGGCACACGCTCGGTCACGCCCTCGAGACGGTCGGCAAATATGACCTGCGTCACGGCGAGGCCGTCGCCATCGGTCTGGTGTATGCGGCGCGCCTGGCGCGCCGGCTCGGGCGCATCGACGACGCGCGGGTCGCCGAACACGTGGCGGTCGTCGCCGCCAGCGACCTGCCCACGACGATCCCGTCGAACTGCGACCCCGACGAACTGGTCGCCGTGATGCGTCGCGACAAGAAAGCCGCCGGCGACGGGCTCACCTTCGTGCTCGACGGGCCGGATGGCGTCGAGCTCGTGTCGGGCATCTCCTTCGACGACGCGCTCGCGGCGATGCGAGACTGACCGCGTGGCAACCACGATTGGCCTGCTCCACGGCCCGAACCTGAACTTGCTCGGCCAGCGCGAGGTCGACATTTACGGCACGACCACCGAAGCGGACCTCGTCGCCCGTGTGGAGGAGGCGGCGGCGCCCCACGGCGTGTCGGTCGAGTTCTTCCAGTCGAACCACGAAGGCGAGTTGGTCGACTTCGTGCACAAGGCGCGCGGCCGGCTCGCCGGGATCATCGTGAACGGCGGCGCGCTCAGTCACTACGGGTGGTCGCTGCACGACGCGCTCGCCGCCTACGACGGCGCGATCATCGAGGTGCACCTGTCGAATACGGGCCGACGCGAAGCGTGGCGCCACACGTCGGTGCTGACACCCGTGTCGAAAGGCACCATCACCGGGCTCGGCCCGGACGGTTATGAGTTCGCAACGGAAGCACTCGTGAGGTTGATCAATGATTGAAATGGACATCGCCAGCCGGCTGCCGAAATTGCGGGCGGCGCTCGACGGAGCGGGGTGCGACGCGTTGCTCGTCACCAACCTCACCAACGTGCGCTACCTCACGGGCTTCACCGGGTCCGCCGCGCTGCTGCTCGTCAAGCCCGACGAGATGCTGCTGGCGACCGATGGTCGTTACGCGTTCCAGTCCGCCGATCAACTGCGCGACGCCGGCGTCGACGCCCGCATCGAGATCGGCAACCTCGCCGGTCAGAAGGCGGCCGTGAGCGCCGCCGCCGACGGTCTGGCGCGCATCGGGCTCGAAGCGACCGACGTCACGTGGGCGCGCCAACGCAACTTCGCCAGCGAGTGGTTCTCCGGCGCCGAACTCGTCGCCACCGAAGGCGTCGTCGAGAATCTCCGGCGCGTCAAGGACGAGGGTGAACTGTGGCGCATGCGCGAGGCGGCGCGGATCGCCGACGACGCGCTCGCCAACGTGCGTCCGTTGCTCGCCGAGCGCGTCAGCGAGAAAGAGTTCGCCATCGCCCTCGACTTCGAGATCCGCAAGCTCGGCGCGTCGGGCAACTCCTTCGAGACGATCGTCGCCGCGGGGCCCAATGGCGCGAAGCCGCACGCGCGCCCGTCCGATCGCCCCATCGAGCCCGGCGAGCTCGTCGTGCTCGACTTCGGCGCCATCGTCGACGGCTACTGCTCCGACATGACGCGCACGGTGTGCGCCGGGGATCCTTCGCCCGAACTGCAGAAAATGGTCGACGTCGTCGCCGAGAGCCAGCGCGCCGGTGTGGCGGCGGTCAAGGCGGGCGTGAAGGCCGCCGATGTCGACAAGGTGTGCCGCGAAGTCATCGCCGCTGCCGGTTGGGGCGACGCGTTCATGCATTCGACCGGCCACGGCGTCGGCCTCGACATCCACGAAGCGCCGTGGGTCTCGTCGGTGTCGACCGACACGCTCGCGCCGAACCAAGTCGTAACTGTGGAGCCGGGCGTCTACCTTGAAGGTCTCGGCGGGGTCCGCATCGAGGACACGGTCGTCGTCACCGAAGACGGCTGTTACCCGCTCACGAACACCACAAAGGAACTCGCAGTCGCATGGCAACGGTAAGCACGAACGACCTCAACACCGGCATGACGTTGAACTTGCCGGAGGGACTGTTCAAGGTCGTCGATTTCCAGCACGTCAAGCCCGGCAAGGGCGGCGCATTCGTCCGCACCAAGCTCAAGAACGTGCGCAACGGGGCGGTGGTCGACCGCACCTACCGCGCCGACGAAAAGCTCGAACAGGCGATCATCGAAAAGCGCGAGATGCAGTTCCTGTACCGCGACGGCGAGGACTACGTGTTCATGGACAACTCGACGTACGACCAGTCGCACTTGTCGACGACCACGCTGGGCGACGCCGTGAACTTCCTCAAGGAGTCCGACAACGCCGTGATCCAGCGCTACGGCGACGAAGTCGTCGGCGTCGACCTGCCGGCTGCCGTGGAACTCGTCGTGACCGAGACCGAGCCCGGCGTTCAGGGCGACCGGGTGTCAGGCGCGCGCAAGCCGGCGACGCTCGAGACGGGGCACACGCTGCAGGTGCCGCTGTTCGTGAACCAGGGCGACAAGATCAAGGTCGACACCCGCTCCGGCGACTACATCACGCGCGCTTAAGTGAGCGATCGCACCATGGCCCGCGAGCGGGCCTTGGAGCTGTTGTACGAAGCGGAAGCAAAAGCAACGTCGGTTGACGACGTGCTCGCGGCACTCCCGATCGAACCGGATGCGTACGCCATCGACGTGGTCACTGGCGTGCGTGAACACGCAGGCACGATCGACGAGTTGATCAAACGCCTCGCGCCCGACTGGCCGATCGATCGCATGCCGGCGGTTGACCGCGCCGTGCTTCGCGTCGGCATCTACGAACTGTCGCAACGTCCCGACGTACCGACGGCGGTCGTCCTCGACGAGGCCGTCGAACTGGCGAAGCGTTACTCAACCGAGGAGTCCGGCCGCTTCGTCAACGGCGTCCTCGCGGCCGCCGCGCGCGAACTGCGCCCGTCTTAAACCCGAACTGGTAGGACGAGTGCGCCGGAACCGGCGCACTCGTCCTACCAGTTCGTCAGGGTGGGGTTAGTTGGAGCCCTTCTTGGCCTGCTTGGCGGCCCGCTTTTCCTTGAGGGACTTGCCCACCTTTTTGTTGTTCTTGGGTGCGGGGACCTTTGGCATAGGGCCACCGTACGACCCATCGTTTCGTCGCGCGTGTCATTTCCGTTATTGTCGGACCCAGTCGTAAATCGGGTCCCGTGAGGCTCGAACGGCGAAGGAGAGCTAGTGGCTGAACGCGAGCGAACGGTGGCGCCCGGCGCCACCGTTTTTGTTGCACGCACCCAGGTGATGTCCGCCGACGATCTCCGTCGAGCCGTCACCCGCATCGCCCACGAGATCGTCGAGCGCAACCACGGCTTGGCCGACGTCGTCCTCGTAGCGCTGCAGACGGGCGGCGAGCCGCTGGCGAGACGCATCGCCGCCGAGCTGAGTCGCATCGAAGGCGTCGACGTGCCCGTCGGGACGCTCGACGTCGTGCCGTATCGCGACGACTACGGCATCCGGCCCTTGCTGGCGGAGGCGCCGACCGACATTCCCTTCGACGTCACCGGCAAGACCGTCGTGCTCGTCGACGACGTGTTGTTCACCGGCCGCACCGTGCGCGCCGCGCTGAACGCCCTCGCCGACTTCGGCCGCGCCGGCTCGGTGCAACTCGCGGTGATGGTCGACCGCGGCCACCGCGAAGTACCGATCCGTCCTGACTTCGTGGGCAAGAACCTGCCGACTCGGCGCGACGAGTTGGTCGACGTCGCCGACGACGGCGTGAGCTTGGGGGAGATGCAGCCGCGATGAAGCACTTGCTGACCATCGACGACCTGGGTGCCGACGGCATCGAAGAGGTGCTGAAGACCGCCGACACGTTCGCCGAGATCAACCGGCGGGCGATCCCGAAGGTGCAGGCGCTGCGCGGCAAGACCGTGGTGTCGTGCTTCTTCGAAGACTCGACGCGGACGCGTCTCTCCTTCGAGACCGCAGCGCGACGCCTCGGCGCCGACGTGATGACGTTCTCCGCCGCCAGTTCGTCGCTGAAGAAGGGCGAGTCGCTGCGCGACACCGTGGCGACGCTCGACGCCATCGGCGCCGACGCGTTCGTCGTGCGCCACAAGTCGGCCGGCGTTCCCGCGCAGATCGCGCGCTGGACGGAATCAGCGGTGCTCAACGCCGGCGACGGCCAGCACGAGCACCCGACGCAGGCCCTGCTCGACTGCTACACGCTGCGCCAGCACCTGAGCGATCTGCACGGCAAGCGCATCCTCATCGTCGGCGACGTCAAACACAGCCGCGTGGCGCGGTCGAACGTGGTGGCTTTCAGCGCGCTCGGCGCCAAGGTGAAGCTGGTCGCTCCGCAGACGCTGATGCCGCCGTCGCTCGACGACTGGCCGGTCGACGTCACTACCAACCTCGACGGCGCGCTCGACGAAGCCGACGTCGTGTACCTCCTGCGCATCCAGCAGGAGCGCATGGACCAGGCGCTACTCCCGTCGTTGCGCGAGTACTCGCAGCTCTACGGTCTCGACGCCAAGCGCGCGGCGCGCTTGAAGCCCGACGCGCTGATCCTGCATCCCGGGCCGATGAACCGCGGCGTCGAGATCGCCGCCGACGTCGCCGACGCCCCGAATGCCGTCATCACCGAGCAAGTGGCCAACGGTGTCTCTGTCCGGATGGCGGTCCTGTTCCTCCTTCTCAACGCGGACGGAGACCTCCTCAGTGCCTAAGGCAGCAACCGAGACCGTCATCAAGGGCGGCACCGTCGTCGACGCGTCCGGCCCGCGTGCCGCCGACGTCGTGTTCGCCGACGGCGTCATCAAAGCGGTCGCCGAGAACCTCGACGCCAAGACGGTGATCGACGCCTCGGGCTGCATCGTGGCGCCCGGGCTCGTCGACCTGCACACCCACTTGCGCGAACCCGGCCGCGAAGAAGCCGAGACCATCGAGACGGGAACACGCGCCGCCGCCCTCGGTGGTTACACCGCGGTCGTGGCGATGCCGAACACCGAGCCGACCATCGACACGGTCGAAGTCGTGCGCGACATCCTCGCCACCGCTGCCGCGGTTGGGAGTTGCGAGGTGTATCCGTCGGGCGCCATCACGGTCGGCCGCAAAGGCGAGCACCTTGCCCCCATGGCGGAGATGGCGCGCGCCGGGGTGCGCCTGTTCACCGACGACGGGTCGGGCGTGCAGGACGGCGGGCTCATGCGGCGCGCGCTCGAGTACGCGAAGGGGATCAGCGTGACGTTGGCGCAACACTGCGAGGACAACGCGCTCGCAGCCGGTGGGTCGATGCACGAGGGCGCGTGGTCGTCGCGACTCGGTATTCCGGGCCAGCCGAGCAGCGCCGAGACGGCGATGGTGTTGCGCGACATCGAACTCGTGCGGCTCACCGGCGCGCCCATGCACTTCCTTCACCTGTCGACCGCTGAATCGCTGGCGGCGGTGGCGCGGGCGAAGGCGGCCGGGCTGCCGATCACCGCTGAGGTCGCGCCGCACCACTTCACGCTCACCGACGCCTGCTGCTGCGACTACGACGCCACGTTCAAGGTCAACCCACCCTTGCGCACCGAAGCCGACGTGGAGGCCGTCAAGCAGGCCTTGCGTGACGGCACCGTCGACGCCATCGCCACCGATCACGCACCGCACGCGCCGGAACTGAAGGAAATGCCGTTCGACCAGGCACCGCCCGGCATGCTCGGGCTGGAAACAGCGCTGGCGCTCGTACTCGAGCTCGACCTGCCGATCGAACGCGCGCTGGCCTACCTCAGTTGGCAACCGGCGGCGATCGCCAACATCCGGGGCGCGCACGGCGGCCCGATCGCACGCGGCGTCCCCGCGAACATCTGCGTCATCGACCCGAGCGCCGAGTGGGTAGTGGATGCCCGATCACTCGCCAGCAAGAGTCGCAACACCCCGTACGACGGAAGGAAGTTGAACGGCAAAGTGCGCCACACCATTTGCGGAACACCGACTGTGCTCGACGGGGTGGCGCAGCGTTGAGTATCACCCCAGCAGCGCTTGTCCTGAACGACGGAGCCGTCTTCGAAGGCGAGGCGATCGGCGCCACGCCCGAGCACGGTGTCACGACCGGCGAGGTCGTGTTCAACACCGCCATGTCGGGCTACCAGGAGATCATCACGGACCCGTCCTACGCCGGCCAGATCATCACGTTCACCTACACGCATATCGGCAACTACGGCGTGTCGATGTCGGACAACGAGGCGCCGACGCCGGCGTGCCGCGGTGTCATCGTGCGCGACCTCGCGCGTCGCGCGTCGAGTTGGCGCGCCGACCACGGGCTCGACGCGTTCCTCACGCAAGCGGGCCTGTCGGGCATCGCAGGCATCGACACACGAAGGTTGACCCGCCACCTGCGCGACTCGGGCGCGGTACCGGGAGCGTTCGGCACCGCCGATGAGTCGACGCTGCTGGCCGCCGCCAAGACGGAACAGGGGACCGACAACCAGGATCTGGCGGCGCTCGTGACGACGCGCGAGCCGTACCTCGTCGGCGAAGGCCCCAAGCACATCGTCGCCTACGACTTCGGCATCAAGCGCACGATCCTGCGCCACCTCACCCACGGCGCCACCGTGATGGTCGTGCCCGCGGACACTCCCGCCGAAGCCGTGCTCGACCGCACTCCTGACGGCGTGTTCCTGTCGAACGGCCCCGGCGATCCGGCGGCCGTCGGCTACGCCGTCGAGAACATCCAGAAGCTGTTGGGCAACGTCCCCATCTTCGGGATCTGCCTCGGGCATCAACTCTTGGCGCGCGCGTTGGGCGGCGACACGCACAAGCTGGCATTCGGCCACCACGGCGGCAACCACCCCGTGCGGCGCATGCGTGACAACGCCGTGGAGATCACGAGCCAGAACCACAACTACGCGGTGACCGAAGGATCGATTGCGAACGCAGAGATCACCCACGTCAACCTCAACGACGGCGTCATCGAGGGACTCGCGGTGCCGAGCCAGCGCGCCTTCTCGGTCCAGTACCACCCGGAAGCCGGTCCCGGTCCGCACGACGCGTCCTACTTGTTCGCCGAGTTCACAGCGCTGATGGAGAAGAAGTAATGCCTCGCCGCGACGACATCGAGTCGATCCTCGTCATCGGGTCAGGTCCGATCGTGATCGGCCAGGCGTGCGAGTTCGACTACTCGGGCACGCAGGCGTGCCGCGTGCTCAAGGCCGAGGGCTACAAGGTCATCCTCGCCAACTCGAACCCGGCGACGATCATGACCGACCCCGACTTCGCGCACCGCACGTACGTGGAGCCGCTCGACACGCGGGTGCTGCAGGCGATCATCGAAAAGGAACGTCCCGACGCCGTCCTGCCGACGCTCGGCGGCCAGACCGCGCTCAACCTCGCGATCAGCCTGCACGAGTCGGGCGGGCTCAAAACCGTCCCGCACGGGCTCATCGGCGCCTCGGTCGACGCCATCCGCACCGCCGAGAATCGCGAATCGTTCAAGGCGGCCATGACCGAGATCGGCCTCGCCGTCCCGGCGTCGGGCTTCGCCTACGAGCTCGAAGAAGCGATCGAAGTCGGGCGTGAGATCGGCTACCCGATCATCATCCGTCCGTCGTTCATCCTCGGTGGCAAGGGCACCGGTATCGCCGCCGACGAAGACGAGCTGCGACGCCTCGCTGCCGAAGGGCTCGACGCGTCGCCGATTCGGGAGATCCTCATCGAGCGCTCGATCGCCGGGTGGAAGGAATACGAACTCGAGGTCATGCGCGATCGCGCCGACAACTGCGTCGTGGTGTGCTCGATCGAGAACCTCGACCCCATGGGCGTGCACACCGGTGACTCGATCACCGTCGCACCCGCGCAAACGCTGAGCGACGTCGAGTACCAGGAAATGCGCGACGCCGCGTTCGCCTGCATCCGCCGCATCGGCGTCGAGACCGGCGGGTCCAACATCCAGTTCGCCGTCAACCCGCGCAACGGCGACCGCGTGGTGATCGAGATGAACCCGCGCGTGTCGCGTTCGAGCGCGCTGGCGTCGAAGGCGACGGGATTCCCTATCGCCAAGATCGCGGCGCGCCTCGCCGTCGGCTACACGCTCGACGAGATCCCGAACGACATCACCAAGAAGACGCCGGCGAGTTTCGAACCGACGATCGACTACGTCGTGACCAAAGTGCCGCGCTGGGCGTTCGAGAAGCTGCCGGGGTCGGTGGCGGTGCTCGGCACGCGGATGCAGTCCGTCGGCGAAGCGATGTCGATCGGGCGCACGTTCCCCGAGTCGCTCCAGAAGGGCATGCGCTCGCTCGAGCACGGCCGGCTAGGTCTCAACTGCGACCCCGCCGAGGCCCAGTACGACGAGTTGGACGACGACGAGCTCGTTCGCCGCGCCGCGATCGCCACGCCCGATCGCGCGTTCCACCTCGAGGCGGCGCTGCGGCGCGGCATTTCGGTCGACCGGCTGGCGGCGACGACGATGGTCGACCCGTGGTTCCTCGACCAGATCCTCGCCATCGTCGAGGAGCGAGCCGCGCTGGCGGAGGTCGGCATCGACGGGATGAACCGCGCGTTGTGGCGCCGCGCGAAACGCCTCGGGTTCGGTGACGCGCAGCTGGCGTACCTGTGGCAGACGACCGCCACCGACGTGCGCAAGCGCCGCGAGCTCGCGGGCGTCGTCGCCACGTTCAAAACGGTCGACACGTGCGGCGCCGAGTTCGAGGCCGACACGCCGTACCACTACTCGACCTACGAAGACGAGAGTGAAGTGCGCGCCAGCTCGGGTCGCAAGATCGTCATCCTGGGTTCGGGGCCGAACCGCATCGGCCAAGGCATCGAGTTCGACTACGGCTGCGTGCACGCCAGCTTCGCCCTCCGCGACGCCGGGTTCGAGACGATCATGGTCAACTGCAACCCGGAGACCGTGTCGACGGATTACGACACGTCGGACCGGTTGTACTTCGAGCCGGTCACCGAGGAAGACGTGCTCAACGTCATCGACGCCGAACGCCCCGAAGGCGTGATCGTCAGCCTCGGCGGGCAGACGCCGCTCAAGCTCGCCGGCCTCCTTCCGCCTGAGCTGATCTTGGGGACCTCGCCCGAGTCGATCGACCTCGCCGAGGACCGCGAACGCTGGGCGGCGCTGTGCGCGCGTCTCGAGATCCCACAACCCGCCGGCGGCACCGCGGTCACGATCGAAGAAGCGCTCGCCATCACGGCGCGCATCGCCTATCCCGCACTTGTGCGCCCGAGCTATGTGCTCGGCGGCCGGGCGATGCAGATCGTCTACAACGACGACGATCTGCGCGCTGCCATGGTCGAACTCGCCGGCTTCGGGTCCCTCGGCAAGGAGGGTGGCCTGTCGGCGGAGCGCCCCGTGCTCGTCGACCGGTTCCTCGAAGACGCGATCGAGGTCGACGTCGACGCACTGCGAGACGACACCGGCGAAGTGCTGATCGGTGGCGTCATGGAGCACGTCGAAGAGGCGGGTGTGCACTCGGGCGACAGCGCCTGCGTGATTCCGCCGCCGACGCTGCCGGCGTCGGTGGTCGAAGTGATCGAGGACTACACGCGCAAGATCGCCGAAGCCTTGAACGTGCGCGGTCTCATCAACGTCCAGTACGCCGTCAAGTCGGGCCAGGTGTTCGTGATCGAAGCCAACCCGCGCGCCAGCCGCACGGTGCCGTTCGTGGCCAAGGCGACGGGTGTCCCGCTCGCCAAGATCGCGGCGCGGATCATGGTGGGCGCGACGCTGCAGGAGTTGCGCGTCGAAGGGCTGGTGCGGCCGCCGGCGACCGGCGGCCACGTGTCGGTGAAGGAAGCGGTGCTGCCG
>JBEEFR010000181.1:0-3163 GCA_041166285.1 Actinomycetota bacterium | reverse complement strand
CACACCGCAGCCGAAGCGGTCGTTCAGGAGATCAAGGGCGCGGGCGGCGAAGCCGTCGCCAACTACGACAGCGTCTCGACACCCGAAGGCGGCGAGGCCATCGTGCAGACCGCCATCGACGCCTACGGCCGCGTCGACATCGTCATCAACAACGCGGGCATCCTGCGCGACAAGTCGGTCCACAACATGACGGCTGATCTCGTCGACCCCGTGTTCGACGTGCATCTCAAGGGCGCGTTCAACGTCACGCGTCCGGCGTACATCCGGATGCGCGAGCAGGGCTACGGCCGGATCGTCAACACATCGTCGCCCGCCGGCGTCTTCGGCAACTTCGGTCAGACGAACTACGGCGCGGCGAAGATGGGTCTCGTCGGCTTCACGCGGGTGCTCGCCGTCGAAGGTGCGAAGAACAACATCAAGGCCAACGCCATTGCGCCCGTCGCCAAGACGCGCATGACCGAGGACCTCCTCGGCCCGATGGCCGACGGGCTGTTGCCGGAGCACATCACGCCGATCGTCGCCTGGCTGTCGCACGAGGACTGCCCGGTCACGGGCGAGGTGTATTCGTGCGGCGGCGGTCGCGTGGCGCGCATCTTCATCGCCGTCGGTCCGGGTTACGTGAACAAGAGCCTGACCCTCGAGGACGTGCGCGACAACTTCGAGCAGATCCGCTCCGAGGCCGACTACATCGTGCCGGCGAACCTCGGCGAAGAGACGATGCTCACCATGAAGGCGCTCAGCTAGCGAACGACGATCTGCCCGATCATCTTCGGGTGCACGAGGCACGCGTAGGCGTACGTGCCCGGCTTCGCGATGCGCAGCGTGTATTCGAGGAACGGGTCGGCGCCCATGAGCCCTGATGACCAGAACCCGGTGCCGTCGTAGGTACCGGCGTCGAACTTCTGCGGACCGTGGTCGTTCTCGTCCTGGGGCGGGACCTCGGGCGCGCCGCCGGCGATGCCGTGCACTTTCGGGTTGTACGAGATCTTCTTCGGCGAGAACTGCAGGATCGGCAGGTAGGCGGGAACGTCGAAGCTGATCGTGTGGTTGCCGACGACCTTCCACGTGATCGGCTCGCCGGCCTTGGCTTCGATCCGGCGGGGGATGAACTCGTTCACCGTCGCGTGGATCGAGCCGCCGCTCGGGAGCCCCGCGAACGGACCGGTGACCTTGTGGCCTTCGAAGGTGATCTTGCCGTCGTCGCGTGCGTCGCGGAACGTTCGCACGAGCGGCGCGACCGCCGACTCGGCCGCCTTGCGGGCTTCACGCGCTTCGCGGGACGACGACGCGATCTTCGCGGTCGACTTCACCACATCCACTTCGACCTGCTGACCGGGGCCGTGGACCGCGCAGTAGAAGAAGTACGCGCCCGGCTTGGTGGTCTTCGCGATCGGCATCCGGAAGGTGTTACCGCGCGGCCCTGAGTACGGCAGCACGCCGCTGTTGTAGAACGACTGGGTGCCATCGAACGCCGGCTGGCGTTGCTGAGCTGACGTGCACGCCTGGGCTGGATCCGTCGGGGGAGCGCCGGAGCCGAGATAGCACGGTTGGGCGACGTTTTGATTGACGGTCGACTGGTCGGACGTGGCCTCGAGCAAGTCCCGCGGGCTCGACAGACGGTCGATCATGCTGTTCACGTCGTCGAACGGCACGTCCGGCGGGTTGTCGATATTCGGCAGCTCGGGATAGTCGGCCTGCAACGACCGCCACGAGGCCACGACCTTCTCCGCGTCCTTCGCCGGTTTGGCGGCCTTCAGCTTGGTGGCGAACTCCGCGAAGGTGGCGTGCGTCGGCCCGTCGGGATTGACCATCTCGTGGTTGCGCTGCGCGAGGTCGGTGTAGCCGTTGAACAACCCCAACCACTCGTTGAAGTGGCCCACCACGTTGCTCGTCGTCGTCCCGCCCGTCACGGTGTGCGGTTCGCCGGTCCACGTCTGCTTGAACACGATCGTCTCGCCGGGCTTCACCGTCACTTTGGCCGGGAAGTCCGCGGCCACGAACGTCGCAACGTCGTCGGGGCTGTAGTCGACGAGCACCTGACGCTCGCCACCGCCTCCGCTCGTCCCGCACGCGGTAAACGCCGTAGCCAACACCGCAACCATCGCAATCCGCCGAATCATGCAGCGACCATAGGCCCGCAAGGCAGGATGGGGATGTGACCCGCGTCATCGGAACACCGCTTTCGATCGGATCGCTGACGGTACGAAACCGTCTATACCGCGCACCGGTGCTCGAAGGGGTCGGCGACGGGCCTGACGCCGGCGACAAGTACGCCGCGCACTTCGTCGAGAACGCGCGCCACGGCGTCGGCATGATCGTGCAGGGCTCGACGTGCATTTCGCTCGAAGGCCGCACGGGGCCCGGGATGTCGTGCGCCGACACGCGCGAGAAGGTGATGCGGTTTGCGCCGATGGTCGACGCCGTGCACCAGGCGGGCGCCGCCATCGTCCTGCAACTCGGCCACGGCGGCTTGTACGCCATCGAGGCGTGGCACGAGCCCTACGCATCCACGCGCACCGCGCCGTTGCTGGCGGCGTCGAAGCCGCCGTGGCCGATCGCGATCGCGTTCCGCGGCGTCCCCGTCCACGCGCTCTCGAGTGACGACGTGCGCGCGCTCGCCGTTACGTACGGCCGCGCCGCGGCGTGGGGGAGAGAGGCGGGCTACGACGCCGTGCAACTCGGCAACGCCAACGCCAAGTTGCTCGATCAGTTCTTGTCGCCGTTCTACAACCGGCGCACCGACGAGTTCGGTGGATCACTCGAGAATCGCGCGCGCGTCATCCGGCTGATCCGCGAGGAAGTCGCGCGCCAGGCAGGCGATGACTACCCGTGCTTCGTCAAGGTCCCGTGTGAGTTCGGCGGACTTCCGGGCACGAAGCACATCGGCTTCGACGACGCGCTGCGGTTGGCGACGCTGTTCGAGGAGTGGGGATTCGACGCGCTCACGCCGGTCGAGGTGGGCGTGTTCCCCGACACGATCCTGTGCCGCGGCGGCGTGCCCGACGGCTTGTGGACCAACAGCGGCATGAAGACTCGTTTGCAGAAGGCGGCGCCGAACCGGTTCCGACGCGCCGTGCTCAAGGCGGGTGCATGGTACGGAGGCAAGCGTGCGCGGTTCACTCCGGTGTGGAACCGCGATCTGTTCACGGCGGTAAAAGGCCGT
>JBEEFR010000180.1:0-7799 GCA_041166285.1 Actinomycetota bacterium | reverse complement strand
GTGGTCGACGGGAGCGGGCGCGATCTCGCCGTCGGGCTGCTGCACGATTGGCTTGCCGGTCAACGGATCGACGAGTTCGAACGGCTTGGTGAACACCTCGTCGGTCATGAACGCGCTCAGCTTGTAGCTCGTACCGGTACCGCCCGCGGATTGCACGACGAGGTCGTACTCGTCTTGGGTCGCAACCCACCCGACGCGCTCGGGGACGTTCTCGATGCTCGTGCCGCCGATGCCCTCGAGCGAGTGGTTGGGGGCGTCGTAGACGTACATGTTGAGGTCGGGGACGGGATGGCCGACGAGGTTGATGGCGACGAGGTCCTGCGCAGGCACGACCACCGGTGTCCAGTCGAGCTGGATCACGACGAAGTTGATGGCGTCCTTGGCGTGGTTGCGGTTCAGCTTGATGCGGTAGACGTCGCACAACTCCTGATAGCCGGGTTGGTTGCGACAGGCGTCGGGAAAGAACGCCACGGCAGGCGCGCCGGCGGCGATCACGCTCGTGTACTGCTTCGTGAACGGCGGCGCGTGGGGCGTCAACACGATGTCGGGCGTAACTCCACCGGCGGGCACTCCGGCGCCCGCGGTGTACGACACCGTGAGCTTGTAGCCCGTGATGGCGCCGGCGTACGCCTGCACGACGAGGTCGTACTCGTCTTGCGCGGGCACGATCTTGAGCTGCTCGGGCATGGTCGCGCCGGCGCCGCCGATCTGCGCGGGGTCGAACGAGCTGTCGGCCGAGTCGAACAGGAACATGTCGATGTCGGGCGCCTGCGCCACCGACGGGTCGCCCTGCGCGTCCCACTCCAGCACGACGCGCAACGCAAAGCTCTTGTCCGCCGTGCGGTTGACCTTGATGCGGTGCGCGGCGCACGTGAGCCCGATTGCGGCGTTGTTGCGGCAGTCGTCGGGCTTCGACTTCACCTCGGCGCTGCCGATCAGCGGCTTGGAGAACTGCTGGGGGAGGATGTCGCCCGGGCTGACGACGAAGTCGGGCTTGACGCCCGGCGTCACCCCGGCGCTGGCCGTCGTCGGCGCCAACACCAGCGCGGCCGCGCCTGTGCTGCCGAGCACCACGGCGACGACGAGAACGACGGTGGACGCGCGCTTAGAAGAAACCGAACGAAGAAGCCCCAACACGACGGGCAAGTGTAGAGGTCAGAACAGGACGTTATGACGTCGCCGCAAGGCGATGACGCCGCCGCTCAGCGCCGCAATCGGCACGACGAGCAGGAGCAGCACGAGCACCGCCGTGGACGGTGGCTCGCCGGTTGCCGCGGTGTTGCGCAGCGCCTGGCCGCCCAGGCGCTGCAGGTCGGCGGCGTCGAATTGCTCGGTGGTGTCGAGGCCGATGCCGGCGATCTGGCTGTCGGCTTCGACGGGCGCCAACGCCAGTTGCGGCACGAGCCCGGGAGTGCTCGGCGTGATGCCGACGAACGCGCTGCCGTCGTCGACGGGCGGCGTGCCGATGGGCTGGCCGGTCACCGGATCGAGGAGTTCGTTCGGTTTCGCGAACAACTCGTCGGTCATGAACATCTCGAGTTGGTAGCCGTGGGCGACGCCGCGCTTGGACTGGATCGTCAGGTCGTACTCGTCCTGCGCCGCGACGAACCCGGCGCGTTCGGGCAACGAGAACAAGTTGCCGCCCGTGCCGTCGAGGATGTGCGTCGCGGTGTCGTACACGTACATGTCGAGGTTCGGTTGCTGCTCGCCGCCGAGACCGACCGCGGGCGTCGACAGGTCGGGCGTGACCACGGCGTCCCAGTTGAGGGTGATGACGACGAAGTTCACCGCGTCCTTGGCGAGGTTGCGGTTGAGCTTGATCCGGTACACGTCGCACACGAGGTCCTGCGTCGGATCCGTGCGGCACGAGTCGGGCGCCTGGCCGGCGATCGTGGGCACCGCGAGCGTGCTGGTGATGCTCTTTCTGATCGGCGCGTCATGCGGCGTCAACACGAAGTCGGGATGGATCCCTGCGGTCGGAGCGCTGGCGGCGTTGGTGTACTCGACGGCGATCGAGTAGCTGGTGATGGCACCGGCATAGACGCCGAGCACGAAGTCGTACTCGTCCTGCTTCGGGTCGACGAGCTTGATCTGCTCGGGCATGGCACCGCTCACGCCGCCGACCTGGTTGTAGTCGAAGCTGCTCGTCGGTCCGTCGAACAGGTAGGTGTCGACGTCGGGGACGCTGTTGCCGGCCGCGTCCTTGTCGACCCAGAACGTGGAGATGCGCAGGAAGTAGCCCTTGGTGCGGTTGACCAGCTTGATCCGGTACACGCCGCACGTCAGGGCGATCGCGGGATTGTTCCGGCAGCCATCGGCGGTCGGGCGCGCCTCGGCGCTGCCGACGAGGACGTTGGTGAAGTCCTTTTTGGTGCTCTCGCCGGGCTTGAGCGTGAAGTCCGCGGGAGCGGGCTGCATCGGCTCGGCGTGCGCGGTCGACGGCGCGAACGCCAGCAGGCCGGCACCGGCGCTCGCCAGCGTGACGGCGGCGACAAAGACTGCGAAGAAGGCGCGGCGCATCAGAACAGGACGCTATGGCGGCGCCGCAGCGCGAACACGCCACCACCGAGGACGCCCAACGGGAACAGCACGAGCGCCAGCACCAATATCAGCCCGGAAGGCGGCGTGGTGTTCGCCGCAGTGTTGCGCAGCGCTTGCCGCCCGAGCTGGAAGTCGGAGGCGTCGAATTGCTCGGTCGTGCCGAGGCCGATGCCGGCGATCTGCGAGTCGGTGTCGATCGGCGCCAACGCCAGCGGCGGGACCGGAGTCGAGTGATCCGGGATGATCCCCGCGAAGAGCGATCCGTCGTCCACGGGCGCGGTGCCGACGGGCTTGCCGGTCACGGGATCGAGGATTTCGAACGGCTTCGAGAACAGCTCGTCGGTGAGGTAGGCCGTCATCTTGTAACTGCTCGACGGCCCGACGTCGGACTGAATCACGATGTCGTACTCGTCCTGGTTGGCGGTGAAGCCCGCGCGCTCCGGAATCGACTGACCCTGACCGCCGGCCACCTCCCGACCGACTTCGTGGTCGGGCGCGTCCCACACGAAAATGTCGAGGTCGGGCACGGTGCCTGCGCCGAGGCCGGCCGCCACGAGCGCGAGGTCGGGCAGCGCCGTGGCGTCCCAATCGAGCTCGATGACGACGAAGTTCTGCGCCAACTTGTCGCGATTGCGGTTGAGTTTGATGCGGTACACGTCGCACAGCGCGGTGTACGCGGGGTTGTTGCGGCAGTCGTCGGGCTTGTGATGCACGACGGGATACAACGCCGGTTCACCGTTCTCGCCGGCGAGCGCCGACGTGTAGGTCTGGACGAACGGCGCTTGGTCGGGGCTGAGGATGATGTCGGGTGTCACGATGTCGAGCCGGTTGACTTCGTTCGTGTAATAGACGGTCAGCTTGTAGCTCGTCACCGCTCCGGCGTACGCCTGCACGAGGATGTCGTAGTCGTCCTTGGCGGGCACGAAGTTGGCCTGCTCGGGCGACGTCGACCCGGCGCCGCCGACCTGCGCCTTGTCGAGCGAGGTGTCCTTGCCGTCGAAGATGTACATGTCGAGGTCGGGGCCGGACTGCACGGCGCCCGACGGGTCCGTCCACTCGAGGACGATCTTGAGCTTGACGGCCGGCGCCCGCTGCAAGTGCAGGCGGTGCGCGCTGCACGTCAGACCGGCGACGGGATCCGTGCGGCAGTCGTCCGGCGCGTTGGTGACGGCGCCACCGTTGCCGACCAGGTTCTGCTGGAACGTCTTGGTCTGCGTGTCGCCCGCTTTGACGGAATACTCCGCGGGCTGCGGCGTCAGCGGATCAGCGCGGGCGGGCGTGGGTGCCAACGCCAGCGCGACGGCACCGGTGAAGGTCAGCACGACGGACGCGACAAGCGCGACCAAACGGCGGCGCGGCGTCACGCGGTGTACGCGTTGCGGCGACGTCGAAGAACGGAGAATGCGCCGAATGCGGCAGCGGCAGGGAAGAAAAGCATCGCAACGATCAACACGAGTGTAGAAGGCGGTTCGGCCCGCGCCGCTACGGTCCGCGTTCGGCTTCCGAGATTGAGCGTGTCTGTCGCAAATTGCTCGTTCGTGCCGAGGCCGATCCCGCTGATCTGCGGATCCGTGTCGATCGGGGCGAGCGGCAACACCGCCGGCGCCGCGAGGCCCCCGGTCGGCAGCGTCACCGGTGCCGGTTGAACCCCTGAGTTGTCGGGCGGCGGCGTGAACCGGTCGGGCTGGTCGAGGACTTCGTTCGGTCGGTCGAACTTCTCGTTCGAAAGCTGCGCGGTGATGCGGTACTCGGTGACGACGCCCGTCCCGGCGCGCACGACGAGGTCGTACTCGTCCTGCGTGGCCTGCCACACGATGCGCTCTGGGATGATCGACCCGCGCCCGCCGACGTCGGCAGAGTCGAGGTACGTGTCGGCGTCCTTGTACAGGAACAGGTCGATGTCGGGCAGGTCGCTGTCGCTCAACCCGGCAGCGACGAGCGCCAGCGCCGGGGTGCGGCCTTGCGAGGGCCAGTCGACGTTGATCACGACGAAGTTCTGTGCGCCTTTGCTCGTGTCGCGCACGATCTTGATGCGATAGACGTCGCACAGCACGTCGAGGGGTGCGAGGCCACGGCACTGGTCGGCCGTCGGAACCACCGACGGGTCAGCCTGCGGCGTGAGGTCGTTGACCAGGAGCGAGTTGTAGTGCTTCGTGAACGTTCGATTGGTCGGTGAAAGCACGATGTCGGGCGTGACGCCCGGCGTCACGTTGGCGGACGCGACCGTCGTGCACAGCAGCACGAGCGCGGCGCAGCCAACGAGAGCGAGGGTGTGCAGAACTCGTGCCGGCACTACGCGACCAACGCCTGACGGCGTCGTCGCATTACCAGCACTGCTGCCAACCCAACGACGAACGGAAAAGCGACCATCCCAGCTACCAAAGCCAGTGTAGAAGGCGGTTCCGTCGTGGAGATGCTGCGCGTCGCGGGCGGCAGCGCGAACTGCCCCGGGTCGAACTGCTCGTTCACGCCCAAGCCGATGCCGGCGATGTCGCTGTCAGGGGCGACGGACGCCGGTTGCAGCGTCGGGGGAGCGAACACCGTCGGGTTGTCGACCGGCTGCGGCAGGACCACGTCGGGCGGCGCATCGGGCGCCTTCGGGTTGCCGTACTGGTCGAGGACTTCGAGAGGCTTCGTGAATATCTCGTTCGAGAAGGTGACGTGGAGGTCGAAGCCCGTGGTCGGGCCCGCCTCGGCTTGCACGGTGATGTCGTAGATGCGCTGCTTCGCCGTGAAGCTGCCCAGCTCCGGATCGTTGAACGATGCGCCGCCCGGCTTCTCGTCCTTCGGATCGGTGGTGGAGTTCTCACCGAGGTAGTGATCCTCCTGGTCGTACACGTACACGTTCACGCCACCAAGTGGTGGTGGGTTGAGGCCAGTTGCCACGAGCGGCAGGCTCTGCAGCTGGGTCTGGTTGAAGATCGCCTCGAAGATGACCGTGTTCTGCGCCTTGGGGTTCGGGTCGAGATTGAGCACGATCCGGTACGCGGTGCAGATCAATGGCGCGGCGTTGTCGTCGACGGTGCGGGCGTCGCCGCGGCACGAGTGCGGCGGATACAGCACTTCCGCGCCGTAGTGCGGTGTCGTGTTCTTGAACACGACCGTTTGGCCCGGCGAGAGCGTCGCATCCGGCTTGACGTTGGCGACGAGCGGCTCAGCCGACGCGCTGCCACCGCCCACGCCGACGAGCGCAAGCGCGCCGAGGAAGGCCAACGCACACGCCGTTGCGAAGGCCCCTCGGCGGATCACGGTCTCGGCGACAGGAACGTGAGTGCGTGCCCGCCGTAGCCGTTGCACACGTCGTTCGGGCTCTTCATCGACATGATCTCCTGCTGCGGGAACGTGCCGTACAAGTACCGCTTGGCGTTGTTGAACATCTTCCAGCATCCCTGGTTGGAAGTATTCGGCGGCACGGCGTTGGAATCCCACCACATCGCTTCGCCGTCCTTCACGCAGCTGTAGTCGTCGGTGTTGTAGAAGCACGCCGGCGTGCCCGGGTCGTCGGAAGCGATCTTCGGAATGGCGTGGTAGCCCTTGTCGATCGACGTCGGGCCGAGCTTCGGTCCGGCCACCTGGATGCCCGTGAACAGCTGACGGAAGCGTTCGTAGAGGTCACAGGCGCGTGAGCGGATGTCCTGGTCGGGCGCTGACGGATCGGCGTCCTTGTAGGCGAGGAAACACGGCTCCTCTTCGAACTTGAGCTTCTTCGTCTGGTAGCTCACGACGACGGCGTGGCCGCCGAACACCTGCTGGTTCTGGAACTGCGTGGCGACGAACCCGTCGGTCGTGGCGTCGCCGAGGAGCACCCACTCCGGCATGTAGTTGCGCGCTTGCGCGGCGTCGCCGAATTTCGACTCCATCCCGCCCGGCCAGATGATCGTGGTGACGGGTCCGCCGGCCTGGTTCGGGTCGGAGAACTTCGCCATGCCGGTTTGGCCGTAGGTCTGGTCCGCCTGCGGGTCGTTGTTGTCCGCGTAACAACACTCGTCCCAGGTGGCGGTCGGGATATTCGCCTGGTTCAGCGGACATCGCTGGTTGATGCCGTCCATCACGAGTTGCTTCAGCTTCTGCAGTTCCGGATGCAACTTGTCGGTCGAGTACACGAGGCCGTACTTGCGCTTCTTGCCGGCGAGGTTGCCCCCGGCGAAGGTCGTGGTGTCGGACGCGTTCTTGATCTGCTTGCAGAAGAAGTCGACGTACTCGGTCGCGTTGTCCTCGAGGGTGGGCGAGTAGCCCCACACGAGCTTCGGATACTGCTGGTAGAAGGCGCGCTCACGGCCGAGGAAGGCGCCGAAGTTGAGCACGCCGCGCTTGGTCATCGCCTCGAGGTACGCGTCGTTCGACGACAGCGAGTCGGAGATGACGGCGAAGGGCTGGATCTTCTGGTAGTTGTCGGCGGCGTCGGCGCGCTTGGTCTCGGGGCCGTCGTCGGAGCGGCTGCCGTAATAGACCCAGAAGTGCGCGTGGCGGCAATACAGCTGGTAGCGGTCCTCGAAGTACTTCTGCCAGCCGCGCGTCAGGCGTGCGTAGATGTGCTCGTCGGGTGCTTCGGGCTCGTCGAGGTCGTAGTACTTGTTGGCCGGGCGCGACTCGTCGCCGCGACTCGTGCCGATGTCGACGATCCCGGAGTCCTCGTAGAGCAGGATGCGGATCTCGTTCGACTGCACGCCCTGGTAGGTGGCGCCGCCGTTCTGGTTGCAGTTCGGATAGTCGGGGACGCACGGCGGGGCGAGCGGATCTTCGGTCTGCTTCGGCCCCTTTGGCGTCTGCACGCAGCGTTTGGTGCTCGTGTTCTTGCCCTTGTCGGCCTGGAGCGTGCCCTGGTCGCCGCCCTCGGCGCCGCCGGTGTCGATCGAGGAGCTCTGCCCCAGCCCGAACTGGTCGAAGTTGCCGACCGGAGGCGGTACATCGGTGTCTTCAGGCGGCACCGGTGCGTACTCGAGGGTGGTCGAAGGATTGGTCTGCGGGAGGTTTAACGCGCTCGGCAGAACGATCAGCGCGATGAGCAGCCCGCCGATGAGCAGCAGCAGTGGCGCGCCCTTTCGGACGTTTTGCGAACCCGCGCGACTAGGTAGGACGACTGACCCCATAGAGGCGATCCTAATGAGAGGTCCACAGGATTTGGCATCGCGGTCTGTGACGAAGTCGTGAACCGAACGGACTGAGACGGTTTGCACGAGAATCGCGACGTATGATTCCCGCGGGGCGCAGCAAGCGTCCCGCTGCTTTCCTGAGTTGGAAACCCTGGGGTCTGGAAC
>JBEEFR010000179.1:0-47599 GCA_041166285.1 Actinomycetota bacterium | reverse complement strand
TGCGACAGCCCGCCGCCGCGCTTGCCGACCGGCGTACGGACCGCGTCGACGATGTAAGCCTCAGGCATCGCTGCGCGCCACCGGCGTGAACTGCACCGGAAGGTGCTTGAGCCCGTTGATGAAGTTCGAACGCAACCGCGCGGGATCGCCGGCCAGCTGCATGTCGGGGATGCGGCGCAGCAGTTCGTCGAAGATCACCTTCATCTCGGCGCGGGCGAGGTTCGCGCCGAGACAGAAGTGCGCGCCGCCGCCGCCGAACGCCGAATGCAGCGTGTGCAGGTTCGGGTCGCGGCGGACGTTGAACGTGAACGGATCGTCGAACACTTCCTCGTCGCGATTCGCCGACGAGTACCACATCATCACGCGGTCGCCCGCCTTGATCTGTTGCCCGCGCATCACCGTGTCCTGCATGGCGGTGCGCTTGAAGTGCATGACGGGGGTTGCCCACCGCAAGAACTCCTCGATGGCGCCGTCGAGCAGCGACGGATCGTCGACCAGGAGCTGTCGCTGGTCGGGGTGCTCCATCAACGCCAGCATCGAGTGCGAGATGGCGTTGCGCGTCGTCTCGTTGCCGGCCACCGCGAGCAGCATGAAGAAGCTGTTGAACTCCATGTCGTCGAGCGCTTCGCCGTTCACTTCGGCGTTGATGAGATCGGTGACGATGTCATCGCGCGGGTTCTTGCGGCGATCGTTCGCGAGGTCTTGCGCGTACAGGAACAGTTCGATGGCGGCGTTCTGCGCGTCGGCCGCGCTGTTCTGGAACTCTGGGTCCTCGGCGCCGACGAGGCGGTTGCTCCAGTCGAAAACCTTGTGCCGGTCCTCCTGCGGGATGCCGATGAGGTCGGCGATGGCCTGCAGCGGCAACTCGCAGGCCACGTCGGTGACGAAGTCGCACTCGCCCCGCTCCGCGATCTCGTCGACGATGCCGCGCGAGCGGTCGATCAGGGATTGCTGCAATTCCTTGATGCGTCGCGGCGTGAAGCCGCGGTTGACGATGAGGCGCAACTTCGTGTGGTCGGGCGGGTCGAGGTTGAGCATCATCAACCGAACCTGCGCGATCGCTTCGGGATCTTCGACGTTGTAGAGCGCGCTGCGTTCGTACGACGAGAACAACTTCGAGTCGCGGTTGGCGTGCACGACGTCGTCGTGTTTCGTGAGCGCCCAGAACCCGCCGTGCACGTCTTCGTGCCAGAACACCGGCGCCTCACGTCGCAGGAACGTGAACTGATCGTGGGGAACGCCCTGTACGAAAATGTCCGGGTCGACCAGGTTGATGTCGCTCAGCTGCATGCGCCCGTCCTCTTCCGTCTCACTAGAACAGATTCTAGTTTTGGCTTAGCGTAGCCATATGAGCGAACCGCATCTCCTCGTCGATCGCGACGGCCACGTCGTCACCGTCACCATGAATCGGCCGGAACGCAAGAACGCCTTCAGCACCGAGATGCTCGTGCGCGCCTACGACGCCTGGAAGATGATCGACGAGGATCCCGACGTGCGGGTGGCGATCCTGACCGGGGCCGGCGGGGATTTCTGCAGCGGCGCTGACCTCAAGGAAATGGCGGGCGGCTACGGGAATCAGACGACCGAATGGCGCGAGCGCATGCAGGCCGATTCGGACCTGCACTGGAAGGCATTGCTGCGCCACTTCCGGCCGATGAAGCCGCTCATCGCCGCCGTGGAGGGCTACGCGGTTGCCGGCGGGACCGAGGTGCTGCAGGCGACCGACATCCGCATCGCCGGCGAGTCGGCGACATTCGGCGTCACCGAAGTGCGCCGCGGCCTGTTCCCGCTGGGCGGCTCGACGATCCGCCTACGCCGGCAGATCCCGTACACGATCGCAGCCGAGATCCTGCTGACGGGTCGTCACGTACCGGCGGCCGAGGCCAAGGCGATCGGGCTCATCGGCGAGGTCGTGCCCGACGGGCAGGCGTTGACGCGTGCGCGCGAGGTGGCCGACATGATCGCGGCGAACGGACCGCTGTCGGTGCAGGCGGTGCTGCGCTCGCTCAGGGAAACCGAGGGCATGACCGAAGCCGACGGCTTGGCCCGCGAACTCGAACTCGGGTGGCCCGTGTTCGCGTCCAACGACGCCAAAGAGGGGCCGACGGCGTTCGCCGAGAAGCGCACCCCGAACTTCACGGGGACGTAGCTCGGCTTAAATCGGGCCGATGCGGCCGACCTCAACTTGGCTGATCGTCTTCGACGCCTGCGAGAGCGTGGCGGCCGTCGTCCTGATCGCGCCGTTGGCCGAATCCTGTGGGCGGATGCCGGGCGTGGGTGCAGGCAGTGGGCCGACCCGCACGCCACCGAGACCTTGCGCGGCATCGTCGAGACCTGCCGCCACCGTCTGAATTGCACGGTCGACGATGTCTTCCGGACGGATGCCGGGCGTCGGTCCGGGAAGCGGGGCCGGTCGAACGCCGCCGAGCCCCAGCGCCTTGTCGGCGAACGAATATGCGCCCTTGGCAGTCTGATCCGCTCGCGTGACTATCGGTGACGGGTCCGCAACCGGGCCACCACCGTCCTTCGAGACAGCACCATCGAGCGGGCCGGCCAGAGCGGACCCGCCGATGAAACCGCCGGCAGCCAGCACGGCAGCCACTACAGCTACACGCCGAAAGTTTGTACGCACGCCTGTGCCCCCTAAGCACACCCCAGTGGTGTTCGCAGCGCTAAGTAAACCCTGGTTACGTGCCGAAACGCAACGTGTCATGCGTCACACCGGCGCCACAGCGGCCGCGAGCAACTCGTCTTCGTCGCCGGTCGCGGGCGCGGCGTCCGCCAACAACGCTGACAGCTCGTCGCGGAGGCGATTCGCCGGCTCCGGCGGTCGGACTCCGATTCGCCGACGATGCTCGTCGGCGCGGATCGCCAGTGCACTCGCCTCCGATCGCAATCCCCGGACGGCGGCGAGCCACGCGCCGGCGTCGAGAACGTCGGCGCGCTCCAGAACCGCTGGAGTTCTCGCCGAGCGGTCGAGCGTTTCCAGAAGCGCTGCGCGCGCAGCTTCCGTGTTGCCTCGCCGCGCCTCGATGCGCGCGAGCTGCGCCAGTGCTTCGGTGGCGCCGCGATCGTCGCCGAGTCGGCGAAAAGTCTCCGCGGCGTCGCCGGTTAACGCTGCCGCCTCTGCGAGGCGATCCTCGAACTCGGCGAACGCCGCCACCCGAATCAGGCTCAACGCCACTTCGGCTGGCGCGCCGACCGCCGAGCGCAGCGCGAGAGCTTCTCGGTGGAGCGCCGCGCCAGCGGCGGGATCGCCGGGCGCCGTGAGTTCCGCGAGCGTGGAAAGACCGTGCGCTTCGGCCTGACGATCGCCGAGCGCTCGCGCGAGCGTGAGGCCTTCGTCGAGCACCTCGGTCGCCGCCGCGCCCGAGATGGTCAGGACCTCCGCCAGGCTTAACAAGGTGTGGGCGAGCATCTGCTCGCCGCCGGTGCGGCGGTCGATGGCAATTGCCGAACGGTATTGGGCTTCTGCGGTCGCCAGATCTCCTCGCTGGCGCGCGATCACACCGAGGTTGCGCACGCAGTCGGCGACGACAGCGTCTTCGCCTCGGGCCTCCGCTGTTTGAAGCGCCGCCGTGATGTGTTGGTCTGCCTCGGTGGTCGCGCCGAGCGCCTGATGAGCGAGTCCGAGACGGAGCAACGCGCGAGGCGTGCTCACATCGGACAGTGCGAGCGCGTCGCTCGCGAGTTGCGCCGCGCTGTGGGCGTCACCGCGCAGAAGCGCGACGTCCGACAACAACATGAAGTTCTCGGCGAGAAGGAGTTCGAAGTGTGGGAGATGCGGGGAGCCCGCCGCACGCAACTCGGCGATGATCTCGTCGAACAGTTCGCGCGCACGTACAAAGTGTTCCGCCGCCGCAGACAGGTCGCCCTGGCAGTGCGCGAGTTGACCAGCGATCCGATGCAATTCGGCGCGGTGACTGCGAAAACCGGCACCGCGCTCGAGCAAGCGCTCCAATCGAGCCCGGTCGTCTGTGAACGCACCGCGGAGATACCAAAACTGGTCGAGCGCTCCACCCAACTGCACCTGTGATCCCGCGAGGTCTCCATCGAAATCGCGGTCCAACGCTGCTATGAGTTCGTCGCTTATTTGGCGAAGCGGGTCGAAACGAGCTCGCTCGTCGAGTTCGGGAACCATCAGCGACAGCGCGAACGCGAGGCACCACTGCAAGTGCCGCGCCGCGAGCGCGTCGAACTCGTCAGCGTCCCGCGCGAATCGCTCCGCGCACTGGCGCACGACGAACAGCTGCCGGTACCCGCCGTCATCGGTGCGCAAAACCAGCGACCGCTGTACCAACGCGTCGAGCAAATCGAGGACGTCGAAGGCATCGAGCGCGTCGTCGGCGACCACCGTTTCGGCGCCGGTGAGCGTGAACTGACCGGCGAACACGCCGAGGCGCCGGAACAACGTCTTCTCGGCGGGCTCGAGCAGGTCGTATGACCACGCCAGTGTCGCCTCGAGGACCGATCGTCCGGCCTGCTCAACCTGCGCCTGCGCGACGCCGCGCTCAACTGCATCGGCACCCAACACCTTTGCCCGCGCCGCCGCGATTTCGATGGCGAGGGGGATCCCGTCCAGTCGATTGCACAGTCGCTCGACGCCGTCGATGGTCGCCGCGTCGAGTTCGCGGGCGTCGAGCCCGGCGCGGTCGACGAACAACGCGACAGCGTCGGTCAGCGCGAGTCCCGCGACGTTGCGGCGTCGTTCCCCATCTAGACCCAGCGCTTCTCGCGACGTGGTGAGTAGGCGCACGTTGGCACAGCTCGCCAGCAGAAACGGAACGACGCGCGACACGGCGGTGACGACGTGCTCGCAGTTGTCCACGACGACCAGTGCTGCCTTTTCACCCAGGTGGTCGGCGATCGTCTCGATCAGCGGGCGCCCCGGCTGCTCGCGCACACCGAGTGCCGCGGCGAACACGCCCTCCACGTCCTCGTCGCTGCGGGCGCCCGTCAGGTTGACGAACCAAGTGCCGTCGTGGTCCGAGCCGTGCACGCGCGCCCACGCGACCTCGAGCGCGAGGCGCGTTTTGCCGACGCCGCCGGTACCGACCAAGGTCACCAACCGATCGACGGCGAGCGCCTTGATGACGGCCTTCTGCTCGTCGACGCGCCCGACGAACTGACCGAGCACTTCGGGCAGGTTGTGTCGTTCGACGTCCGGGGACCGGAGCGGCGGGAATTCGTCCGCGAGATCGGGGTGGCGTAACTCGTAGACGCGCTCCGGGACGGCGAGATCCTTGAGGCGATGGGTTCCGTGGTCGACCACGCTTGTCCCCGCCGGCCATGTCCCGGACGCGATGACGGCGTCATGAGTCGCCTTTGACAGGATCGTTTGCGCGCCGTGCGCCAGGGATCGCAGTCGCACGCACCGGTTGACGACTGCGCCGTAGTACGTGTCTCCGCGTACCTCGACGGTTCCGGTATGGAGCGCCGCGCGCGTGCGGATCTGCAGATCAGCGGGCCACGGGTACTCGGCCATGCCGCGCTGCACGGCAACGGCTGCCTCGACGGCGGCGCGCGCGTCGCCGAACACGGCGAAGCTGCTGTCGCCTTCAGCGCGCTCGTGTTGGAGAACGCCGCCGGTGCTGGCAACGGCGTTGGCGACGATCCGATCGTGTTCCGTCAGCACCGCGAGCATCCGATCGCCGTGCAATTCCCACAGTCGTGTCGAGCCTTCGACGTCGGTGAACAACAGCGTGACTTCCCCGGTCGGAAGCACCGCCTCGGTCATCGGGCGGTCCTTTTGCCGTCCAGGAAGCGCTTGACGAGCGGCAGGGGTCCGTCGGGCTCATGCCAACCGCGCGCTACCCAGTGCGGGTCTGCCGCGGACGAAGCGAGCAACCCCGCCTGCTCGTCGCCGTCGAGTTCTTCGAATGCCGCGTCAAGACACGCGCGAACGCTCGAGTGTCGCGGGGGCTGGGCGCGTCGATCGCCGCCGAGCACTGCGAGGGGATCGGCGGCCAAACGTTGCGCCAGCACGTCGGCGCCGACGGCCGAAGCGCGCCGCGCGAGCAACTCGATCGCCAACGGCAACCCGTCGCACAAAGTGACGGCTTCGGCCGGCACGACTGCATCGTCGGCCAGCCGGTCGCGCAGGAGGCGCTCCGCGTCGAGCTCATCGAGCGGCGACAGCCGGACGACGACCTCGTCGGCAGCACCGAGCGGTGCGCGTGCGGTGAGCACCGCCGGACCCGTCACCGTCGCGTCGTGGGCATCGTCGTCGACGACGAGTTCGCCCGGGGACACGCGTGGCTGCGCGATTCGTATGGGCGCCGCGCCGTGTTCCCACCACCGGGCCGCCGCCTCCAGTGCGAGTCGGGTCTTCCCGACTCCCGGCGCGCCGGTGACCGTCACGACGGCGCCTTCGGCGAGCAACGTCGCCACGCGCTCGCATTCGGCGGAGCGCCCGACGAATGACGACCGCGGCATAACCAGACCGTGCGAATGCGCCAACGATGACAACGGCGGATGATCGACGACCAGGCCGGCCGCGCACACTTGAAAGACCTCGACCGGCTCGTCGAGGTCTTTGAACCGGTGGCGTCCGAGCGAGCGCAGCGAAACGCCGTCGGGCAGCATGTCACGGGCGGCACCCGCGGCTTCCGCGGAGACCAACGACTGCCGGCCGTGCGCGGCGGCGCGCAGTCGGGCGCAGCGGTTCACGGTGGTGCCATACCAGTCGCCGTTGCGCATCTCGGCGCTGCCCACGTGGCACGCGACGCGCAGTGCAAGCGCCACTTCATCGGCGACCGCCCGTTGCAACGCCACCGCGCACGCAATTGCATCGGCAGGGCTCGCGAAGGTGAGGAAGTGGCTGTCGCCCTCACCGCGCGGTTTCACTTGCACGCCGCCGTACTTCCCGACGACGCCGCGCACGATTCCGTCGAGCCGCTCCGTGGCCGCTGCCATTGCGTCCTCGTCGTCCTCCCACCGTCGAACGCTGTCGACCACTTCGGTTAGCAGGAACGTGACGCGCTCGGACACTGCGGCATGATTGCAGGTCCGCTACACCGACAGCCCTCGTTCGAGCGGGTCGTGATCGTCACGCGTCGGCAGCGAGATGAACACGAACGGCAGGGCGCACAGGACGAATGCGACGAGGTGAAGCTTGAACGGGGTGGTGAACCCGGCGTAGTGGTAGTGGGCGATCAGGAACGGCGCCCACAGCGCCTGGAAGGTCAGCATCGGCGCCAGCATCATCACGACGCAGAGGCCGAACACGCTGGCGTGCACGAAGAACGCGGCACCACCGCCGAAGACGAAGTAGTGCCCCGCAAGGAGGGCCGCCCACATCCCTAGGAACAGCAGGGAGCCGTCGTGCAAGACGTTGTCGCGGCGCTTGGCGCGCAGCCGCAAGCGGTGCTTGATTTCTTGCTCGCGTGCTGCGGCGCGGTCAAACGGATCTTCGTCGGTCATGCCCCATCTCCCTTACGTGCGAGTTTTTCGATCTTCTTCACGGTGTCGTCGAGCACTCGGTTGAGCGCGTCGGGTGCAACGCGGAGTGCGGCGTTCTTGCTGCGGGCGACGAAGCGCGCCAGCGCGGCGTCGGTCGTCGTGCCCGCTTGGAGGTTCACGCCTGTGCGCACCTCGATGGCTGCGACGTCGTCGAGTCGCTTTTCCAACGCCTGTCGACCGAGTTTGGTGAGGGTGTAGCGCTTCGGTCGGCCGTCGTCGCCAGCGATGAGCCGTTGTTCGAGCAACGCTTCGATGGCGGGGTAGGTGCCGCCCGGCGAAGCCGTGTACGCCGGCCCGAACCGTCGATCCAGTTCGGCCATCAGTTCGTAGGCACCTTGCGGTTGCTCGGCCAACATCGCCACGAGCAGGTTTGCGGGTTACGGCGAGACGGAGTCCCAGTCGGCGAAGCCCGACGGCGCGTGCTTGCCGAAGGTGCCGTGCTCGAAGATGCCCCAGCCTTCGTGGCCGTCGAGAGTGGCGCGGGCGACGTAGTCGACGACACCGAACGGGATGCGTCCCGCGATCATCGGGTCGGTGAGGTCGTAGGTCGCGGACTCGACCCAGTCGCGGCCCTTCCACGCGCCGTGGTTCCAGTCGGGGTCGCCGCCGTAACCGCAGCCCACGTTGAGCGGGACCGACGTGAACGTCTCGATCTCCAACTTCCCGTTCCGCAACTCGATCGTCGCGCCGGTCGGGTGACGCGTGCCGGGCTTGTAGCGGATGTCGAACTCGGGCCAGCCGAGTTGCTCGACGCGGCCGTCCTTCCAGACGCGCACGGCTTCGTTCAACACGCGGTGGCCGTCGGCCTGTTCCTGTGCGATGACCATCACCGCCAAGTCGTCGAAGCGCAGCGGCGTCCACACCCACCAGAACCCCGCGATCGGATCCTCCGCCGCCGTGCGCCCCGGCGGTTCGGCTTCGCCCACCGGACGGATACCCCAGCTGCGATCGCGTGTGCCGGTCCAACCAGACACCGCGGCGCCGTTCACCGTCCCGTCGAACTGACCGACCTGGCAAAAGCGCGACGCGTCCAACAGGATCTTCGGACCCATTCGGTGGACGTGGTGCGGTTCGTCCATGGCGTCGAACGACGCGCGGAACATGAGGTCGAACGACAGGTCGTCGTGATCGCAGCGCAACCGCAACTCGCGCAGCGGGTCGATCACTTCGATCGACAGCGGCCCCACGGACTGCACCATGCGATTGTCCGGCAACGCGTCCGATGTCCGCACCGCGACCTGTCGATCGCCGCGCCGCACGACGGCGAACGCGTCGATCACGCCGAGGTTGGGATACACGCCCATTCCCGTGATGAGCAGGACCTCACCGGTGCGGTCGTGCGCTTGGTAGATGCAGCGGTCGTAGAAGTTGCGGTCGCTCGTGCCGACGTAGGCGAGCGAGAGCGGGACTTGGTGGACCGGATACTCGTCGAGGGGCGACGCCATCAGTTGACCTGACGCGCCGTGTCTCCCCAGTACTGCGCGCGCAGCGCCTTCTTGTCGGGCTTGCCGAGGCCGCTCACCGGAATGGCGTCGACGAAGTCGACCGACTTGGGCGCGTGCGCTGAACCCTTTTTGTCCTTCACGAGCGCCATCAGTGCTTCGGCGTCGACCGACGCGTCGGGCCGCAGCACGACGACCGCCTTGACCGCTTCGCCCCAGCGGTCGTCGGGTACGCCGATGACCGCGACGGCGCCGACGGCCGGATGCGTCGAGATGACGTCTTCGATCTCGCGGGGATACAGGTTGAACCCGCCCGACACGATCATGTCCTTCTTGCGATCGACGATCGTGAGGAAGCCGTCCTTGTCGGCGCGCGCCACGTCACCGGTGTGCAGCCACCCGCCGGCGAACGCGGCGTCGGTCTCCTCGGGCTTGTTCCAGTAGCCCTGCATGACGAGTGGCCCTTGCACACAGATCTCACCGCGCTCGCCCTGCGGCACTTCGTTGCCCTCGTCGTCGAGCAGCGCGACGTGGACCCACGGGACCGGACGCCCGCACGTCGCCAGTCGCGCCAGATCGTTCACGTCGTGCTCGCCCTTGCGCAAAACGCTGATTGTCATCGGGCATTCGGACTGGCCGAAGAACTGGAAGAAGATCGGACCGAGCTTCTCGATCGCTTCCTTCAGTCGCGTCGGTGACGCCGCGGCGGCGCCGTAGTACACGGTCTGCAGCGACGACAGATCCGCGTCGGCGAACCCCGGATGGTCCATCAGCATGTAGAGCATCGTCGGGACGAGCATCGTCGCGGTGATCTTGTACTTCTCGATCAGCTCGAACAGCTTCGCCGGATCAAACCCCGCGCTCACCACGATCGACCCACCGCGCAGCAGCGTCGGGATGATGAACGCCGCGCCGGCGTGGCTCAGCGGCGTCATGATCAAGAAGCGCAATTCCTCGGGCCACTCCCACTCGGCCATCTGGATCTGCGTCATCGTCGCCGCGCTGCGGTACGAACTCATCACGCCCTTGGGCTTGCCGGTCGTGCCGCCGGTGTAGATGAGGCCCGACACGTCGGTCGGCTCGACCTCAGACGCAACCAACCGCTGCGCGGTGTGCTTGGCGGCGAGCGCGAGGTAGTTCGTGCCGATCTCGTCCTCTCCGAACGCCAAGAGGTTCTTGAGCCCCGGGACCTTGTCCTTCAACTCGGCGGCGCGCGTCCCGAACACGCCGGGGTCGTAGACCAGCGTCTCGATGCCGGCGTCGTTCATCACGTACGCGTGGTCGTCGAGCGAGCCGAGCGGATGCAGAGGTGTCGTGCGGCAACCGGTGATCATCGTCGCGCCCATGTTGAAGATGACTTCCGGCCGGTTGGCCGACAGGACCGAAACCGTGCTGCCCTTCGTGACGCCGAGTTCGCCAAGCGCCTGCGCGTATTTGCTGATCTCGTCGCGCATCTGCGCGCCCGTCAACACCTCGTCGCCGATGTGCACAGCGGGCTTGTCGAGGTTGGCGTCGAGCGCGGCGATCAGAAGATCGGCGAGATACACGCCCCTATGTAGATCCGTCACGAAGTGCCTCCAAAGTTGAACGGTGCATGATCAAGTCGTCGATGTCGTCGGGTTGCTCGGCTTCGCCGAAGTGGATGGCGCGCCGTTGCACGCGGCTCATCACGATGCCGTGGCGGAGCGCGGCGTACATGGTGAAGAAGTCCATGTCGCGCGGCGTGGACCCGCTCAGTCGTTCGTAGGTCACGCACACGCGCGCGGGTTCGAGGAAGTGCGGCATACCGGGAAAGCCGTAGCCGCTGGCGAGATCCTCGAAGAAGCGGTGCAGGAACAGAAACCACGCGAGGTCGATCTCCCGCGGGCCGAAGCCGACCATTTCCCAGTCGAGCACGGCGACCGGTTCGAAGTCGCGGTACAGCATGTTGCCGATGCGGGCGTCGCCCCACGACAGCACGGTCGGGCCTTCCTCGGACGGCCAGTGTTTCTCGAGCCACTCGAAGCACGACTCGATGAGCGTCGAGCGCGCGCCGTCGCCGACGACCCACTGGTAGTAGTCCCACGACGCGTCGACGTGGGCGCGCAACGCCGAGCCCGACGGCCACGGCATGAAGTCGAAATGACGCTGCGGATCGTCGATGGCGTGCAGCGAAGCCAACACCGCAACCGACGAGTCCTCGAGTCGTTGTTGGTCGTCGCGCGACGCGTCGAACAACCAGTTGTCGCCGAAGTCGTACGGCAAGACGTCGGGCGGCACGACGCCGTCGACGCGTCCCATCACGATGAACGGCGTCCCGAGATGCGATGGGTCGGGCTCGCACCAGCGCACCGGAGGCACCGGCGCCGCGCCCAACTCGCCCACGACGCGCATGGCGTGGAACTGACGCTCGAGGTCGTAGGTGGGGAAGACCGGCAGGTTCTCGAGGTCGGGTGCCAGCCGGGCAACCAGTCGGTCCGACTTCGTCTCTACGAGCACCGTCTCGCTGGACATGCCGGTCGCGCCGGGCGTTTCGAGCGACACGATCGTCGAGTCCGCGCCCTTGCTCTTCAGCCAGCGTTCCAATCGCGCCCCCAGATCGGCGAGGTCGCGCGTCGCCTTCTGCGGCGGTGTGCTGTTCGGCTGGTCGGGCACGGGCGCATTCTGACGCACCGTCAGATTCCGTGCGCCGCCCTTCGCTAGAGGGACGCCGGCGCCGGCCACACGGGCAGGTGCGAGACTGGCGGCCGAGCGACCTCCGTGAAGTAACGGATCATCCAGTACGGCGTCAGAAAGTCGATGCCCGGCGTCCGGTGCGTTGCCGGCTGACTGCCGTCGAGCTGGTCGGGGGAGCGCTGCCACAAGAAGTCCGTCGGCGTGCGTTGGGCGACGGGCAGCGGTGCGCTGGCGCGCGAACCGGTCGTCCCGGGGAACCACGCGACAGGGCCGAGCGGTGTGACGAACGTGTACTGGTCGTCGGGCACGCACGTGATGTCGTGACCGCAGCGCGGACTGTTCTTGACCGGACCCGCCTCGACGTTGGCGCGGTAGTCGAGCCACTGGCGGAGGTGGGTTACCGCGTCGTCGAGTCGATGCTGCTCGCCCGTGATGCTGAACATGATCGCCTCGAAGTGCGCGTTGATGTCGTCGCGCGTCGTCTTGTCCATCGCCGCGATGCCGTGCGCGAACAGGTCGCGCACGGGGCCGGTGTTGGTGCGCATCAGGTTGAAGGCGTTGAGGTGGCTGAGGTTCCACTTGTAGTAGCTGTCGTGCGGCTGCAGCGTGTCGAATTGGAAGGAACCACCAACCGCTGGTCCTTGCGTGGCGAGTTCCTCAGCCCAGATCGTCGTCCACTTCGCCTTGTCGAACTGCGATCCACCGTGCGCGACGACATGGTGCACGGCGTTCGTCAGGTTCAGCCGCGCCTCGGGCGTGTAGATGAACAGCGGCGAGAAGAAGCCGTTGAAGTCGTGTTCCGCGCTCACGTAACCGTGCGGGCGCGGGTAGTTCCACTTGTACTTCCACAGAAAGTTGCCCATCGCCACCAGGTCGGTGCGGATCTGCCGGCGCATCGCCGGGTCGTCGACGCTGACGAAGTCGAACGCGGTCAGCATGCCGAACACGAGGCCGGCGTAGGTATCGCGCGACGGTGAGGTCTCGCAGTTGTACGTCTTGCCGTCGCCGTGCACCCACGTGATGCGAAAGACGCGGTTGTCGTTGTTGTTCACCGGCTTGTCGGGATAGATCGTCGGGTCGTCGATGCCGAGGCGACCGATGCCGATCGGCGTACACGCGCGCTGAATCATTCCCTTTTCGCCGTGGATGACGCCGCCGCCGAAGTTGGCGAGGTGCTTCGCCGTCGTCGGGTCTTCGTCGGTGTTGACGTCGGGCGGGATGCGCAGCTCGCCGGTCCAGTCCTGCGCGATGTTGATGTCGACGTGCTCGGCGCGCACGATCTCGCGTACGCGCGCCATCGCGGCGTCGCGCTGGGCGCTCCAGAACGCTCGGTCGACGGCGGACAAGGTCCCCGCCAACTTCTTCTTGGCGACTTGGTAACGCATGGCTTCGCCGCCGAGGTACACGCCCGTCCACAACCCGCTGTCGCCCCAACCACCGGTGCTGACGACGTGGCCGGCAAGGCGCGCCGGTGAGTCGAAGTCGACCTCCACCGCGTGGCCCTGCTGCATGTGGTCGGCCATCAACTGCTCGTAGTGCACGACGTTGTGGACGTCGGCGCCCCCCGCAAGTGGCGCCGGATCCGCAGCGGCGCCGACCGGTGTTTGTGCCCCGATCAGCGCCGCGGCGACGATCACAAACGCGCCTACGTGTCTCCCCGCCATAAGGTAGTTAACGCCTAACGTGCCGTTCCCATGCGGAAGTTCCTCGTCGTGGGCCTGTCGGTCGCCCTCCTCGGCGCCTGCGGGGCGAAGCAGGAGTCTGCCGCCGACATCCGTGCGCAAGTCCTCACCGCAGCGGAGTTCGCACCGGGGTACAAGCGGACATCCATCGAGATCGACAAACGGACCGCTGATCCGATCGGCTGCGCGCAGCTCGACCGCGTTGACACCAAATACGTCAAGACGACAGCGCACACCGCTGCCGCGAGCTACCGGAACGGCGACGACCGAAGCGCGACGCAGTTCGCCAACGAGACGGTCTATACGTTCAAAGCCACCGAAGAGGCGAACCGGTATTTCGACGCCGAAGTAGCCGGGTTCAATGCCTGCAAGAGCTTCACGTCGACCGATTCGAGCGGTGCCCAGAGCTCGTATCAGACGCAGCGGTACGCGTTCCCAACGGTCGGCGACGAGTCGTATGCGTCTTCGGTCACCATCGCAGGCGTCGTCAACGGTCAAGCGCAGACCGTCGCCGGCCCGATCGTGCTCGTGCGCAAACAGAAGAAGTTCATCGCGATGCTCGTCTTCCACGTGGGCAGTCAGCCCGGGCTCAGCGGCGGCCAGGTCGAAACGATCGTGCGCAAGGCCGCGGGCAAGCTGTAGCCATGGCCGTCGACCGCGTTCGCGAATGGCTGCGCATGACCGACAACGCCGTCGTGTTGACGGGTGCCGGCATCTCCACCAACTCCGGCATCCCCGACTTCCGCGGGCCCAACGGGCTTTGGACGAAGAATCCAAAGGCGGAGGTCGCCAGCAACATCGAGACGTGGATCAACGACGCCGCCTATCGCGTAGAGGCGTGGGAGCGCCGCGCGAACGCCGACACGTGGCGCGCCGAACCGAACTCCGCCCACGTCGCCGTCGCCGAACTGCAGCGCCGCGGGTCCGTGAGTTTCGTGGTCACGCAGAACGTCGACGAGTTGCATCAGGCGGCGGGTTCGCCTGCTGACACCGTCATCGAGGTGCACGGGACGATGCGCCGCACGCGTTGCCTCCAATGCCGCGACGAACGACCGATCGAGGACACGCTCGCCCGTGTGCGCGCCGGCGAACCCGATCCCGCGTGCCTCGTCTGCGGCGGGATCCTGAAGTCGGCGACGATCAGCTTCGGGCAACAGCTCGACGCTGACGTGATCGATCGGGCCGCGGCGGTGTGTGGTGTCACGCCGCTGCTCATCGTGATCGGATCCACGCTCGGTGTGTACCCCGCGGCGGGACTCGTGCCCCTCGCCGTGCGCAACGGCGCAACGCTCGTGATCGTGAACGATCAGGAGACGCCGTACGACGACATCGCCGACGTCATCCTGCGCGACGACATCGGCGTTGTCGTGCCCCAGCTCGTCACCACTGGTTGAAATGAACGACTTCGTCGCGCGCTTTCCAGCCGCGACGAAGCGACGGCGAGCGCTCGTCGGTTTCCGCGGGATGGCCGATCGCGATGGCGCCGATCGGCGTGAAGTCGTCCGGAATCCCGAAGGTTGAGCGCACCGCCGGCACGTGTTCGCCGAACACCCCGAAGAACAACGCGCCGAGTCCTTCGTCGACGACGGCGTTGAGGATCTGCATCGACGCGAAACCCGTGTCGATGTGCCAGAACGGCACCGGCCATCGCCCCGGGTCGCGATCGGTCCATCCCTTGTCGGGTTCCGCGTAGCGATCGAGATAGGCGTTCTCGTTCGAGCACGGCACGACGATGACCGCGGCGTTGAACATGCCCTGCCAACGGAACTCGCCGCGCCGTTCTTCGGCGAACGTCGTGTCCCAAAAGCGCGCCGTGCTCTCGGGCGTGTCGAGCACGAGGAACCCCCAGCCCTGCGTGAAGCCCGCTGAAGGTGCGCGCACGGCGACGCGCATGATGCGATCGATCACGTCGCGCGCGACGGGCTCGGTCGTGAAGTTGCGGACCATCTTGCGGCGGCGGACGACGTCGGCAAATTGCACTGGCGAAGCGTGACACGCGGCACAGCGCGCGCCGGGCTTCGAAGAGCACAGTGCACGCATGTACAAACGCATCGTGGTGGGGACGGATGGCTCGCCGAGCGCTTCGGAGGCCGTGCGAGAAGCAGTGGCGCTGGCGAAGTTGTGCGGCTCCGAACTGCACATCGTCTCCGCCTACCGTCCGCTGTCGGCGCTCATGACGCATCCGGAGTTCGTGACGCTGTCAGCGCAGGTCTACGAGAAGATCGATCCCGCGGCTGGGGCCGCAGAGGTGACGTCGAGGGCGACCGGTTTTGCGACCGGTACGGACATCCAGCTCTTCGAACATCAGGTCGCGGGAACAGCCGCAGACGCGTTGTGCGACGTCGCTGCCAGCGTGGGCGGCGACCTCATCGTGGTCGGCAGTCGGGGCATGACCGGCGCCCGCCGCGTGCTCGGTTCGGTGCCGAACTCGGTGGCGCACAACGCGTCGTGCAGCGTCCTGATCGTTCAGACCGTCTAAGGGGAATTCCGACCTAGGCAGTAATGTTTAGGTCCTTATGGCATCAGCACGAGAACTTCTCGCGGCCGCGAAGGCGAAGATCACCGAGGTCGACGGGGCCGCCGCTGAGGAGCGGTTGGCGAACGGGGCGCTGTACTTGGACGTGCGCGAGCCCGACGAGTACGAGCAGGGCGCGGTCACCGGTTCGCTGCACATTCCCCGCGGGCGTCTCGAGACGAACATCGAGGGCCAGGTGCCGGATCGGTCCACCGAGATCATCGTCGGCTGCGCCTCGGGTGTTCGTTCGGCGTATGCCGCGGTCACGCTCGCCGAGCTCGGTTACACGAACGTGGTGTCGCTGAAAGGCGGCTTCAACAAGTGGAAGGACGAAGGCCGCGATTGGCGCGTCCCGCAGTCGCTCTCCGGTGAGCAGCGCAACCGCTATCAGCGCCACCTGCTCTTGCCGGAAGTGGGCGAGACCGGGCAGCAGAAGCTGCTCGACTCCAAGGTGCTCCTGCTCGGTGCTGGCGGACTGGGTTCGCCCGCGGCGTTGTATCTCGGCGCTGCCGGCGTCGGCACGCTCGGCATCATCGACATGGACGTCGTCGACACGTCGAACCTGCAGCGCCAAATCCTGCACAACCTCGACCGCATCGGCGATCGCAAGGTCGACTCCGCGAAGAAGACCCTGCAGTTGCTCAACCCCGATGTGAACGTCGTGACCTACGACACTCGCCTCGGCGCGGACAACGTGCACGACATCATAGACGGCTACGACGTGATCGTCGACGGCACCGACAACTTCCCGACGCGCTACCTCGTGAACGACGCGTCGCTGCTGAAGAAGATCCCCGTCGTGTACGGCGCCATCTTCCGTTTCGAGGGCCAGGTGTCGGTCTTCAAGCCCTACGACGGGCCGTGCTACCGCTGCATGCTGCCGGAGCCGCCGCCCGCGGATCAGGCGCCGTCGTGCGCGGAGGCCGGCGTGCTCGGTGTGCTGCCGGGCATCATCGGCTCGCTCCAGGCGATGGAGGCGATCAAGTTGCTGCTCGGTCTTGGCGATCCGCTCGTCGGCCGCCTGATGGCCTACGACGCCCTCGAGGAGACGTTCCGCAACTTCAAGCTGCGCCGCGACCCCGACTGCCCGGCGTGCGGCGAAAACGCCGGTCCGATCGTTATCGCCGAATACGACGAGTACTGCATGCCGCACCCCAAACAACCGCCGACCGCCTCCTAGCTCGAGGTTTCTTCTTCGAGTTGTAGCCGCATAGGGCGCACAACCCGCAGAAGAACGGAGCGCGTTACACCCCCTCGACAAGATCGAAGGGATGAAGAGAACGAAGCCGAACTTCCAGCGACTCGCCGAACGGGCGTCGGAGCAAGACAACGTCGTCACCCGGAAGCAATTGCTCGCGCTGGGGTTTAGCGACAAGCGGATCGCGCGCATGCTCGAACGCCGGCTGTGGACCCAGTTGCAACGCGGCGTGTACCTCCTCGCCGCAGGTCCCGCGACATGGCGTCAGCGCGCGATGGCGGCGCAGTGGGCGGGCGGCGAGAGTGTCGCTCTCGACGCTGGGAGCGCCCTGATGTGGCGCGGGATCGACGGCCCCGAGCAAGACACAGTCGAACTGGTGGTGACGACGACCCGAGGGAATCCCGAGCCTCGCGACGTCACTGTTCGTCATCCTTCACGTGCCGTCGCGACGCGGTCGCTCGACAAGGTGCGAGTGGTGGGCCTCGAGGACGCGTTGCTCGGGTTCGCAGCGCAGACGAACGACCGCAAACGAGTCGAGATCGCTGTCGAGTCGGCGCTGCTGGGACGTCACACGTCGGAGCGGAAAATCTGGGCTCACATTGCGTCCAACTCGCGGCGTGGCGTCCGCGGCGTCGCGCTGCTGCGGTCCGTGATGCAGAACCGGCCGAACGGAAAGCCCGCGCGCAGCATCCTCGAACTCGAAGTGATCGACTTGCTTCGATCGCGAGGCATCCCGCTGCCTGACCGCAATGTCGATGTCATCGATGCGAACGGTGACCGGCGCGAGATCGACCTCTGTTACCTCGACCAGAAAGGCGCGATCGAGGCAGACAGCCGAAAGTGGCACAGCACGGCGACGCAGACCGCGGAGGACTCCCGGCGGCAGGCGGCGCTCGAAGCCGTCGGCTTCGAGTTCGTGCGCGTCACGTGGCCCGATGTTTTTCAGCGCCCGGACTGGGTTGTGGCCCAGGTCCAAAAGCTTCTTCTTCGGGTTGTAGCCGCATAGGGCGCACAACCCGCAGAAGAACCTCGGCCGGCCGGCCTACAGGCGCTCCAAGAGCTTTTTGGCGAAGAGGTAGGCGTCGCCGGGCCAGCGGGCCGACACATAGTTGCCGTCCTCGACGACGAACGCGGGCCAATCCATGTTCGCGGTGCCACGGATCATCGGCGTGGGCGGACCGACGATCATCTTGGCGCCCGACTTCCTGACTTCGGTCTCGACGTACTTTGGATACGTCCGGTAGTAACGGCCGCGACGCCAGATCGTCGAGTAATAGGCGAGGCCCTCGAGATACATCGGGAGGCAGGTCGTGCGGCGGCCGGCGAGCACTCCGGCACGCGCCAAGACGAGCACGCCGTGGCAGATGGCGCCCACGGGTTTCTCGGTCTTCCAGAACTCGGTCACCTTCGACTGCAAGACCTGGCTGCCGAGGTACTGACGCATTCCCTTGGCATGACCGCCGGGGAGGATGAGCCCGTCGTACGCCTCGGCGTCGAGGTCATCCCACGCGAGCGGCGCGTTGTACGACGGGTCTTCGAGCAGCTGCGCGTAGAAGCGCTTCGGTTCGCGAGCCGCGCCGAGCATCTTGAACACGACACCCTTCAAGAGCAGCGGATCCGTCGCCGGGCGTACGCCGCCGTGTTCTGTGGCGAACACAACGGAGTGCCCCGCATCGGTCAACAGACGCCACGGAACGGCGACCTCAGTGGTGTCGAAGTCCGTGTCAGGAAGGGGAATGAGCACGGTGGCGATAGTTCGGACTCTAAACGGCGATACGGTGGGTTTTGCGCTCATCGTTGAGCGTGCAAGGGGGAACTGAGCAGTGACGGATACCACGTCGAAAGACGTGCAAGAGCTTGACCATGTAGTCATCCGGTTTGCCGGTGACTCCGGTGACGGGATGCAACTCACCGGCGACCGATTTACGAGCGCTTCGGCGCTGTTCGGCAACGACTTGTCGACCTTGCCCGACTTCCCAGCAGAGATCAGGGCGCCCGCCGGCACGCTGGCGGGCGTTTCCGCGTTCCAGGTCAACATCAGCGACCACGACATCCTCACGCCGGGCGACTTCCCGTCGGTGCTCATCGCCATGAACCCGGCGGCGCTGAAGGCGAACATCGCCGACGTGCCGCGCGGGGGCACGATCATCGTCAACAGCGACGCCTTCGAAGAGCGCAATCTCAATAAGGCCGGCTACCCGTCGAACCCGTTGCTCGACGGATCGCTCGACGGGTTCACCGTGTTCGAGATCCCGATGACGTCGCTGACGACGGAGTCCGTGAAGGAACTCGGTGTGAAGCCCCGAGACGCGGAGCGGTCGAAGAACTTCTTCGCACTCGGCGTCGTGAGTTGGCTCTACACGCGCCCGATCGAGAGCACGACGAAGTGGATCGAGGAACGCTTCGCTAAGACGCCGCTCGTGATGCAGTCGAACCTGGCGGCGTTCAAGGCGGGCTACCACTTCGGCGAGACCGCGGAACTGTTCGCGTCGTCGTACGAGGTCAAGCCGACGGCGTTCGATCCCGGCGTCTACACGAACATCAACGGCAACACCGCGCTGGCGTGGGGCCTCATCGCGGCGTCGCAACTGGCAAAGCTGCCGCTGTTCCTCGGTTCGTATCCGATCACGCCCGCGTCAGACATCCTTCACGAACTGTCGAAGCACAAGAACTTCGGCGTGCGCACGATGCAGGCCGAAGACGAGATCGCCGGCATCTCCGCAGCGATCGGCGCCGCCTTCGGCGGTCATCTCGGGATCACGACGACGTCGGGTCCCGGTGTCGACCTCAAGTCCGAAGCGATGGGTCTCGCGGTGTCGCTCGAGCTGCCGCTGATCATCGTCGACATCCAGCGCGGCGGCCCGTCGACGGGCCTGCCGACGAAGACGGAGCAGTCCGACTTGATGCTCGCCATGTACGGCCGCCACGGCGAGTCACCCATGCCGATCGTGGCCGCCAAGACTCCGTCGCACTGTTTCGATGCCGCCATCGAAGCGGCGCGTATCGCGGTGAAGTACCGCACACCCGTCCTCCTGCTCTCCGACGGTTACATCGCCAACGGCACCGAACCGTGGAAGCTGCCCGACGTCGCCGACCTGCCCGACATTTCCGTGCAATTCGCCACGGAGCCGAACCACACCGATGCCGAGGGCAACCCGGAGTTCTGGCCGTACCTGCGCGACGAAAACCTTGCCCGCCCGTGGGCAATTCCCGGCACCCCCGGTCTCGAACACCGCATCGGCGGCCTCGAGAAAGAGGACGGCACCGGCAACGTCAACTACGAAGGCGTCAACCACGAACGCATGACGCGCGTGCGCGCCGCGAAGGTCGCGGGTATCGCCAACGACATCCCGGACGTCGAAGTCGACGACGACGGCGGCGATGAACTGCTCGTCGTCGGGTGGGGTTCCACCTTCGGCTCGATCGGTGCCGCCGTGCGCCGCGTGCGGGCGCGAGGTTTGCAGGCGAGCCACGCGCACGTCGTCCACCTCTATCCGTTCCCGAAGAATCTCGGCGATCTGTTGCGTCGGTATCGCAAGGTGCTCGTGCCCGAAATGAACATGGGCCAGTTGTCGCGTCTGTTGCGCGCCGAGTACCTCGTCGACGCGCAGTCGCTCAACAAGATCCAGGGCGCGCCGTTCAAGGCGTCCGAGATCGAAGCCGCCATGCTCACGCTGTTGGAGACCAAGTCATGACCGCTATCGACATCCCCACCACGACGCGCAAGGACTGGATGTCGGACCAGGAGGTCCGCTGGTGTCCCGGGTGCGGCGACTACTCGATCCTCGCGGCGGTGCAGTTGCTCATGCCGGAGTTGGGTGTGCGTCGCGAGAACACCGTGTTCGTGTCCGGCATCGGGTGCGCGGCGCGCTTCCCGTATTACATGGACACCTACGGCATGCACGGCATCCATGGCCGCGCCGCCGCGCTGGCGACCGGGCTCGCCGTCGCCCGTCCCGACCTCGACGTGTGGGTGATCTCCGGTGACGGTGACTCGCTGTCGATCGGCGGCAACCACCTCATCCACGCGCTCCGCCGCAACGTGAACATGACGATCCTCATGTTCAACAACCAGATCTACGGACTCACGAAGGGCCAGTACTCGCCGACCTCCGAAGTGGGCAAGGTGACCAAGTCGACTCCGTTCGGCTCCGTCGACCAGCCGTTCAACCCGATTTCGTTGGCGCTCGGCGCCGAGGCGACGTTCGTGGCGCGCACGCACGACATGGATCGCGCCCACATGCTCGAGACCTTCCGTCGCGCGCACAACCACAAGGGCGCGGCGTTCGTGGAGGTGTACCAGAACTGCAACGTCTTCAACGACGGCGCGTTCGAGGGCATTACCGCGAAGGAAAACCGCTCCGACAACCTCATCCCGCTCGTGCACGGCGAGAAGATCATCTTCGGTGCCAACGGCGACAAGTGCGTCGCTCCCGACGCGCAGGGCCACTTCCAGGTCATGAACGTCGCCGACGTCGACGAGTCGAAGATCGTCGTGCACGACGAAACGCTCGAGCGTCCCGGTCACGCTTTCTCGCTGGGCCGTCTGGCCCACGGCCCGCACGAGCCGACCCCGATCGGCGTGTTCCGCGCCGTCGAGCGAGCCGATTACGGACAGATGGTCGGCGACCAGCTCGTCGCCGCACAACAACAGCGCGGTGCCGGTGACCTCGCCGCGCTGCTGCGTTCCGGCTCGACCTGGGAAGTCAACTAACCCACCGCGCGAGGCTTAGCTGCGCGTAATTTACGGCGCTATGGAGAAGAACTGGAGCTGGCGCCGGTCGCCGGCGGTCATCATGGCGGTTGCGGCACTTGCGGTTGTGGTTGCGTGGTCGGGGCGCTCGCAGGCGGCGGCACCGCCGATCACGGTCAGCGCGATCAACGCGAAGTTCTTCGACAACCCAACCGACGACGGTGCGTTCACCGCAACGACGTCGACGCCTGTTGATTTCACCATGACCGTGCCGGTCCTCAACTGGAACCCGCCGACCGGCGCGCAGGTCGGGTGCTCCAACGCGACGAATGTCGACGAGGAAACGCGTCCGTTCACGGACGTCGTGCCGCAGAGCGACGGCACGTGCTCCACCGTCCAAGCCAAGAACAGCACCATCCAAGAAGGCTGCGACGACACGGTCTGCGCGGGCTACACCGGCCCAGCGCGCCTGTCGTTCGACGCCGAATTCGAGGGAACGTTCACCGTCGCGGCCGCCGGCGATATCACGTTCAACTTCTTCTCCGACGATGGGTGGCTCCTCGGGATCGGCGCCAACGGCGCCAATCAGCCGACGTACGTCAGCGGCGGCGATCCGGGACCGTCGGACCCGACGACGACACCGTTCAAGGGCTACAACGTCGTCGGCGCCAACAACACGACCCACGCACCCGACCAGGACGACGTCGTCGTTCACTTCCCGGCCGCGGGCACCTATCCCTTCGAGCTCGACTATGCCGAAGCGGCGGGCGGCCAGCTGGCGCTGACCCTCGACGCCGCCGGTGCGCCGATCGGCGCGACCGGCCCCACCACGACCACGTCGACGACGGTGGCGGGCGGCCCGACCACGACCACATCGACGACGCTCGCGGGCGGTCCCACCACGACCACGTCGACGACGGTGGCAGGCGGTGCGACGACGACCACGTCGACGACGCTCGCCAGCGGCGCCGGTGCGACCACGACGACATCGACGACGGTGCGCGCGGCGACGATCATCCGCACGGGCTCGGACGAATCTGGGCGCGCGATCGTCGGCGCCGCGCTGCTCGCTGTCGGCGCCGTCGCTGTTGCGGTGGCGGGGGAGCGCCGCCGCCGAGGAGCGCACTACCTCCATTAGGGAGAGGGAAAGCCGCGCTCTACTGTTAGGTCATGGCAGACGACGTTCGGCGGACTGACTCGGGCATAGAGATCAAGACGTTCTACGGGCCCGGCGACCTCGCGGGCTGGGACGCCGAACGCCAACTCGGCAAGCCGGGCGCCTACCCGTACACACGCGGTGTGCGCGAGTCGCTCTACCGCGGTCGCACGTGGACGATCCGTCCGTATTCGGGCTTCGGTACGGCTGAGGCGACGAACCAGCGGTGGAAGATGCTGCTGGCGAACGGATCGATGGGCCTGTCGTGCGCGTTCGACCTGCCGACACAGATGGGCTTCGACTCCGACAACCCGCGCGCCGAAGGTGAAGTCGGCAAGGTCGGCGTCGCCATCGACTCGATCGACGACATGCGCCTGCTGCTCGACGGGATGCCGCTCGACAAGATCTCGACGTCGATGACGATCAACGCCACCGCGTCGATCCTGCTGCTGCTGTACCAACTCGTCGCCGAAGAGCAGGGTGTGCCCAGCGACAAGCTGAACGGCACCATCCAGAACGACATCCTCAAGGAGTACGTCGCCCGCGGCACGTACGTGTTCCCGCCGCGGCCGTCGATGCGGGTGATCACCGACATCTTCAGCTACTGCAGCGAGAACATCCCCCAGTGGAACACCATTTCGATCTCCGGCTACCACATCCGCGAGGCGGGTTCGACGGCCGTGCAGGAGATCGCCTTCACGATCGCCAACGGCATCGCTTACGTGCAGGCCGCGCTCGACACCGGAATGGACGTCGACGCGTTCGCGCCGAACCTGTCGTTCTTCTGGAACGCGCACAACAACTTCTTCGAAGAGGTCGCCAAGTTCCGCGCGGCGCGCCGCATGTGGGCGCGCATCATGACCGAACGTTTTGGCGCGAAGAACGAGAAGAGCAAGCTGTTGCGGTTCCACACGCAGACGGGCGGCTCGACGCTCACGGCGCAGCAACCCGAGAACAACATCATGCGCGTCACGCTGCAGGCGCTCGCCGCTGTCATGGGTGGGACGCAGTCGCTGCACACCAATGGCTTCGACGAAGCGCTCGGGTTGCCGACCGAGCGCGCCGCGACGCTGGCGTTGCGCACGCAGCAGGTGATCGCCAACGAGTCGGGCGTCGTCGACGCCACCGACCCGCTCGGCGGATCGTGGCTCGTCGAGAGCCTGACCGACGAGATCGAAACGGCGGCCATGGCCTACATCGACAAGATCGACGGCATGGGTGGCGCCGTCGCGGCGATCGAAGCGGGCTTCATGCAGGACGAGATCGAGCAGGCGGCCTACGCCTATACGAAGGCGATCGACGCGGGCGACAAAGTCATCGTCGGCGTCAACAAATACCAGACCGAGCAGCTCGAGCCGCCCGAAGTGTTCCCGATCGACCCGGCAATGCAGCAGGCCCAGATCGACCGCGTGAAGAACACCCGCGCGTCGCGCAACCAAGCGGAGGTCGACGCCGCACTCGCCGACGTCGAAGCGGCGGCGCGCGGCACGCAGAACCTGCTGGTGCCGATGAAGGTGGCGCTCAAGGCACGCGCCACGCTCGGCGAGGTGTCCGACACGCTGCGGGGTGTCTTCGGGGTACACCAACCGCGTTGACGGTTCGTTTCGTAATCATCGGTGGTGGGCCCGCGGGCGTGCAGGCGGCGACGTGGGGAGCGCGGCTCGGCGCTGAAGTGACCCTCGTCGAGCGTGACGTCGTCGGCGGCGCCGCGAACCTGTGGGACTGCATTCCCTCCAAGGCGATGATCGCCACCGGCGGCCTGGTGACGGAGGCCGCACGCGCGCAAGGGATGGGACTGCAGCCGCTTGAGGCCCACCCCGACTTGGCGGCACTGGGGGAGCGCGTGGGCGCCATCACCGCGCACCTCAACCACTCCAACACCGTCCTGCTCGAAAGCCAGGGCATCCGCTTGATCAAGGGCGCGGCGCGCTTGACGGGCGCGCACTGCGTTTCCGTCGACGCCATCGACGGTCATCACGAAGACCTCGAGGCCGAGGCCATCCTCATCTCGACCGGGAGCCGTCCGCGCCTTCCGGAGTGGGCGCCGATCGACGGCGAGCGCGTGCTGACAACCCGTCAGGCGTATCCGCCGAAGGAGCTTCCGTCGCATTTGATCGTCGTCGGCTCGGGCGTCACCGGCGTCGAGTTCGTGCACATGTTCCGGTCGTTCGGCTCGAAGGTGACGCTGATCGTGTCGCGCCAGCAAGTGTTGCCAGGCAAAGACCCGGAGGTCGCTGCGGCGCTCGAGGACAACTTCCTCAAGAGCGGCGTCGTGTTGTTGAAGGGCGCGCGCGCCAACGGCATCACGCGCGTGGGCGACGAGGTCACCGTCACGTGTGAGGACGGACGCGTTGTGAAGGGTTCGCATGTGATCCTCGCCATCGGTTCGCTGCCCAACTCCGAGGACCTCGGCTTGGAGGAGGCCGGAGTGCGCATGGACGACGGTGGTTACGTCCCCGTCAACCAGCACTGTGTGACGAACCTCGGCCACGTGTATGCCGCCGGCGACGTGTCGGGCCGGCTCCCCCTGGCCAGCGTCGCGTCGATGCAAGGGCGCAAGGTCGCCGAGCACGTGATGGGTCTGCACACCCGCGAACATCGCCACCTCGACTACGACAAGGCCGCGTCGGCCATCTTCACCGAACCCGAGATCGCCGACGTCGGGCTCGCCGAGGCGGAGGCGTTCGCCATCGGGCGCAAGTTGCGCGTCACGAAGGTTCCATTCGCCGCCAACGCACGCGCGCTGATCGAAGGCGACCCGCGGGGTTTCGTGAAGATCCTCAGCGACCCGGCGACGGGTGTCGTGCTCGGTGGTTCGATCGTGGGCCGCGGCGCCGCCGAACTGATCTCAGTGCTGGCGCTCGCCGTGACTGCCAACTTGAAGGTCACGGACATCGTCGAGTCCCTCCTCGTGCACCCCGCGCTCGCCGAAGCGCTCGCCGACGCTGCTGAATAAACGCGTCGCCGCTCTCGCGCTGCTGCTGACGCTCGCCGCGTGCGCGAAGGATCCGCTCTCACCGACGCCGCGAACGACGTCGACGTCGACGAGCACGACGGTCGCCGTCGACCAGAGCGCACCGCTGATCGCTGCGGCCGGAGACATCGCGTGCCCGGCGACACTGCGGCCGACGCCTGGCCAGTGCCAGCAGGAAGCGACGGCCGACACCATCGAGTCGCTGCACCCAGCGGCGGTACTCGCGCTCGGCGACTTGCAGTACGAGCGCGGCGAGAAGCCGAACTTCGACGCGTCGTACGACAAGTCGTGGGGCCGCTTCAAGGCGATCACGCACCCCGCGCCCGGCAACCACGACTGGTCGACGCCCAACCTCGCGGGATACCGGCAGTACTGGCCGACCTTCGTCGACGCCGCCAAACGCCAGACGTGGTACTCGTTCAACGTCGGCACGTGGCACGTGGTCGCGCTCGATTCGGACTGTCGCAGCGTCGGCGGCTGCCAAGCGGGTTCGCCCGAAGAGCAGTGGTTGCGCGCCGACCTCGCGGCGCACCCCGCGAAGTGCATCCTGGCGTTCTGGCATCACCCGCGGTGGTCCTCTGGTTTCCACGGCAGCGATCCGGGCTACGACGACTTCTACAAGGCGCTCGCCGACCACGGTGGCGACGTCGTGCTCGTCGGGCACGACCATCACTACGAGCGCTTCGGTCCCGACCGCGGCATCCGCGAGTTCGTCGTGGGCACGGGCGGACGCAGCTTGTATCCGGTGATCACCACCGAGCAGCGCAGCGAAGTGCACAACTCCGGAACCTTCGGTGTGCTCGCCCTGCGCCTCGGGAACGGCGCGTACTCGTGGCGTTTCGTGCCCTCAGCGGGCGGCAGCTTTACCGACGAGGGTTCAGCCAGCTGCTGAGCGCGCCGCCACGGCGTCGCGCACGGCAGGAAGGGTCGCGTAGAACGCGCCGCCGGGGCACTGCGTCTCGCCGACGTCGCGGTGGCCGGCGATGTTCGGGAACGTTTTCTGATGCCCGTCGGTCGGGCTGGTGTAGGTGGACGTGCCGTGCGGGTCGATCCCGTGCGCCTGCGCTTCCCACGCCAACAAGTCCTCGAGGGCGCGCTTGGCCGCCGGTGTCGCGTCCTGGTACGTGAGCGTGCCGATGAGAGCAACGCCGACGCTGCCGGCGTTGTACGCGTGCGCGTGCGCGCCCGTCACGCCGTTGCCGGCGGCGTCCTGTCCGGTGATCGTGTCGGCGTCGCTGCTGGCGGCGTGTGAGTTGCGACCCTTGTAGATGTGGCCGGCCTCGTCGATCAAGAAGTTGTAACCGATGTCGCCCCAGCCTTGGCTGATGGCGTGATACCGGTAGATGGCGCGCACCGTCGACGCCGGATCCGGATCGTTGTTGGCCGTGTCGGTGTGGTGGACGATCAACTTCTGCACGGGGTGGAACGTCGGCGACCACGTCTCGCGGCCGTTCGTGAACCGCAGCGACTCGTCGGCGCCCCAGTCGGCACGCGCAATGATCGCCGGGCGCGCTGCCTTGCCGGGAGTGGGCTTCTTCGGCAGGATTTTCGAGCCGATCCAACGCAACGGATGGTCGGGAACGGCGAACAACTTCAGTGCGGTGAGCGGTTGATCGCTGACGATCCGCACAAGCTTCGTGTGCGGAGCCAGCAGGATCGCGCCGTACGTGACGCCGTTGTGTCGTTGCGCGCCGAGCTCGTCGCGGCCGGCGTCCACGAGCGGCCCGTCTCCGAAGCCGACCAGTACGCGCGCATCGGGATGGTCGTTCCAGTACACCGCAACGTGGTCGGCGGCGAACGGCAGTTTCCGGAGCACAGACGTTGTCGTCTGCGCGCGCGCCGCGCTGGGAGCGAGCGTCGCCAGCAACGCCATCATGATCCCCACGAAGCCCAGTCGCCGTGTCATCCGAGGTGAAGGCTACGCGCGCTCGGCGACGACGAGGACGTCGTCGTACCGGCCGCTCCACGGCAACTTCACTGTTTCCACGATCGCCCACCCCGCTTCGACGGCCATGGCTTCGAAGGCGGAGGGGCTGAGTCCCCAGAACCAGTTCGCCGTCGGAGTGCGATCGGCGCGGAAAGCGAGGCCCTCAGGGTCGGTAATCGGCTGATAGGTCATGCGCGCCTTCGGGTCGAGCGCCGGGAAGTACACCGCGGCGCCGGGATAGCCGGGGATCTCGGGGATCGACTTCGTGCCGACGATCAGCGTGCGCGAGCTGAGCCGACGGAGTTGCGCCAGGGTGTGGTGCGGATCGGGCATGTGATACAGCAGTCCGCAGCAGTACACGACGTCGTGGGTGCCGATGGCCTCGATTGCCGCGGCGGTAGTGATGTCGGCCCACACGAACCGCACGCGCGACCCGGCGTCGGCGGCGAGTTGCTCGTACCTCGCGGTCGGTTTGAGCGTGTCGGTCGCGGTAACCGGCGATGCCCCGAGTTCCTCCGCAAGAAAGGCGGCGGCGCCGTCGGCGCGGTACATGCACGCGACGTCGACGAAGGAGTCGCCGGGCTTGGTGTACTTGCGGATCAGGTTCCGTTGGGCCTCCGACATCGGCTCGGTCGAATCCGCCGGGAGCGCGGGCCCGCTGTAGTTCCGCGCCGTGCCGAGTGCCTGCGCGCGCACGAGCCACTGCGACGGCCGTGCGCGACCACGGAGCACGGCATTGTTCGTGACGCGCCGGAGCGACGACGGGGTGATGCGCATGGGGTGGTCTAGCTCGCGGTCGACAGAAGCCGTTCGCGCACCGACGAGGTCGTCGCCATGTCGACGACCGTCCACGCCATGCCGGTGGCGCCGTCGAGCACGGCTTTGTCAGCGGTGGGTGTGGCGCAGAACGCCGCGAACTCGGGCTGGTGGTTGCTGATCGGGAAACAACCCAGCCCGAGCATTGGGTGGATCGTCGGCATCGCCAGGGACACGTTCGCCATGTCGGTGGACCCGACAATGCGGTCGCTGGACCCGTCGGTCGGGAACGTGCGGCCGAGCGCTTCGGCGTTGGCGCGGTAAAGACCGAGCATCTCGGCGTCGTCGATCATCTCCGAATACTTCGGGCTCATCTCTTTCACTTCGTGCGTACAGCCCGTCGCAATAGCTCCCGCTTCGAAGCACTTGTACACACGCGGTTCGAGGTCCGCGAGTTCGTCCAACGTGCGCGCCCGGATGTACCACTTGCCCGTCGTCTCGTGCGGAACGATGTTCGGCGCGTCGCCGCCGTGCGTCACGATGCCGTGAATGCGGTCCGTCGAACGGATGTGTTGGCGCAACAACCCGATGGCCGTCTGCGCGACGGTGATGGCGTCGGCTGCATTGATGCCGAGCTCGGGGAAGGCCGAGGCGTGCGCTGTCTTGCCGTGATAGTCGACGTCGATGTGACTGACGGCGAGGCACGGCAGCCGGTCGCCTTCGTTCGGCGCAGGGTGCACCATCATCGCGGCGTGCACGCCGGCGAACACGCCCTTGTCGAGCATGATGATCTTGCCGCCGCCACCCTCCTCGGCGGGCGTGCCGAACACCTTGACGGTGATGCCGAGGTCGTCGGCCAACGGCGCCAGCGCGAGACCGGCGCCGACGGCCGCCGCTGCGATGACGTTGTGGCCGCAGGCGTGGCCGATGCCGGGCAGCGCGTCGTACTCGGCGCAGATGCCGATCGTCAGTGGACCGCTGCCCGCGGTCGCGACGTAGGCCGTCGGTAAGTCGGCGACGCCCGTTTCGACGGTGAATCCCGCCTCGTTGAGCTGCGACGCGGTCCAGTCGGCGGCGCTGACTTCCTCGAAGCACGTTTCCGGCTTGGCGTGAATCCGGTGGCTCAGCTCGACGAGTCGCTCGCCGTTGTCGTCGACGGTCCCGTGCGCGGCCTGCTTCACATCCATACCGCGGACCCTACGCCCACCGCCCGTGATCAGGAGGCGGCGGCGGGTTCGACGACGACGACGATGTCGCCGGCACCGACGGTTTGGCCGACCTCGACCTTGACGGCCTTCACCTCGCCGTCGACCTCGCTCATGATGTTGTTCTCCATCTTCATGGCTTCGAGGACGCACACGGCCTGACCGGCCTTCACCGTGTCGCCGACGGCGACCATCACCTTTACGATCGTGCCTTGCATCGGCACGGCGATGTCGCCCGCGTGCGCGCCCGCGACGCCGCCGCCTTGCGCGGTTGGTGCGTGCGGGCGCCCCGGTGCGGCGCCACCGGCGCGCGCCGGGCCGGACGCGCCCGCAACGGCAACCGGCGCGACGTCGGGCATCCACAGCTTGACGGTGTACTTGCGCCCGTCGACCTCAGCCTCGACTTCGCGCAAGACCTTCGTCTCGCCGTCCTCACCGACGACCGGCGCAGTTGGCGCCGACGAAACGCCCGTGAAGTCGAGGCGCTCCTCGACCCACTTCGTCGAGTGCTCGCCGCTGATGAAGTCGGGATGGCTGAGGATGGCGACGTGCGCCGGGATCGTCGTGGCGATCCCTTCGATCTTCGTTTCGGCGAGGGCGCGCAGCATGCGACGACGCGCGCTGTCGCGGTCGGGGCCCCAGGTGATCAGCTTGGCGACGAGGTTGTCGTAGTACTGGCTGACCGTGTCGCCGGCGTCGTAGCCGGCGTCGACGCGCACGCCGAAGCCGTCGGGCCGGTCGAACTTCGTGAGCGTCCCGGGCGCCGGCAGGAACTTGCCGCCGGCGGGGTCCTCGGCGTTGATGCGCACCTCGATGGCGTGGCCGCGCCGGCGTGCTGCGATCTGCTTCTGGCTCACGGGCAACTTCTTGCCGGCCGCGATTTGCAGCTGGAGTTCGACGAGGTCCATCCCGCACACCAACTCGGTGACCGGGTGCTCGACCTGGAGCCGAGTGTTCATCTCGAGGAAGTAGAACTCGCCGTCCTGGTACAGGAACTCGACGGTGCCGGCGTTGACGTAGCCGCACGCCTGCGCGACCGCGACCGCGGCCTCGCCCATCGCAGTGCGGATCTCGTCGGGAAAGTTCGCCGCCGGTGATTCTTCGACGAGCTTCTGGTGACGGCGTTGGCACGAGCAGTCGCGCTCACCGAGCCACACACCGTTGCCCTTGGTGTCGCAGAAGACCTGCATCTCGATGTGGCGCGGCCACGTCAGGTAGCGCTCGATGTAGCACTCGTCGCGTCCGAATCCCTTGAGCGCCTCGGACTGCGCGCTCGCCAACGCGTCAGCGGCGTCCTCGGGCTTCTCGACGACGCGCATGCCGCGTCCGCCACCGCCGTACGCCGCCTTGATGGCGACCGGCCACCCGAACTCGTTGCCGAACGCGACAACCTCGTCGCCGCTCTGCAGCACGTCGTTGCGTCCGGGCACACCGTTGACGCCGGCCTTCTCCGCTGCAATGCGCGACGAGATCTTGTCGCCCATGACTTCGATCGCTTCGGGCGGCGGACCGATGAACGTGACGCCTTTGGCGGCGATGGCGCGCGCGAAGTCGGTGTTCTCGGAGAAGAACCCGTAGCCGGGGTGGACAGCGTCGGCGCCGCTGCGATCGATGACGCCGAGGATGGCGTCAGTGTTGAGGTAGCTCTCGGCTGCGGTTGTGCCGCCGAGGGCGTAGGCCTCGTCCGCCAGGCGCACGTGCATGGCGTCGCGATCGAGATCCGAATACACGGCGACGGTCGGGATGCCGAGCTCGCGGCACGTGCGGATAACGCGGACAGCGATCTCCCCGCGGTTGGCTATCAGAACCTTGGCGAACATATGGGTCGTAGCATCGCAGAATGAAGTCGCGGTTCGAGATTCATCGCTTCGCGACGATCGATTCCACCAATACGTGGGTGATGGAACGGGCCCGGAACGGGGCGCCCGAAGGGCTCGTCGCCGTGGCCGACGAGCAGACCGCGGGCCGGGGACGCCTGGGGCGAACGTGGGTGTCGCCGCCGGGCGGTTCGTTGTTGATGAGCCTCCTGCTGCGTCCGGAGGGCCTCCCCGCCGACCGTCTCCACCTGGCGACGGCGGCCGTGGCGATGTCGGGCGCCGACGCCATCGCGCTCATCGCCGACGTGCACCCGTCGCTCAAGTGGCCGAACGACCTGCTGCTCGGCGACCGCAAACTCGCCGGCGTCCTCACCGAAGTCGAGGGCGTCCCGCCGGCGGTCGTCGTCGGCATCGGCATCAACTGCACGTGGCCCGACGAGCTGCCCCCTGAAGTCGCAGACATCGCCATCGCCGCCAACCACGCCGCCGGACGGCCCGTCCACACCGAGGACGTGCTCGACGCGCTCCTCGAGCACGTGTCGGCCCGCCTCGACGCCGGTTGGGACGACGTGGCGCGCGAGTACAAAGCGCGGTGCGAGACCGTGGGCCGAAACGTGCGCGTCGAGATGGCCGACGGCGCCTTCACCGGCGCCGCCACGGGCGTCGACGACGATGGCGCCCTCATCGTGCACACCGACGCCGGCCCACGCCGCGTCATCGCCGGCGACGTCATCCACGTCCGCTGATCTTGTTCTTGTGATGTTTCGTCAAGAAGACCTTGACGGAACATCACAAGAACGATTTGCGGGCCTCGGTGTAGGCGTCGTGTGCGGCTTCGGTGATCGGGCCGGGCGACGTGGCGCGGAGGTCGGCGACGCCGATGATCTCGCACACGGCTTGCACTTCACGGGTGGTCGACGTGACGAAGACTTCGCTCGCACGCGCCAGATCGGTGAGAGAGAACATTTTCTCGATGGCGCCATAGGCGTCGATGACGACGTGGCGCGTGACGCCCGCAAGACAGCCCGTCGTCAGCGGAGGCGTTAACAGCTCGTCGTCGATGACGGCGAAAATGTTCGTACCGGTTCCCTCGCACACGTTGCCGCGCGTGTCGCAGAACAGGGCCTCGTCCGCGCCGGCGTCGTGCGCGGCGTGCAGCGCGACGACGTTCTCGGCATAGCTCGTCGTCTTCAACCCTGCGAGTGCACCGCGTTCGTTGCGCGGCCAGGGCACGGGCGCCAGCGTCGCGGTTGGCGGCCACGGCTTCTGCGGCGTTGCTGCGACGATCACCGTCGGTGTCGCACCACCGCGGTCCGAGCCGAGTGGACCGGCGCCGCCCGTGACCGTAAGCCGCACGCGGACGCACGTGTTGTCGCGCGGTTCGGAGCCGACGACCTCGTCGACGGCGTGGACGAGCGCCGCGTCGTCATACGGGACTTCGAGGTACAGCCCGGCTGCCGACGCCCGCAAACGGCGCAGGTGCTCGGCCGCGAACGCGACGCCCGTCTCGGGATAACACAGCATCGTCTCGAACACGCCGTCACCGACGGTCGTGCCGTGGTCGAACACTGACAGCGTCGCCATCGAATCGTCGAGGAGCGCGCCGTTCAACCAGACATGACTCATTGCGCTGACGCTACCGAGAGCAACCGGCGGGCTTTGAGTTCGGTTTCGGCCCACTCGCCGTCGGGCGTCGAATCCCACGTGATGCCGCCGCCGGTGCCGAAGTGGATCTGCCCCTCCGCCAACCAAAACGTGCGGATGCCGACGTTGAGGTCGCCGACGTTGCGCGCGGCGTCGACCCAGCCGATCGCGCCGCAGTATGGGCCGCGCGCAACGGGTTCGAGCGACTGGATGATCTCGAGCGCAGCAATCTTCGGCGCGCCCGTGACCGACCCGGGCGGAAACGTCGCCTCCAACACGTCGGCCCAGCCACACTCCGCACGCAAGCGACCGGACACCGTTGACACGAGGTGGAACAGACCGGGATGCGGCTCCACCGCACAAAGCGCCGGCACCTCCACCGACCCGAACTCGCAGCACCGACCGAGGTCGTTGCGGACAAGATCGACGATCATCACGTTCTCGGCGTAGTCCTTCGCGAGAAAGGCGTCGATGGTCGCGGCGGTGCCTTTGATCGGCTGCGACAGCACGACGTCGCCGTCGCGGCGCACAAATCGCTCTGGCGACGCGCTGGCGACGTGCACGCCTTGCTCCGGTAACCGCACGACCGCGGAGAACGGCGCCGGGTTTCCCTCGGCGAGCGCCGCGCCCAGCGCGGCGACATCGGCGTCGGCCGCGACCGGCGCCGAAAGGACGCGGCACAGATTCACCTGGTACACGTCGCCGCGTCCGATGGCGTCGCGAATCGTGTCGACGCCTTTCTTGAACGCGGCCGCGTCGAGTGAGCTGGACCTCGCGTCGCGTGACGGCCCGCGCCACGGCTCGCCGGGCCATGGCGTCGCCGGTCGGACGTCGTCGAAACGCGCGCAGACGACGTCACCCTCGAATCCCGCGACCACGGCCCACACGCCCTCGCCTCCGTCCAGTGCCGACGGGTCGCGCGTGACGTCGCTGAGTCCCGTGAGGAGCATCCCTCCGACGACAGCGAGCGGAGTGGTCAAGAGGCCAGCCTACGATCGGGTCCGAGATGGAGTTTTCGTTTACCGACGAGCAAGAGCAGTTCCGCAAGGTCGTGCGCGACTTCGCCAACGCCGAGATCGCGCCGCACGCCGAAGCGTGGGATCGCGACCACTACTTCCCCGTCGACACGGTGCAGGCAATGGGCGAGTTGGGCCTGTTCGGCCTGCCGTTCCCGGAGGAGTACGGCGGCTCGAACGCCGACTTCACCACGCTGTGCATCGCCATCGAGGAACTCGGGCGCGTCGACCAGTCGATCGGCATCACGCTCGAGGCGGGCGTGGGGCTCGGCGCCAACCCGATCTTCCAGTTCGGCACCGAAGAGCAGCGCCAGACGTGGTTGCCCGATCTCGTCGCCGGCCGCAAGCTCGCGGGCTTCGGCCTGACCGAACCCGACGCCGGTAGCGACGCCGGCGGTACGCGAACCACCGCGACCCTCGACGGCGACGAGTGGGTGCTCAACGGCGAGAAGGCGTTCATCACCAACTCCGGTTCGTCGATCACGTCACTCGTGACCGTGACGGCGCGCACGGGTCCCGGCGTGATCTCGGCGATCATCGTCCCCGCGGGAACGCCCGGCTTCACCCCGCAGCCGCCGTACCGCAAGATGGGATGGCACGCGTCCGACACGCACGGCCTCACATTCAGCGACGCCCGCGTGCCGGCGGCGAACCTGCTCGGGGCACGGGGTCACGGCTTCCGTCAGTTCCTCTCGATCCTCGACGAAGGCCGCATCGCCATCGGCGCGCTCGCTGTCGGTGTGATCCAGTGCTGCCTCGACGAGAGCGTCGAGTACGCGAAGAACCGCAACGCGTTCGGAAAGGCGATCGGCACGAACCAAGCCGTGGCGTTCGCGTGTTCCGACCTCGCAGTGATGGCCGACGCGGCGCGCGCCCTCGTCTACAAAGCGGCGTGGCTAAAAGACGCCGGTCGTCCGTTCAAGAACGAGGCGGCGGTGGCGAAGCTGTACGCGACCGAAGCGGCGGTGACGGCGACGCGCATGGCGACCCAAGTGTTCGGCGGGTACGGCTTCATGGACGAGACGCTCGTCGCCCGGCACTACCGCGATTCGAAGATCCTCGAGATCGGCGAAGGCACGAGCGAGATCCAGCGCCTAGTGATTGCTCGCGGCCTGGGCCTCCCGGTCGAGTAGTTCTAGAGCGCTGGCCGACAATCCTCGGCGTGGCGCAATGATTTCGTCGATGAGGCCGTAGTCCTTCGCCTCTTGCGCGGTCATGAAGTAGTCGCGGTCGATGTCGCGCTCGACCTGCTCGATGCTCCTGCCCGAGTGGTGGGCGATGATCTCGGCCATCCGTCGCGTCGTCGACAGCACCTCGCGCAGCTGAATCTCCATGTCACGCGGAGAAACGCGCCCCGTGCCGGCCGAACCCTGGTGAATCATGATCTTGGCGCTCGGAAGGGCGAAGCGTTTTCCGGGCGCGCCGGCGGCGAGGATCATCGCGGCGGCCGACATGCCCATGCCCACGCACAGCGTCGAGACCTCTGCCTGCGTGTGCTGCATGACGTCGTAGATCGCCATGCCGCCGTAGGCGAGACCACCGGGCGAGTTGATGTAGAGGTAGATGTCGCGTTCGGGGTCCTGTGCGTCGAGATACAGGATCTGCGCGATCAGGAGGTTGGCGACTTGGTCGTCGACTTCCTGACCGAGGAACACGATGCGTTCCTTGAGGAGGAGCGAGAAGATGTCGTAGGCGCGTTCACCGCGGGATGACTGGTCGAGCACCGTCGGTATGAGTGTCATATCAAATACGGTATCGCGCTCGCGCTATCTCTTGGGCGAGATCACGCCTTCGTGGTCGTCGCCAGCTTCCATTCGGGATGACCGCGACGGGCGCGCAGCGCCGCTGCCAGCTTCACGGCCGCCAGCGCTGCGACGAAGGGCCATTCGCGCGGGGGATACGCCACCAGCGTGCGATAGACCGAACGCGTCTCGCCCGGCGGTTCGGCGAGCGACAGGCCGAGCGCGCGCATCTGCTGCTTTCCCGCCTCGGCGCGCACGCGCTGACGCCAGAGGTCACGCCACCGCGTCGGGAGTTGCACGGTCGCAGTCGCCAGCGGCACCTGTTCGACGCGTCCCGCGGCGCCGAGTTGCGCGAAGAGCCACGCGTCGTCGAGCAGCACGTCGGTCGGCATCTGCTCGGGAAGGGCCTCGCCGCGCGCCGCGTACAGCGTGCCGAGCAACCCTCCCCACTCCAGGCGATGCGGCACGAGGGCGACGTGGGCGACCATTCCGTCGCCGAGGTGTTCCTGCTTGGCGGCAGCCGCGACCACGCCCTTCGCCGAGACGGCGTCGACCAGCGCCGGAATCGCCCAGGCGTTCACGAGCACGTCGGCATCGGCGAACACGTAGACGTCGGCTGGTTCGTGGCGCAGCACGTTCCACGCCGCGGGCTTCGAGCCGACGTCGAGGAGTCGCAGCGTGGCGTCGGTGGCGCGCACGGCGTCCGCCGCTGGGCTGTGCGCGCTGTCGCGACCGTTGACGCACACCACTAGCCGCCAGTCGTGCTCGAGGCGGGCTGCGGAGGCCGCCAGCGACTCGATCGTGCGCGCAATGCCGGGTTCGTCGCGATGACACGGCACGCAGACGGCGACGCGAGTCATCGCGTCAACGCATTCCACGCGGCGCGCGCCTGCCCGTGGTGGCGACCGAGTCCGTAGACGACAGTCCCCACGGCTCCGAACGCGCGGCGCGCCAGCTTGCCGTTGTACTTCTCGAGGTACGTGGCGACGGCGCGCGTCCGCATCCCGGCGAGTGCGTCCGAATCGTGCGTGGCGTCCATCGACGCGCCGCCGACGTGGGTGACGCGTACATCGGTCGCCACTTCCACGCGCTTGCCGAGGGCGCGCACGCGCCGGCAGAAGTCCGCGTCTTCGCCGAAGAGGAAGAAGCGCTCGTCAAAACCGCCGAGGGCGCGTACGACGCCCATCGGTACCAGCGCGGCGGCCGTGTGTAGCCAGTCGACGGCGCCGTCGGCGCCCGGCGTCCGCGGCCGAACGGGTTCGCCGAGACGCGTCATGCCGCGCAGCACCGGACCCAGCGCCAAGTCGTCTTCGACGATCGGTTGCAACTGGCCGTCCTCGCCGACCAGCGCCGGGCTCACGAGACCGACGTCGGGGTCCCGCAGTCGCGCCACAAGGGCGTCGATCGCACCCGCCGGCCACACGGTGTCGGGGTTGGCGAACAGCACGAAATCGGTGTGCGCGTCGAGTGCGGCGACGCCCGCGTTGTTCGCGGTGCCGTAGCCGTCGTTCGTGGGCCGGCTGACGACAATCGCCAGCGGATCAGCGGCCCGCGCCGCGTCCACGGACCCGTCGTCGGAGGCGTTATCCACGACCACGACCTCGATCGGCGCCGCCGAAGCGGTGCGTAACGAGGACAAACACCCCCTAATGGTCGCGGCCGACCGGTACGTGACGACGACGACCCCGACGTTCGCCATCGTTCAAGGCTATTGGGTGATCCTCCAAACGGGGGGATAGGCCAGTAGCGTTATCGCCGGCCATGGCGATCCCTCCCGTCCCGGGCAAGAAACTTTCGCGACAGCACAGCGCGTCGAAACGCGCGCCCGCGCACAGCGCCACCCGCCGCCCGGTCGCCAAGAAAGTCCCGGTTCCGGAGGCGGACCCAGGACCCGTCAAGCGCGATCCCAAGCACCACGCGCATCGGGGGCTCCACGGCGTCCTCATCGGCCTCAACATCTTCGTCGGCTTGTGCGTGCTCACCGCAGGCGTCGGTTACGGCTACCTCAAGTTCCGTCTCGGTCAGCTCGACAAAATCCATTTCAGTTGCACGGTGCTGCGCAACTGCGGCGACGACGACCCCGGCAAGCCGATGAACGTGTTGCTCGTCGGCTCCGACACCCGTGCCTTCGTCAAGAACAAGGCCGACGAGGCGAAGTTCGGCGACCAGGACCTGGTCGGCGGCGAGCGCACCGACACGATGATGGTGCTCCACGTCGACCCGACGGCAGAAAAGGCGTCGATCCTGTCCATCCCTCGTGACTTGTGGGTGCCCATCGCGGGCGTCGGTTACCGGGAGCGCATCAACACGGCGTTCATGGTCAAGACGACCGGCGCGCACGCGGTGACGACGCTGGGTCGCAGCACGGCGACGACGACCAATGCCTTAGGCCTCACGCCGACGACGTCGTCCACCGCGATTAAGGACGGTGCCGAACGGCTGATCGCGACGATCCGTCAGAGCCTCGGCATCGAGATCGACCACTACATGGAGGTCGACTTCAACGGCTTCCGTTCCATCGTCAACGCCGTCGGCGGCGTCACCGTGCCGTTCCCGGCGCCGGCACGCGACAAGTTCTCGGGTCTCGACGTGAAGACGGCCGGCTGCGTCAACCTCACGGGTGATCAAGCACTCGGTTACGTGCGCAGCCGCCACTTCCAGTACTTCGAGTCGGGCCATTGGCGCAGCGACCCGACGGGCGACATCGGCCGCATCCAGCGCCAGCAGGACTTCATCCGCCGCGTGTTGCGCAAGGCGATCAGCAAAGGGGCGCGGAACCCGATCAAGCTCAACGCGCTGATCGGTGCGGGCATCAACAACCTGAAGCTCGACTCCGCGCTGTCGACGAAAGACTTGTTGCGGCTCGGCAAGCGCTTCAAGTCACTCGAGCCCGAAGCGGTCGACATGCTCACGCTTCCGACCGACGACTTCCGCACGGCCGGAGGCGCGTCGGTGCTCAAGCTGCGCGAAACCGAGGCGCGGACGATCATCAACCGCTTCAACGGCGTCGGTCAGGCGCCGACGTCGAACGGCCCGGTGCCGAAGATTCCGCCGGGCACCGTGCGCGTCCTCGTGCTCAACGGGACGGGCGTCAACGGCCAAGCCGGGCAGGTGCAACACCAGCTGACCGCCGCCGGATTCGGTACCGGTGGGACGGGCGACGCGCACACGTACAACAACCCGACGTCGTCGATCCGGTACGGCGCAGGGCAGTTGCCGAAGGCACAGCTGTTGCAGGCCTACATCGTCGGTGGCGCCAAGCTCGTGCTCGACAACACGCTCAAGGGCGGCGACATCCAACTCATCGTCGGAGCGGGCTTCGGTGGCGTGCGCACGTCGCTCGACAGCACGGCGTCGAGCGTCCCGCCGACGACCGTCACGACCACGAATTCGGCGGCGACGCCACGCGGCGCCGGTGCGCTGGCCTGCTGATGAAGGGCATCGTCCTCGCCGGAGGTAGCGGCACGCGGTTGCATCCCGTCACGCTCGGCGTGTCGAAGCAACTACTGCCGGTTTACGACAAGCCGATGATCTACTACCCGCTGTCGGTGCTCATGCTGGCGGGCATCCGCGACATCCTGATCATCTCGACGCCGCACGATCTGCCGCTGTTCAAGCAGCTGCTGGGTGACGGCCACGAGATCGGCCTGTCGTTCACCTACGCCGAGCAGCCGACGCCCGGCGGACTCGCCGAGGCCTTCATCATCGGCAAGGACTTCGTCGGCAGCGACTCGGTGTGCCTCGTGCTCGGCGACAACATTTTCCACGCGCCCGGCCTCGGCGACCTGCTGCAGAACGCCGTGAGTTCGCTCAAGGGCGCCACGGTATTCGGCTACAAGGTCGACGACCCGGCGCGCTACGGCGTCGCCGAAGTCGACGCCACCGGCCAGGTGATCTCGATCGAAGAGAAGCCGGCGAAGCCGCGGTCGAACCTCGCAGTGACCGGTCTGTACTTCTACGACAACGACGTTGTCGGCATCGCGGCGGACCTGCCGCGCTCGGCGCGCGGCGAACTCGAGATCACCGACGTGAACCGCGTGTATCTCGAACGCGGCGCGTTGAACCTCGTGAAGCTCGGCCGCGGCACGGCGTGGCTCGACACCGGAACGCACGACTCTCTGATCGAGGCCGGAATCTTCGTGCAGGCGCTCATCCACCGTCAGGGCCTACAGATCGCATGCCTCGAGGAAATCGCCTACCAGCAGGGCTTCATCGACCTTGGCCAGCTGACAACGCTCGCCGACAAGCTCGGCAAATCACGCTACGGCGACTACCTGCGGGCCGTCGCCGCCGACCCGGATAGGTTCGCCTGATGAAGATCTTCGTGACCGGAGGGGCCGGGTTCATCGGCTCCAACTACGTGCGCTGGGTGTTCAACAACACCGACGACGAAGTCACCGTCTACGACGCGCTTACCTACGCCGGGAACTTGTCGACCTTGAAGGACGTGGACGACAGCCCGCGTTACAACTTCGTCAAGGGCAACATCTGTGACCCCGCGTCCCTCGAAGAGGCAATGCGCGGCCACGACGCCGTCGTGCACTTCGCGGCCGAGAGCCACGTCGACCGTTCCATCGTCGGCTCCGACGACTTCGTCAACACGAACTGCTTCGGCACGAACATCGTGATGGACACGGCGCGGCGCCTCGAGATCGGCCGTGTCATTCACATCGGTACCGACGAGGTGTACGGGTCGGTCGAAGCCGGTTCGTCGAAAGAAACGGATCCGCTCGAACCGCGCTCGCCGTATTCGGCATCGAAGGCGGGCTCGGACTTGATCGCGCTGTCGTACTTCTCGACGCACGGCGTCCCCGTCACGGTGACGCGCTGCACCAACAACTTCGGGCCGTGGCAGTACCCGGAGAAAGTCATCCCGCTGTTCACCACCAACCTGCTCGACGGCAAGAAGCTGCCGCTCTACGGCGACGGCTTGAACGAGCGTGATTGGCTCTTCGTCGACGATCACTGCTCTGGTGTGCACCTCGTCCTGCAGAAGGGCAACCACGGCGAGATCTACAACATCGGTGCCGGCAACGAAACGCCCAACCGCGTGCTCGTCGACAAGCTGCTCGCCCTTCACGGCGCCGGCGAGGAGATGGTCGAGTACGTCGAGGATCGCAAGGGCCACGACCGTCGCTACTCCGTCGACATCACCAAGATCACGCAGCTCGGGTGGGAGAAACAGCGCACGCTGGACGAGGCGCTCAACGAGACCGTCAAGTGGTACGCCGACAATCGTTGGTGGTGGGAACCGCTGAAGAACGCCCACTAGATGCGCGTTCTCGTTACCGGGGCGGGGGGCCAACTCGGCCACGACCTCGTCTCGGAGTTCTCGGGCGACGCGCGGTACGACGTGGTCGGAACGACGCACGCGTCGATGGATCTCGCCGATCGTGACAGCGTCTTAGCGACAATCGGCGGATTCGAACCCGACGTGGTTATTCACGGGGGCGCGTGGACCGCCGTCGACGCGTGCGAGGGCGATCCCGACCACGCCTTCGCCGTCAACGGGTTCGGCACGCGCAACGTTGCCGAAGCGGCGCGTCGTGTCGGAGCACACGTCGTCTACGTGTCAACTGACTACGTCTTCGACGGCGCCAAAGACGGGCCCTACCGCGAGTGGGATCCGACGCAGCCGACCTCCGTCTACGGCGCGTCGAAGCTGGCGGGCGAGCGCGAGATCGATCCCGGGAGCGCCATCGTGCGCACGAGTTGGGTATGTGGCGTGCACGGCAACAACTTCGTCAAGACGATGCTGCGGCTGGCGAACGAGCGCGACACATGGGGTGTCGTCGACGATCAGCGCGGTTGCCCTTCCTTCACCGCCGACCTTGCGGTTGCCATCAAACAGCTCGCCGTCGGCCGTCTCCCTGGCGTGTTCCACTTGTCGAATCAGGGCGAGACGACGTGGTACGGGTTCGCGCGCGCCATTCTCGAAGCGGCGGGACATGACTCGTCGAGGATCACGCCGATCACCACCGCTGAGTACCCGACGCCCGCGGCGCGTCCTGCAAATTCGGTGCTCGACAACTTCGCCTGGCGCGCCGCCGGCTTCGCTCCGCTCGACGAGTGGCACGTCCCGTTGGCGCGCATGGTGAAGGCCATCACCTGACCTCCCGTAACCTTGGGGCGATGGCTGACATTGCAGTAATCGGCACCGGCTACGTCGGGCTCACAACCGGTGCCTATCTGGCACACCTCGGACACAACGTCGTGTGCGCTGACGTGCTGCCGGAGAAGGTCGACGCGCTCAACCGCGGCGAGATCCCCATCCACGAAGCGGGGCTCGACGAGATGGTCGCGGAAGGCGTGAAGGCGGGCCGTTTGCGGTTCGTGCTCGGCGCGGTGACGGCCGTTGTCGACGCCGACTTCGTCTTCCTGTGCTTGCCGACGCCTCAGGGCGAAGACGGCTCGGCCGATCTCTCCTACGTCGAGGGCGTCGCCCGCGAGATCGGGCCACACGTGCGCCCGGAGAGCATCGTCGTCAACAAGTCGACTGTTCCCGTCGGCTCGAATCTTCGGGTCGCCGCGCTGCTCGGCCGCGACGACGTCGTCGTCGTGTCGAACCCCGAATTCCTGCGTGAGGGCCAGGCCCTCCAAGACTCGCTGAACCCCGATCGCATCATCATCGGGTCGAGCGACCAGGAAGCGGCGCTGCGACTCGCCGAGTTGTACGAGTCGCTTCACGCGCAAGTGCTCGTGACCGACCCTGCCTCTGCGGAAACGATCAAGTACGTCGCCAACGCGTTCCTCGCGACGAAGGTTTCGTTCATCAACGCCGTCGCGCACTTCTGCGAACTCGTCGGCGCCGACATCAAAGACGTCGCCCTCGGTATGGGCCAAGACAAGCGCATCGGCTTCGAGTTCCTTCGCCCCGGTCCTGGTTGGGGTGGTTCGTGTTTTCCGAAAGATACGCGGGCGCTGATTCACATGGCCGAGGACCGCGGCTACGGGTTCGATCTGTTGCACAGCGTCGTCGCGGTGAACGACGAGCAGTACGAGCGCGTCGCCGACAAGATCGCGTTCGCTGCGGGCGGGTCGCTCGAGGGCAAGACGATCGCCGTGTGGGGCCTCACCTTCAAGGCGCGCACCGACGACACGCGCGAGTCGCCGTCGCTGTTCGTCATCGACCGGCTGTTGGCGCGCGGCGCGAAGGTTCAGGCGTTCGATCCGATGGTGCAACGCCAGCTCGACGGGATCACGGTGTGCGACGACGCCTACGCAGCGGCGGAAGGTGCGTCCGCGCTCGCGGTGCTCACCGAGTGGGAAGAATTCCGCTTCCTCGACTTGGCGAAGGTGCGCGCGGTGATGGCGAGCGCGAACTTGGTCGACGCTCGCAACCTGCTCGACCCTGCGGCCGTGCGCCGTCACGGGTTCACGTACGACGCGATCGGTCGGCTGTAAGCAGATGCGCGTCGTCGTCACTGGGGGTGCCGGCTTCATCGGGTCACATCTGTGTCGCGCGCTGTTGGGCCGCGGCGATGAAGTGATCGCCATCGACAACTTGCTCACCGGCAACATCGCCAACATCGAAGAGCTGTTCGCCGACGCAGCCTTTACGTTTATGCGTCACGACGTGAGCACCTACGTGCACGTCCCGGGCAAGGTCGACGCCGTCCTCCATTTCGCCAGCCCCGCCAGCCCGGCCGATTTCGAGCGCATTCCGATCCAGATCCTCAAGGTGGGAAGCCTCGGCACGCACCACATGCTCGGATTGGCCAAGGACAAGGGTGCGCGCTTCTTCCTGGCCTCGACGAGCGAGGTGTACGGCGACCCGCAGGTGCACCCCCAGCCCGAGACGTACTGGGGCCACGTGAATCCCATCGGTCCTCGCGGTGTGTACGACGAGGCGAAGCGCTTCGCCGAGGCGATGACCTTCGCCTACCACCGCGCCCACGGCGTCGACGTCCGGGTGGCGCGAATTTTCAATACGTACGGCAATCGAATGCGCCCCGACGACGGCCGCGTCGTCACGAACCTCGTGGTGCAGGCGCTCACGGGCCAGCCGTTGACGATCTACGGGGACGGCAAGCAGACGCGCAGCTTTTGTTTCATCGACGACGAGGTACGCGGTCTGCTCGCGCTGCTCGACTCCGACTACGTCGGACCCGTCAACATCGGTAATCCGTCGGAGTACACCGTCAACGAGTTCGCCGAGATCACGAAAGAGGTGACGGGAAGCGACTCGAAGATCGTGCACGTGCCGTTGCCCGTCGACGACCCGATGCAGCGCCGTCCCGACATCACCCTGGCGCGCGAAATCCTCGGATGGGAACCGACCATCGAGTTGCGCGATGGGCTCGAGCGCACCGCGGACTATTTCCGCCGCATCCTGCCGTAAGTGACCCGCGTCGCCGCCGTAATCGTCAACTACAACGCCGGCGCGTACTTGGTCGACTGCGTGCGCTCGCTGCGCGCGGCCGACGTGAACGAGATCGTCGTCGCCGACAACGCGAGCACCGACGGGTCGCTCGAGGCGCTACGGCACGCCGACGCTGACGTCGTCGTCGTCGAAACCGGCGGCAACCTCGGCTACGGCGCCAACGTCAACCGGGGCGCGGCGGCAGTGTCGGCGGACGTCGACGTGCTCGTGATCTGCAACTCCGACGTCACGGTCGAGCCCGGGTCGATCAAAGCGCTGGCGGCCGCGCTCGACGCCGACGCAGAACTCGGCATCGTCGGGCCGCGGATAGACAACGTCGACGGCACGCTCTACCCATCGGCGCGCGTCGTCCCGCGGACGATCGACGCCGTCGGTCACGCCTTCATCGGGCTGGCGATGCCGACCAACCGCTTCACGCGTCGATACCGCATGCTCGACTGGGACCACGCCACGGCGCGCCGGGTCGACTGGGTTTCCGGCGCCTGCTTCGCCATCCGGCGCGACCTGTTCGAGCGCCTGCGCGGGTTCAACGAGAACTACTTCATGTACCTCGAGGACATCGACTTGTGTCACCGCGCCGGCCTCGCCGGTGCGGCGGTGGGCTATGACCCGTCAGCGCAAGTCGTGCACGTCGGCGGCGTCTCGACGAAGCAACTCCCGTACCGCATGCTCGCCGAGCACCACCGCTCGGTGCTGCGATGGTGGTGGACGTCGCATCGGTGGCCGGTCCGCGCCCTGGCGCCGTTCGTCGCCGCGGGCTTGGGGGTGCGGTTCGTGGTGTCCGCGATCGTGCGAATGTTGCAGCACTCATGAGCGACGCCACAGACACGCCGTTACTCGGGCGCCAGGACGCAGTGCCGCGCCGCCGCTGGCGCTGGTTGCTTCCCCTCCTCGTCGTCGCCGCCGTCGTGGCGCTCGTCGCGAGCCTCGTCGTGCGCTCACAAGGAGGCGACGACAACAGCCCCAAGGCCGTGCTCGACACGTACCTCACGGCCGTACAAGAGGGCGACACCGCCGCGGCGTATGCACGGCTGTGCGCGAGTTCGTCGTCGCCGTCGAAGTCGGAGTTCGCCACGCAGGTTGCGCGGGAGCGACAGAACTTCGGGGGCGTTATCCGTCACCGCATGGGTTCGCGCAAGAAGCTCGCCGACGGCGACGAGACCGTCAGCTACACGATCCAATACCACAACACCTACCGCTGGTACGAGGCTCGCATGACGAACAAGACCGGCAGCTGGAAGGTGTGCGGATTCAAGGAAATTCCTCGCCCGGACGTGCGGATCCCGTTCGAACCCTTGCCGACGCCCGCGCCGGGCGCTGACACCAGCGACACCACGACCACGCAGTAGGGTCACTCCCCGCTATGGGTAAGGCATCGCAAGCAAAGAAGGTCAACCGCGCGGCGGCGACCGGAGGTGGCCGCACCGCCGGCCGGAAGACGCCGGTCATGTGGTACAGCGCGCTGTTCGTCGTCGTCGTACTCGGCGTGTTCGGCGTGTTCACCGCGTCGAAGAATCTCGGCGACAACGAGGCCAGCGCGTCGACGATCGCGCCCGTCGCGAACAAGGACCACTGGCACGCGGCGTACGGCTTCAACTTGTGCGGCAAGTGGGCCGAGCCGTTGGTCGACGGCCCCGCCGGCGACCAGCACGGCATCCACACCCACGGCGACGGTCTCGTGCACACTCACCCGTTCGACAGCACCACTGCCGGCAAGAGCGCGACGTTCGGCAAGCTGATGACCGACACCGGCGCGACGGTGAGCAGCAACTCCGTCAACTTGAAGCGCAAGGGCGAGAAGTTCAAGGACGGCGACAAGTGCGGCAAGAAGCCGGGCGAACTGACCTGGTACGTGTTCAAGAACCTGAAGGACACGAAGGGCACGAAGATGTCGGGCGATCCTTCTGACTGGCGGATCAAGAACGGGCAGTTGATCACCATCAGCTTCAACCCCAAGGGCTTCAAGGCGACGCAGCCGCCGTCGGCCGCCACGCTGCCCAACCCGGGTGACTTGCAGCCCGCGACCCAACAACCGACGGAGAGCACGTCGGTGCCTGACGAGACGGCCACGACCACGCCGTGAAAGCGATCGTCCTCGTCGGTGGCGAGGGCACGCGACTTCGGCCGCTGACCTATACGACCCCCAAGCAACTGCTGCCCGTCGCGGGCGTGCCGATGCTGGAACGCTCGGTCGGCCATCTGGCGGCGCACGGTGTCGACGAGGTCATCTTGTCGATGGGCTACAAGGCCGACGCGTTTTTGGCGGCCTATCCCGATGGTGAGTGCGCGGGTGTCCGCGTGCGCTACGTCGTCGAAGACGAACCACTCGACACCGGCGGCGCGATCGCGTACGCAGCCGACGAGGGCGGCATCGACGGTCGCTTCCTCGTCGTGAACTCCGACGTCGTCACCGACATGGACTTCAGCGCGCTGGTTGCCAATCACGACGCCTGGGGCGCGTTGACGACAATCGGGTTGACTCCCGTCGAAGACCCGTCGCGTTTCGGCGTCGTCGTCACCGAAGCCGACGGGCGTGTCACGGCGTTCATCGAGAAACCGCCCGCGGGCACCGCGCCGACGAATCTGATCAACGCCGGGATCTACGTCATGGAGCCTGAGGCGCTCGACGTCATCGAGCGAGGCAGACGGGTGTCGGTCGAGCGCGAGGTCTTCCCCGCGATGGTTGCGAACGGCACGCTGTTCGCCGCGGCCGTCGACGGCTACTGGATCGACATCGGGAACCCCGTCGCATATATCCAGGCGAACCTCGACGTCGCCGGCATGTCGGTGATCGATCCGACGGCCAAGGTCGACCCGTCCGCGGTGATCACGGACTCGGTGGTGCTCGATCACGCGCGCATCGGCCCCAACGCCGTCGTCGACCGCTCGATCATCGGTCCGTGCGCCAGCGTGGGTGTCCGGGCGTCAGTGCGCGAGTACGCGGTGGTGGGGCCCGCGGCGACGGTTGCCGACGGTGCCGAGGTTTCCGGCGGGACTGTGGAGTAGATGCGTTACCTGGTCACGGGCGGCGCCGGTTTCGTCGGGTCGAACCTCGTGGATCGACTGCTGGCCGAGGACCACGAAGTCGACGTCATCGACGACCTGTCACACGGCAAGTTGACCAACCTCGCGGAGGCCCGGGCGCGCGCACAAGGCGCGTTGAAGATCCATCACCTCGACGTTCGCTCGCGAGACACGGTCACGCTGATGGAACGGCGCGCGCCGGACATCGTCGTGCACCTCGCAGCGCAGATTGACGTGCGCGTGTCAGTGAACGATCCCGTGTTTGACGCCGAAGTGAACATCATCGGGTTGCTCAACGTGTTGGAAGGT
>JBEEFR010000178.1:0-10450 GCA_041166285.1 Actinomycetota bacterium | reverse complement strand
CGCACGTGCGGGCCGCCGCCCGGTCCCGCGGCAGTGACGATCTCTTGACCGGGCGCGTTGGCGTCGAGGTCACCCACGGCGACGGTGTTGCCGCCGCCAAAGCCGATGCCGTACGGCGCGGCGGTCTGGGTGCCGATGCCGATCTGCAAACGGCGAATCGTGCCGCCCGAAGGGTTGGCGATCGGTACGCCGCTGCGTACGAGCTGCGCCGTCACCGCGTCCGGCGTTGCCTCGACGCCGAGGCCTTGCGCCATTACCAACGCCGCCGCTCCCGCCACGAGTGGCGCCGCCATCGACGTGCCGCTGACCTCCGCGTATCCGCCACCAAGTTGTGTCGTCAGCAAGTTCGTTCCGGGCGCCGCCATGTCGACGGTCGGACCGCGACGCGAGAACGTCGCGATGGTGTCGTTCTGTTGCGACGCCGCGACCGACAACACGTGATCCATCGCCGCGGGGTACTTCGGTGACGTCGCCGAGCCGCCTTGGTCGTCGTTGTTGCCGGCCGCCGCGACGACCAGCACGTTGTGCTGGAACGCACGGTTGACCGCGTCCTGCAACGCCTGCTCGTAGGTCGTACCGGCGAGCGAAAGGTTGATGATCTTGGCGCCACGAGTGATCGCGTCGTCGATGCCGTTGATGACCCAACTGGTGAAGCCCTCGCCGTTGACGTCGAGCACTTTCTCCGAGAGCAGGTTCGCGTTCCACCCCAAGGACGCGACGCCGACGCCGTTGTCGGTCGCGGCGCCGGCGATGCCAGCCACCTCGGTGCCGTGCGGTCCGTTCCCGTCGTGGACGTCGGTGAAGTCGAGGCTACCGATCACCTTCGACGACAGGTCGGGGTGCGACGCGTCGATCCCCGAGTCGAGGATCGCGATCGTGATGCCGTCGCCCTTCGAACGGTCCCACGCGCTCGACGCGCCGACCGGCGCCAGATACCACTGCGTGTTGCTGGTCTGGCAGGTGTTCACGCACGGATCGTTCGGCACCGTGTTCTGCGCGTACACCGGCGCGTCCGGCGAGACGTCGACAACGCCCTTGAGCCCGCGCACGACCGCCGGGTCGGCGTTGCCTGCCCAGCCGTTCGGTCCGACGCGCTGACCACCGAGGCGCGCCAAGACGGGCGCAACCAGCGAGCCGTCTTGCAGCGTCACGAGCAGTCGTTGCGGTGAACCCGACTGCGCGGACGCGGGTGCGCTGGTGGCGACGAGCGCGGCAACAGCAGCGACGGCGAGCGCTACGACGCGATGAGTGATCCCCCGAGCGATGCCGACTGTTCTAGTCGACCGATGTGCCGACGTAGAACGCACCCGTCGTGACGCCGGCCGCGATGCGCGCGCCAGGCTCGAGTGAGGCGAACGGCCCGACGTTCGCGTGGTCGCCGATCTCCGATTGCCGACCGACGCTGTTCTGCACGACGGCGCCGTCGCCCACGGTGCAGTCGACCAGCCGAGTGTTCGGACCGATCTCGGCGTGCTCGCCGATGACGCAGCGCCCTTGCAGGATCGTCCCGGGGAACAGCGTCACGTCAGCACCGAGTTCGACGGTGGCGTCGACGTACGTGTGCTCAGGATCGAGCATCGTGACGCCGCGGCGCATCCACGCTTCGTTCGTGCGGTCGCGCAGTTCCGCTTCGGCGACCGCGAGTTGCGCGCGGTCGTTGACGCCCGCGGCTTCCATCGAGTCGGCGGCTTCGAGGGTCGTGACGGTGTAGCCGGCGTCGAACAGCACACCGACGACGTCGGTCAGGTAGTACTCGCCCTTGGCGTTGTCGGGCATGACGCGCCGCATCGCCGGCGCGAGCACGCCGTGACGGAACACGTAGATCGAGGTGTTGATCTCGTCGATGTCGCGCTCTTCGTCGGTGGCGTCGACTTCCTCGACGACCTTCGTGACGCGCCCGTCTTCGCGTCGCACGATGCGGCCGTAGCCGTAGGGATCCGTCACGCGCGCCGTCAGCAACGTCGCCGCGGCGTCGGCGCCGCGGTGTTGCCGCACGAGCGCGGCGATCGTCGCGGGACGAAGCAGCGGGGTGTCGCCCGGCAGCACGATGACGTCGCCGTCCTCGTCGTCGGCATCCGGCAGCGCGGTCACACCCACGGACAGCGCATCGCCGGTTCCGCGTTGCACCGACTGCTCGACGAACGCGATCTTCACTCCCTCGGGAGCGTCCTCCATCACCGTCTTCTGCACGCGCTCTGCGCCGTGCCCGACGACGACGACGATCCGCTCGACGTGCAACTCGGCCAGCGCGTCGATGACGTGCAGCACCATCGGCCGCCCGCACAGCACGTGTAGCGGCTTGGGCCGAGCCGACATCATCCGCGTGCCCTCCCCCGCAGCCAGCACCACAGCAGAAAGCGGACGAGTACTCACGCCAACGGTTTACCGCGTTTCACGCAACTTCAAGCACCATCCGAGCATCCGCAGCGGCCACAGCCCCAGCCGGTGGACGACATTTCATCGCCGTGCGGGACGGAAACCTCGCAGTTCCGGGTATGCGTCGGCACGACTATGGACGAAGACCGCACGTGATCCGCGTTGTCGAACTGGCGCTAGCCCGCAAGGTGGCGACCAAGACGCCGGGCCGGCGCGCTTTCAGCCTGCTCGGTAACGCAGCCGAAGGCGGCAAATTGTGGGTGGCTGTCGCCGCATTGCTCGCCCTCGGCGGCAACCGCGGCCGACGAGCAGCCGTCGAAGGTCTCGTCGCGCTCGCGGCGTCGTCGGCTGTGACGAACGGACCGCTCAAGAGCGTCACGCGCCGACGCCGGCCGGGATACGGACTCGGGCGCTTCCTCGTCCCGCAGACGGGCCGCGCCCCGAAATCGTCGTCGCTGCCGTCGAGTCATGCCGCGTCGGCCGCCGCGTTTGCCGCCGCAGCGGGACTCGCGTACCCGTACGCGGCTGCGCCGCTCGCGGTCGCCTCAGGTGCCGTCGCGTTCAGTCGCGTCAACACCGGACGACATTTCATTAGTGACGTCGGCGCGGGGCTCATCGTCGGTGCCGCCGTCGGCGCCGCGGTGCACTGGGCGGCCGGCCGTGTTCGGCCCGCACCGCCGGCGACGAACGACGACGCCTCGTGACTTCAGCTCGGGGATGAGGGCTCGAACCCCAATTCTCTGGACCAAAACCAGATGTCCTTCCGATTGGACGATCCCCGAAAATGAGCGACTCACAAGCTAGCGACCGCGGCGACGAGACCCTGCCACCAACCCGCAATCTGTCGGTTGAGGTCAGTGCTCTTCCGCACGCGCACGTTCAGGCAACCGACGTAGAACTCCGTGGGTAGCCGCCGGCTCGGACGGCGTTCGTGCCGCTTCAGCGTTGTGCGCAGCAGGTCAGAGCGCTCGATTCCGATGACCTCAGCCCAGAACACCTCGGCGCGTTCGACGTCGCCGGTTTCATGGATCGCGACGCGAAAGCTCAGTCGCTCCAGCCCGATGCCGAGCAAAGCGAGCCAGGCCACAAACACGCGGATGACGTCGGGGTCGGAGTTGATCAGCGACACAGTCACGCTCGGCATCCATTCCTTCGCCTTCGCACCTTCGGCCCAGTAGAGAGCGAGGCCCGTCAGGAACAGTTCGGACTCGGCGAGCGCAGCAGGAATCTGCGACCGCGCCTCACCGATGATGCGCCGCTCCTTCGCCTGTCGTGAGGAACGAATTGCGACGGCGGCGTTCTCCCGGCCGGCCTGGACGCGGTCGGCGAGATGAGATAGCCCAGCTTCATCGACGAGCACATCGCGAAGCCACAGCGACAACGTGCTCGTGGAGACGGGAACAACCTCCTGGATCTCGCGGTATGAACGGCCTTGCGTGCGCAGGCCGACCGCGACCGCACGCAGCTCATCCTTCGCGTTTGGACGCGTCGTCCACTCAGGCGCGGGGACGTCCTTGAGCCAACGACTCAGCGCAGCGCCGCCGGACTTCAGACCAAGCTTCGCGACGATCTGCGACCGCGACATCCCCTGCAAACGCATCTCGATGGCGCGCTCTTTCGACATGGTCCGAAGGTACCGACGAGGTGTAACAGCGATTCAGGGCGCAGAAATACAAGAGGCCACCCCGGAGGGTGGCCTACTTGCCGGCGGCGCGCCGCTGGAAGCGGGTCGCCTTGAGCATCTTGCGATGCTTCTTCTTGCGCATGCGCTTGCGGCGCTTTTTGATCAGTGAACCCATGACGGCGGAGCAGAGTAGTGGGCGAACTGGGGGTCAAGCGAACCGTGGTCGGATGTCACAGGCTGCTGTGCCCGGCGTCATAACGACCTGGTCCCCAAAACCGCACTATGTCGTGGGACGCGGGGGTTCTCCCGGGGGAGACGCGGGGAGGGTCGAGACGACCCTCCCTGCGTCGCGAAACGCACCTTCCACGAACCACGTCGCCCCGCTGCCCGCCAGGATCGGCGTGGCGCCGGTGGCGTCGCCGAGTTGGTCCCGGTAGCGGGCCAGTTCCGGCTCGACCTCCAGCGCCGCAGCCTCGAGGTCGTTTGGACCCTCGGCGCGGGGTCCGCCGAGTTCGTCCCACTTCTTGTAGACGGCGGGCGTCGAAACGTGCAGCGGCGGGGTCAGCAGCGTGAACGTGCCCTCCTCGAACGGCAGCGGTTCGACCACGTCGCCGATACCGGTGACGCGGGCGCGTCCGCCCGTGACGCAGAACGGGACGTCGCCGCCGAGCGATGCCGCCAGCGCCACATCGCTGACGCCGGCCCAGCGCAGCACCGCCGCAGCGTCGGACGATCCGCCGCCGAGGCCGGCGCCCGCGGGGATTTCTTTGTGCAGCGTGACGCTTGCGGTGCGACCGACGGCGCGCAGCGCGCGCGTCACGAGGTTGTCGCCGTCTCCGGGAACATCGAGGCCAATGATCGTCAATCCATCGCCGTCCGCGAAGGTGAGCGTGTCGCACAGGTCGACGCTCACCATCTCGGCGTCGATGAGGTGGTAGCCGTCGTCGCGCACGCCGGTGACGCGCAGAGTCAGCGTCAGCTTCGCGGGAGCGAGCACGCCGCCAGTCTCCTCCACGCGTCGAGGTCGAGCTCTTCGGCGCGCGCCGTCGGCGCGACGCGGGCGGCCTCGTAACAGGCGTCGTCGACGTCGATGTTGTTGCGCAGCATCTTGCGACGCGTTGCGAACCCGGCCTCGACGAGCGAGAAGACCCGCGCCCGTTCGTCGCTGGTGCCGACATCGGCGTGGCGCTCGAACAACACGAGCGCGCTGTCGACGTTCGGCTTGGGGACGAACACCGTCGGCGGCACCTTGCCGACCACCGACGCCGTCGCGCTCCACGCCACCTTCACCGACACCGCGCCGTACGCCTTCGAGCCCGGCCGCGCCGCGAACCGCTCGCCCACTTCTTTCTGCACCATCACCAGCATCCGGCGCACCATCGGCGCGCGCTCGAGCACGTCGAGCACGAGCGGCGTCGCCACGTTGTAGGGCAAGTTGGCGACGAGCGTCCACGGTTCGTCGCCGAGCAGCTCGGGCCAGTCGACGTCGAGCGCGTCGGCGTGCACGACGCGCGCGTCGGGCAGCATCTGCTCGAGGATCGGGATGAGGAAGCGGTCGAGCTCGACGACGGTCAGCGATGCACCCGTCTCGACAAGCGCCAGCGACAGCGACCCGAGCCCGGGCCCGACTTCGACGACGCGATCGCCGGCACCGACTTCGGCGAGGCGCGCGATGCGTCGCACCGTGTTGGCGTCGCCGACGAAGTTCTGACCGAGAGCGCGGCTCGGGTGCAGGCCGTGCAGGTTGAGAAGGGCGCGGATCTCGGCGTGGCTATGCGTCAATAAGAAAGTTTGACGTAGATCACACCCGACGACGGGTTCGCCAACTGGCTGAACGCGTACTTCGACAAGTCGAGGATGCGGTTGTTGCCGCCGTACGGCCCGCGGTCGCCGACCTCACAGGTGATGCTCTTGCCCGTCGACACCGCGGTCACGGTGATCACGGTGCCCATCGGCGCCGTGCGGTGCGCGCAGATCCACGGATTGCTGGCGTGGTAGCTCGCCTCGTACCAGCTGGCGTTGCCCTCCTGCTCGTTGGCGTGGGAACCGCCGGACGGCATCGCTCGACTCGCAGTGGTCGTCGGTGTCGACGACGACGCCTGTTGGGGCTTGGGCTTCGCGGTGGTGGGCGTCGGCTTCGGCTTGGGCTTGGCGGTCGTCGCCGGAGTCGACTGCTTGACCACGACGACTCGCGGCTTGGCGGTCGTCGACGGCGGCGGCGCGATCGTCGACGTCGTCGTCGCCGGCGCGAGGTACACGCGCTTTTCGCCCCGCGACGCGCGGGCCGACGCGAGGCGCGTCGAAAGGTCGATGCGTGAGCTAGCCATCAGCTCTACCGAATCGTCTGGTGTCTTGCTGTTACGCAAGGCCGCCAGGCTGACCACTACCAAGGCGGCACAAACGAGCCCGGCAATGACCTTCCCAGCCGCCCTTCGGTGCTCGTGCAGGTCTCCGTCCTTCCCTGTGTGAGCGCTTCTGGCGGGTCGGCCGCGACCCTAGGCGGGGCCTTGAACAGCGGCAAATAGCTCCCGCATAGTTATGCATTACGGCGAGAGACGGAACGCCCGAGCAGTGTTTTCCCAGGTAGCGGCCTCGATGTTATGCACCGGCATTCCCTTCGTTTCGGCGACGGCGGCGCCGACGAGGGGCACGAAGGCCGGTTCGTTCTGTTTGCCCCGATGCGGAACCGGAGCGAGAAACGGGCTGTCGGTCTCCACCAAAAGCCGGTCAAGCGGGACGATCTGCACTGCCTGCCGCACGTCGTCGGCCTTCTTGAACGTGACGATGCCCGAGATCGAGATGAACGCGCCGCGGTCGAGGCACTGCCGGGCCTCGTCGGCTCCGCCGGTGAAGCAGTGCATGATCGTGCGCTCCGGAACGCCCTCGGCGTCGAGGATGTCGAACGTGTCGCGCCACGCGTTGCGTGTGTGGACGACGAGCGTGAGGTCGAGTTGTTTCGCCCACGCGATCTGGCGAGCGAACATCTCTTTCTGCGCGTCGGCCGGCGAGTAGTTGTAGTGAAAGTCGAGGCCGCACTCCCCGATCCCGACGACGCGCGGGTGCTGCGTCGGATCCGGCAATCCGTCGAGACCGTCCGACGCGTCGTGCGGGTGCAGGCCGACCGTCGCCCACACGTCGTCGTTGTGCTCGGCAGCCTCGATCGCGGTGCGCGATGTGTCGGCGGCCGTGCCGATCGTGATGAAGCGCGCCACGCCCGCCGCGCGCGCCGCGTCGAACGCCGACGTATCGCTCCCCTCCCACGGGACGTGGCAGTGGCTGTCAGCCCAGGGCACGACTACTTCGGTTGCAGGCGCGGGAAGAGCGGGTCGCCTTTGGCGACGGGCAAGCTGCCGGGATAGCCGCCCCACTCGAGCCCGTCCGGCACGCGCACGTCTTCGGGCGCGCCGGGCAATCCAATGCGCCGCCACAGTTCGCGCGCGGCGTGCGCGATCGCGGGACTCGCGAGGACGCACACGATGCGCAGCGCTTCGAGGGCGTCGCCCATCACCGCGTCGACGGCATCGCCGGGCTCCATCTTCCACGGCTCGTTCTGCTCGAGGTAGGCGTTCGTGTCGCGGATCAGTTGCCACGTGGCGTCGAGCGCGTCGCTCGGCGCGATCGCCGCCCACGCAGCCGCGGTCGCTGCGACGGCGCGCTGCGCGCTGTCGCGCAGCGGGCTGTCGGCGCGCGGCGCAGGACCGACGCCACCGCACTTGCTCGTCACCACGGCGGCGACGCGCGCGCCGAGATTGCCGAAGTTGTTGGCGAGATCCGCGTTGTAGCGCTCGACCATGCCCTCGTAGGAGAAGTCGCCGTCGGGACCGAACGGCGTGTCGCGCAGCAGGTGGTAGCGCACGCCGTCGATGCCGAATTCGGAAACGAGTTCGGTCGGCGGAATCGTTGTGATGTTGGTGTTCGACTTGCTGAGCTTCTCGCCGCCGACGAGCAGGAATCCGTGGATGGCGACCTGCCGCGGAGGTTCGATGCCGGCGCTCATGCACATCGCCGGCCACCACACGGCGTGGAAGCGCAAGATGTCTTTGCCGATGACGTGGACGTCAGCCGGCCACCACTTCACGAACTCGCTCGGATCCTCGCTGCCGAGCCCCGCGGCGGTGCAGTAGTTCATCAGCGCTTCGAACCACACGTACACGACGTGCTTGTCGTCCCACGGCAGCGGAATGCCCCAGTCGATCGACGTGCGCGAAATCGAGATGTCGTTGAGACCGCCCCGGATGAACCCGAGCACTTCGTTGCGCTTGCCCGCGGGGATGACGGCTTCGGGATGCGCGGCGTAGTACTCGAGCAGCTTGTCCTGGTACGACGAGAGCTTGAAGAAGTAGTTCTCCTCGCTGAAGTGTTCGACGGGCCGCTTGTGAATGGGGCACAGATTCTCGTCGTCGCCCACGAGTTCGGACTCCGCGTAGTAGCCCTCGCACGACACGCAGTAGAGACCGTCATACGTGCCGAGGTAGATGTCGCCGTTGTCGTAGATCTGCTGGATCATCGACGTCACGGCGCGGCGATGCCGCTCCTCGGTCGTGCGGATGTAGTCGTCGTACTGAATGTCGAGCGCGTCCCAGGTCTCGCGGAACCGACGGCTCGTCACGTCGGCCATTTCGCGCGGGTTGATGCCCTGCGCTTCGGCGGCGCGCTGCATCTTGAGGCCGTGTTCGTCCGTGCCCGTCAGCAGCCGCACCTCCTCGCCCAGCAACCGGTGCCAGCGGGCGATGGCGTCGGCGATGACGGTCGTGTAGCTCGACCCGACGTGGGGCGCGTCGTTCACGTAATAGATCGGCGTCGTTATGTAGAAGCGCCCGTTGCTCGCCATGGTGCGACGAGGCTACCGGCGGTTCGGCGCGCCACCCGAACGCATTACGCCCGCAAACCAACCGCCAGCCGATAGGCCCGGTTCCGGGCGACACCCAACAGGTCCGCGACCTCATCGGCGGCGGCGCGTGTCGACGCGCCCGCAGCGAGAGATTGTTCGAGGGCAGCGACGATCGCCTCGTCGGTGACCTCGACGGGTTCCGCGGAACCGCCTTCGATCACGACGACGAACTCGCCGCGGGCGTTGTCGGCGAAGCGCAACGCGGCGGCGGCGAGCGTGCCGCGGAAGTACTCCTCGTGCAGCTTCGTGAGTTCGCGGCCGACGACGACGGCGCGGTCGAAGCCGCAGGCGTCGGCGAGTTCCTTGAGCGTCTTGGCGATGCGCGTTGGGGCCTCGTAGATCACCACGGTGCGCGACTGGCGTGCGATCTCGGCAAGTCGCGCGGCTCGTTCGGAGCCTTTGCGCGGCAGGAAGCCTTCGAAGACGAAGCGGTCACCGGTGAAGCCGCTGGCGGCGAGCGCGGTCGTGACGGCCGACGGGCCGGGGATCGATTCGATGACGACACCGGCAGCCGCGGCTGCCTCGACGACATGTCGGCCCGGGTCCGACACCGCGGGCGTGCCGGCGTCGGTGACGAGCGCCACGGTCTTGCCGTCGGCAAGCATCTCGAGGATCTCGCGGGCGCGTTCGACCTCATTGTCCTTGTGCACTGCGATCAACGTCGGCGTGCGTAACCCGAACGACGTGAACAGCTTGCGCGAGTGACGCGTGTCCTCGCACGCAACCACGTCGGCCGCGGCGAGTGTGGCGGCGGCGCGGGGCGACAAGTCGCCGAGGTTGCCGATCGGGGTTGCCACGAGCACGAGGCGACCGGCGCTCACTCCTTGATCTCGAGTTGGTCGCCCGCTTGCAGGCGCCAGCGTTCGAACGCGCCCGCTTCAGCCTCGATCACGCAGCGCGCCTTCGGACGTGGCAGCCCGAGGCGGTTCGGCTTCATCGTCACCATGTCGACGACGGTCAACGCGCGATCGCAGAAGGCGACGTCGATAGCGAACTTCATGCCGAGCGTGTGCACCGACGTCGCCGGCTTGATCAGAAAGGCGCCGTCGATTCCGTCGCGCCCGAGCAAACCCTTCAGACGCGTCGGGAACGAGTCGGCGACGTCGAGGCTCGCCAGCACGTCGTCACCTCGCACGAGCCAAGCCATCGCTACAGGTTCCTACACGTTGAAGCGGATTTCGAGGACGTCGCCGTCTTGCACGACGTATTCCTTGCCCTCGACGCGCAGCTTGCCCGCCTCCTTGGCCTTGTTCCACGAACCAAGTTCCAGCAGCTCGTCCCAGCGGATGCACTCGGCGCGGATGAAGCCACGTTGGAGGTCGGAGTGGATGACGCCGGCGCACTCGGGAGCCTTGGCACCGGTGCGGAACGTCCACGCCCGGCTTTCCTGCTCGCCCGTCGTAAGGAAGGTGGAGCGACCGAGGAGTTGGTACGCCGCCCGCGTCACGCGCGGTAGTGCGCCTTCACCCAGACCGAGGCCTTCGAGTAGCTCGGCCTTGCCGGCGGCGTCGAGCTGCGCCGCCTCGGCTTCGAGCTGGACCGACACGGCGAGTACATCG
>JBEEFR010000177.1:0-7722 GCA_041166285.1 Actinomycetota bacterium | reverse complement strand
CGACCTTTACGGTCACAGGGTCGCTGAACCACGCAGTCGTCGTCGCACCCGACGCCTTCTGCAAGCCCGCCCGCACGGAGTACGTCCCGCGCGTCGTCAGCCGGAAGTGCGCAGTCGGCGTTGTCGTTCGCGACAAGGTCGTGAACGCGCCCGACCCGAGCGCTTTCTCTGCCACGAACACGTAGCCCGTCGGCGGCTTCACGCCGGCGGCAGCGAGCGTGATCACGAAGTCGGTCGCGGTCGTGCCTGTTGCCGGCGTCACGACCGTCGCCACGCGGACCACGCCGGTCATGCCCGCCGACTTGTGAATCGCGCAGTAGTACGGGAAGGATCCCGCGATCGGGAACACGCGGTTGTAGCGCCCGCCCCACGGGTTCAGCCGTCCGGAGTCCCATGCAGTCGGGCCGGTGCTCGTGGTGGTGTGACGGTCGGAGGCGCCGTTCGTCCACGTGACGGTGTCGGCGATACGAACGCGCACGGTCGCGGGATCGAACTTCAGGCCTTTCATCGCCACCGTCGACGTCGCCGCTTGCGCGGGCGCAGCCGTCAACGCGCACAGCGCAGCAACGACGAGGAGCATCCGTCGCATCGGCGGTACTAGCTGACCGTGATGCTCTTCGGAAGGCTGAAGAACGCGGCCGTCGCGGTCGTGCCGTTCTTCTGGAGCGCGGAGCGGAACGTGTAGGTGCCCGCAGCGGTCGCGTTGAAGACGAACGTCGGCGTGGTCACCGTCGCGATGGTTTGGAACGCGGTGCCGACTTTGCGCTGCACGACGAACTTGTGGGTGGCGTCGGCGGGCGCCGATGAAAGCGTGAGCGTGATCTTGCGCACCGACTTCGCCAACGTCAACGGCACCTGCACCTTGCCCTTCATGCTGAAGTGGACGGTGCAGTGATACGGGTACGTCCCGGCCGCCGTCAGCGCCACCGGCGTCGTGTAGGACGCGTTGTGCGCGAGCCGCGGTGAGCCCCAGAACGCCAGCGGTGTGTCGCCCGTTGTCGTGTGCCCGTCGAAGGCGGTGCCGAGGTTGGTCCACGTGACCTTGTCGCCCCGGTTGACGGCTTTGGTCGCCGGATCGAAGAAGTTGTCCTTGATGCTCGCCGACTGCGTGATCGCCTGCGCGGGAGTGGCGGTTGCGAGGAAGGCGATCGTGGCAAGGAGCAGAATGCGGCGTTTCACGCGACTATCTGTACCACGGCGTGTGGCCCCACCGTGAGTGCTCTAGTACCATCGCCTGGCCGCATTTACCGATCCCGCGGCCCTGTCCGGAAAGCCACCACTACCTACCTATGTCTGACATCCTCACCGACGATTACGTGCCGAAGCAGATCGTCGAGAACGATCTCGGCGGCCAGGACCTCCTGGCAGCGATGGACGCCACGATCGTCGAATTCGAAGACGGTGACCTCGTCACCGGCACCGTCGTCAAGGTCGACAAGGACGAAGTCCTCCTCGACATCGGCTTCAAGTCTGAGGGTGTGATCCCCAGTCGCGAGCTGTCCATCCGTCACGACGTCAACCCGTCGGAGATCGTGAGCCTCGGCCAACAGGTCGAGGCGCTCGTGCTGCAGAAGGAAGACAAGGAAGGCCGTCTCGTCTTGTCCAAGAAGCGCGCGCAATACGAGCGCGCGTGGGGCGACATCGAAAAGGTCAAGGAGGCCGACGGCGTCGTCGAAGGCCCGGTCATCGAAGTCGTCAAGGGTGGCCTCATCCTCGACATCGGCCTGCGCGGGTTCCTCCCGGCGTCACTGGTGGAGTTGCGTCGTGTGCGCGATCTGCTGCCGTACGTCGGCAAGACGCTCCAGGCCAAGATCATCGAGCTCGACAAGAACCGCAACAACGTCGTGCTGTCTCGCCGGGCGTGGCTCGAAGAGACGCAGAAGGAACAGCGCGAAGAGTTCCTCTTCAACCTCAAGCCCGGCGAGATCCGTTCGGGTGTGGTGTCGAGCGTCGTGAACTTCGGTGCGTTCGTCGACCTCGGGGGCATGGACGGACTCGTCCACGTGTCGGAGCTGTCGTGGAAGCACGTCGACCACCCCGGCTCGGTTGTCACCGTCGGCGACGAGATCACGGTGCAAGTGCTCGAGGTCGACCTCGACCGCGAGCGCATCAGCCTGTCGCTCAAGGCGACGCAGCAAGATCCGTGGCAGGAGTTCGCCACCGCGCACAAGGTCGGCGAGCTCGTCTACGGCCGGGTCACCAAGCTCGTGCCGTTCGGCGCCTTCGTCCAGGTGGGCGAGGGGATCGAAGGCCTGGTGCACATCTCCGAGATGGCGGTGCATCACGTCGACTTGCCGGACCAGGTCGTTTCGCCCGGCGACGAGCTGTGGGTGAAGATCATCGACATCGACCTGCAGCGCCGCCGCATCAGCCTGTCGATCAAGCAAGCTGCCGAAGGCGGCGAGGTTGCGGCCGAGTACCGCGAGCACTTCGGTGAGCACGCGTACGACGACGCCGGCAACTACATCGGTGCCGACTTCTCGGCGGAGTTCGAGCCGGAGACCGAGGCACAAGCTGCGTGGGCCGACCTCGCGGCCGCGGCTCCGGTCACCTCGGCGCAGTCCGCCGAGGGCGGCGACACCGCGCCGGTAGCGGAAGCTCCCGCCGAAGCCGCCGACGAGTAACAGCTATTCGGAGAGCTTGATCAGGCGGATCTCGCCGGCCTGGGCGGCGCCGCCGCCCTGGCCGCCGGTGCCGAGGACGCCGTCCACGACCTGCGCGTCCAAGGTCGACGAGTTCCAAGAGAGCACTTTGAACGCCGCGTACCGAACGCACCACAGGCTGTTGCCGTCGCCATAGCTCGTCGCGGTGGCGGGCGGCGCCGGGTTGGGCATTCCGTAACACAGCGGCACTGCGACCAGGCAATTCACTGTCCAGTTCGGCTGCTTGCAGGCGTCGTCACCGGCGATCACGGTCGGTTGCACGTTCGCGCCGAGGTTGCCGTTGTTGGTGAACACCCGCCCCGGCAGGTTGTAGCTGATCGGTTGGCCGTTGCCGGTGAGCTCCGCCAGCCCCTTGAAGTTTGTGTCCGCGCCGCAGCGAGGGTTGCTGTTGCCCGTGAAGTGCAGGGTGTACGTGTAACCCGCAGTCACAGCGGCCTGGTTGATGTCGGTGGTGCCGTCGTTCTTCAGCAGTTCTCTGCCGTTGTTCTGCCCGTCGTGATTGGGCCCGCTGCGAGGGTCGCTCTTGCTGACCGCGCACATCACGAATGGCGAGTTGCCGCCCAGCAGCCGTTGAATCTGCGCGGTTGCGCTGGCGCGGGCGGTGAAGTCTTGGATGCCGACCACGCGCATGAAGCTCGTGTTCGTCTTCGCTGCGACGGTGACCTTCACGCCGGATGTCGCGGCGGGGATAACGCCGACAAGCGGGCACACGCCGAGGTCGACGTTCAGCTGATCAAGCAGGCGGCAATCCAGAAGACTGGCGTCGGCGCCGTTGGCGGTCGCGCTGCTGACGGCGGCCTGCCTGATGCTCGGGCCGAGGTAGACCAGCGGACTCGTCTTCACCTTGTTGAGCGCAAGCGTCGCCGCGAGGGCGGCGGAGTCGGCGGCGTTCTGCATCTGGCGACGCTGCGCGAACGCGTTGCTTCCGTCGACGATGAGACCCGCGGTCGCCATGACGGCGGTCATGCTGAGGGCGATCAGGATGAGCGCGGCGCCGCGCTCGGCCCGCCGGATCCGGCTTCGCAATAGGGAGATTTTGCGCACGGGAGTTCCTTAGGAGAGGACGGGCGAGCCGAGGATGACGGAGCGGGCGATCGACGTGTGCAGGTTGTCTGCGACGAAGGGCGTCGCGCCGATGTGGCGATACTGGACCGTGACCTCGACGATGTCGAAGTCCGGATGCACGGAGGTGCGATCGCAGTTCACGATCGGGCCGGTGTCGCTGTTCTGCCGGCACTTCACACTCACCACGACGGTGTTGGTCTTCACGAGGCCGTTCAGCTTGGCGAGCACTTTGCCCTGGATGAACGCGAAGTTGGTGGTCGGCGTGGCGGTGCACTGCGACCCGCTGTTGCCGTCAGCGCATTCGTAACGGATCGACGCGGCGCGGGCGCCTTCGCGCGCCGCGTTCGAAGCGGCGGCGTTGCCGATGACGACGAGGCCAACTTGGAGCGTGCCAATTAGGAACAGAATGAGCAGAGGTGCCACGAACGCCATCTCGACGAGCGCCGTGCCACGGTCTCCTCGGCTGCGGGCCCAGGCGACGAACCGCCTCATCCTTGCACCGTGATCTTCGCCGTGGCCCTGACGGTGGGGTTGCCCCACAGGTTTTTGGCGAAGGGCGTAATGAATGTGAAGGGAGCGGTGACTCGCACCGACACCGTTTGGCCGGGCTGAATGGGCGAGTTCCTGTCGAGCTCCATACACGTCGCCGTCGTCAGGGTGCCCGAGTAGAACACCTCGACGCTCAGGTCGCTGCCTTCGTTGTGCACGCGCGCGGTGACGTTCGCGGGGTCGGAGCAGCCGGAACCGCTGACTATGCGGAGTGGATAAAACTGCGCATAGTTCGCCCCTTGTTGGGCGGCGTGCTTCGTCCGGTTCCAGGTCGCGTAGAGCCGCGTGCCGTCGATCGTTCCCAGACACAGGATCACCAGGAACGGCAAGCACAGCGCGAACTCAATAATCGCCGAACCGCGCGACGAACCTGAGCGCTTCTTCACGACGACCCATCGGCAGGTGCCCAACTCAGATCAAGGATTTGGGAAAAAAAGGGGCTCGCGACCAACATTCATAGGGCCTTTTGGCCTCAGGTAAATACGCCGATCTGCCGATAGGTATAGCGAAATGTTCCTGCGTGGGCACCGCCGTCGGAAGCAAAGCGGATCTGGTGTGCCACGCCGCGACCGTGGCAACTCTCTGGTGGAATTCGCCATCGTTGCCCCATTGGCAATCCTGCTGCTTATCGGAACCATTGAGTTCGGTATCCAGTTCAACAACTACCAGTCGGTCCGCTCAGGTGTTCGGGATGCGGCGCGGCTGGCGGTGGTCGGTCGTATCCCCACCACGTGCTCGCCGACGAATGTGCCCACCGACGACCTCGTGTGTTACGTGCGCCAACGAATTGGACTTGGGACAGACACGGCGGTAAAGGTCGTTGTGACGGCCGCGGACGTAGCCGATGCGAATGACAAGGGCAGCATCAAGGTGTGCGCCGAGCGGCCGGCGTCATCCCTCACCGGCCTGTTCAGCGTCTTCTTGAACGGCCGTTATCTGCGGTCCCAGGTGGAAATGCGCGTCGAGCGGGGAGCGGGTCCGGCCTACGCGGCTTACCAGGACACCGCGCCGTCGGGAAGTTGGACGTGCTGACTTCCGGACGTCGGCGTGACGAGCGCGGTGCCGCCATGGTGCTGTTCGCGCTCGTTCTTACGACCCTTCTGGGCTTCTCCGCGTTCGCCGTTGACCTGGGTTACGACCGGCAAGTCGTAGCCCACCTCCAAAGCGGTACCGATGCCGGCGCTCTCGCCGGAGCCCGGGAACTTCCCAAGGGCGCCGCGGACGCGACAAAGGCGACGAAGGCGCGAAACGTAGCCGCCACCTACGCCGCCCGAGGGTTGTTCGACGGGCCTACGCCCGCGTTGGGCACTCCTACCTGCTCGGGCAACACGTGCACGTACACCATTCGGACGGTGACGCTGGCCGTCACTTCGCCGTACACGCCCCCGTCCGGGCTGGACGCGGGTGTCGGCGCGCAGAACCTCATCTATGTCCAGGCGTGCCAGCCTGGCGGCTCGTTCTTCCGCAAGGCCTTGAGCAGCAATGCGTCCACGCTGTGCCGGTCGTCGGTGGCGCGCCACATCAACGCCCCGTCGAGCTACCAGTTCGGCTTGGTGACCCTCGACCCACACCAGTGCGGCTCACTGCAGTTCGCCGGCAACAGCGACACGGTCCTGTCGGCGACTGGCGGTGTCGCGGTCAACTCTGACTGTGCGGACTCGAACCTCGGCGCCCTTGACTCGTCGGGCTCGAGCTGGAAGCTGCAATCGAACTTCATCGGGGTTGTCGGACACGCAACCCTCGCACCGTGCTCGCCGCCGTCGAACTGCGTCCAGACCACTCCCACTGAGGGCATCACACCGTTCTCCGACCCGTTGGGACTGAGTATGCCCACACAACCTCTGTTGTCGTTGCCGTGCCCGAGCGGCAACGCGCCGATCCAGCTGGTGCTGGCCGGTTACTACGGCGACAGCCACGGTTGCACGTTCAACGGCAACGTCACCTACATCTTCTTGGGTGGCGGCCTGTACTACTTCGCCCACGCGTTCAACACCAACGGCGGCGCCAGCCTGCTGTGCTCGTCAGTTCAGCTGACACTGCCGCCGGTCAGCCTGACGAGTCTCGTGAGCTGCGGGCAGCCGACGTGGAACCAGAACGGCAGCGTGAACAACGCCGGTGGCCCGACCTTCTATGTGCCTCCGGGTGGCGGCACTATCTCGATGAACGGCAGTGGGTCGGTCAACTTGCCGGGGAACGCCAACTACGCCGGCGTGTCGATCTGGCAGGGCGACACTACCGGCGGCACGATCAACGGCACGGCCTCGTTCCAACTCGGCACGATCTACGCCCCGAATTCGACGATGAACTTCGGGGGCACGGCGGGCAACATCCTCGACGTAACCGGCATGGTGATCGCGAAGAACGTGTCCATCGGCGGCAGCTTCACGTTCGACATCCACGTTCCGGGCTCCGCTCCCGCGATCAACGTCGGCGAGGACAACGGCCTCGAGTACTGACGCCGATTAGGCCGAATCGACGACGTGTTTCGGCGTAACCCTCATGTAGGCCGCGTCGCGTCCGATCTGGACATTCGGAAGGAGCCCCCACATGCGCCCGAATAGAACCATCATCGTAATTGCTGCTGTCGTTGCTGCCTTGTTGGCTGGTACCGCTGCGTCTGCTTTCCTCTCAGGATCAGATCGCCGCGCCTACAAGGGAGCGACGCTCGTCAGGGTCTACAAGGTCGTCAAGGACGTCCCGAAAGGATTCTCCGGCGACGACGCGATCACGTCCGAGAAGGTGAAGCCGGATCAGATTCCCCAAGAATTTCGTCCCGGGACTGCCCTCACGGACATCAACGCCCTCCGCGGCAAAGTCGCGCTGACCAACCTGTCCGCCAACCAGGTGCTGGTGGACGGAATGTTCGTCGACCCCCGTGTCGCGCAGGTCACCGCCGCGCAGCGCGTCCCGAGCGGCCAGGTCGCTGTCACCGTCAGCGTTGATCAAGTGCACGGCGTGGCCGGATTGCTGGTGCCCGGCGACAAGGTCAACATCATGGCCGCGGCTACTGACGGCTCCGAGCGCACGCTGTTTCAGAACGTGTCGATCCTGTATATCGGCGGCACGGCCGCACCGCAGGCCGGCGACACGACCGCCGTCACCGCACCCGCTGCCGCTTCGAACCTGATCACTTTCGCCGTGCCCCAGGATGCCGCCAATCACATCGTGCTCGCGGCGAATGCGCCGGGTGGGCTGTACCTCTCGCTGGTGCCGCCGGATTATCAGCCGACGAACATCGCGCCGGCCAACAGCGGCAACCTGTTCAGCACGCCTCTCACCCCGTACGGGCCGTAACCATGTTCGGCCGACGTGAACGCTCCGACGCAGGGGCATCCCCTCCGTCCGGGGCGATCCAGCTAGTCGTCGTCGAAGACGAGCCCTTGCTCGTTGATCGCGTCTCCGGGTTGTTCCCGCAGTTCGAGGTCAAACGAGTAGGGCACGTCGA
>JBEEFR010000176.1:0-6296 GCA_041166285.1 Actinomycetota bacterium | reverse complement strand
CAGGTTCAGCGCACCGACGTACTCCTCGACCTTCGACTCGATCAGGTGCACGGCGTCGGGCTCCTTCTGCTTCCACGCACGCGCCCGTTCGAGCACGGCGTTGAAGTCGTCGACGGTCGACACCGACATGCCCACGTGGTCGAGGCGCGGCGCCCGCATCGGATCGTCTTCGGCGATGAGGAACACGAACTGCTCGTGGTGGTGGGCGCGCAGCACGAGCTGCTTGCGATCCTTCGTGAGGTCTTCGTACTCCTCGAAGCCGAACACGTCGCCGTAGAACTCCTTGATGGCGTCGCGGCCGTCGGCGTCGAGACTGTCGGCGGGCACCGACATCGCGATGTGGTTGAAGCGCGGCGGCTTCGTGAACGCAGGACCGGTCATGGCTTTACCAACACCTTTCCGGCGATGCGGCCTTCGGCGAGGCCCTTCATCGCGTCGAGTAGTTCGTCGAGGCTGACGTGCCCCGGTTCGACGAGCGCGTCGATCGGCATTTGGCCCGACGCCAGCAACTGCAGCGCCCGTTCGAAGCCGTCGCGGTCGTAGGTGAACGCGCCGGTGATGTTGACCTCGTTCAGCAGGATGCGGTTGGGATCGAACTTCGGCTGTGCCATCCCGGCACCGACGAGCACGAGCCACCCGGCGCGCTTGAGTTGCGCCAAGCCCGCCTCCATCGCCCGCCCGTGACCCGAGCACTCGAGCACGACGTCGACCGCTCCGTCGACGACGAGTCCGGGCTCGGCGATCGACGGCACGAACAACTCGTCGGGTGTGACCACGCGCGTGGCGCCGACCGCCGCCGCGATCTCGCGCCGGATGGGCGACGGCTCGCTGCACGTGACGTCGTCGACGCCCTGCGCCCGCAACGCGGCGATCGTCAAGGCGCCGATCGGACCCGCACCCATCACCATGACGGACGCGCCCGGGGTGACCTTGCCCTGGGTGATGCCGTGCAGCGCGACCGCCAGCGGCTCGGCGAGTGCGGCGGCACGTGGATCGAGCCCGTCGGGCATCGGCAGGACTTCGGTCGCCCGCGTCTTCTTGTAGGTGGCGAATCCGCCCTGCTCGGGCACGGTCCCCGGCGTGTCGCGCGCCGCACACAGTGACGGCCGCCCGGCGCGGCAGGCGTCGCATTCGCCACAGCGAACTGTCGGCCCGCCGACCACGACGTCACCGACCTTCCATTGCGTCACCGCGCTGCCGACCGCCGCGATCGTGCCGACCCACTCGTGGCCTTCCCAGGTCCCTTTGCGGCCCCAGCCGTCGAGCACCATGTGCAGATCGCTGCCGCACACGCCGCACAAGTCGACGGCGACGAGGACGTCGTCGTCACCCACCTCGGGCGTCGGCACTTCTTCGACGGACAACTTGCCCGGGCCTCCACCGAGAACAGCAGCTTTCATGACACCAACTTTGTCGCAGCGCGATGGGCCAGCGCGGCAAGCGTGAGCGTCGGGTTGTAACCGGCCGAGGTCACGAACACCGACGAGTCGCACACGTACACGTTGTCGACGTCCCACAGATGCTGGTCGGGCGACACCACCGAAACCCGCGGGTCGGTACCCATGCGCGCCGTGCCCATCACGTGACGCGACTCCGGCGGCTCGTCACCGCGCGGCGACGTCGCCGAGAACGCAGCCGTCGCCCCCGCCTCTTTCATCACGCGCTCGTGCAGTTCGGCCGCGTACGCCGACGCCACCAGTTCGTGTTGATGCGGCACGTACGTCACGCGGCCCGCGGGGAAACCCCACGCGTCGCGCACACTCGAGTCGAGTTCGACGCGATTGGTCGCCTGCGGCAAGTCCTCGCCCTGCATCGTGAACGCCCACAACCGGCGGCGCAGCGCGCTGTCCTGCATAGACGGCAGATGGTGCTCGCCGCGTCCGTAGTTCAACGCCTCGCTGATCGGGTGCTGACCCGCTCCGTGCTCGGTAGTGCCGCCGCGCACCCACGCCAGACCGGCGTCCGCGGCGACCTTGCGCAGCTCCGGCGTGTCGATCATCAAGTCGTCGTGCAGGTGGGTGACGGACCGGCCGCGTTCACCACCGGTGTCGACGTCGAAGATGCCGACAGTGAACGTTTGGTAGTGGTACGTGAGGTAGCGCCCGACGTTGTCACCGCCGAGGCCGTTGCGCAGCAACAGACGCGGCGTTTCGAACGCGCCGCCGGCGACGATGACGACGCGCGCCGTCACCTCGACCACGGTCGGGTCGGGGTACTCGGTCAAATCCAGGTAGCGCACGCCGGTCGCCTTCTTGCCGCTCGCGTCGAGCACGATCTCGGTGACGTAGGCGTCGCTGCGCAGGTCGAGCCGTCCGGTCTGCAGCGAGCGTTGCAACGCAGAGATCGGATCGCCCTTGGCGTGGATCGGACAGCCGTAACCGCCGCAGTAGCCGCAGTCGACGCACGGCGGCCGGCCGTCGTAGTCGACGGAGTTCACGCCGCTCGGCGCGCGGTACGGGTGCAGTCCGAGACGCGACGCCGCGGCGCCCGACACCAGCGCGAACGGCATGTCGTCGCCCGGTGGCATCGGGAACGGGTCACGGCGCGGCGCCGCGAACGGGTTCGTCGCTTCGCCGGCGACGCCCAACGACTTCTCCACGGCGGCGTAGTGGGGTTCGAGTTCGTCGTAACCGAACGGCCAGTCCTCGACCAACGCACCGTCGATGGCGCCCCGCGCCGAACGCAGCGCGAAGTCCTCTTCGCGAAAGCGCGGCAGCTTGGCGTCGGCGTGCACGCCACCGCCGCCAACGGTCGAAGGCAGGTTGTTCACCTCGCCGACGGTCTCGCGGTACACGCGCGGTTCGAGCATCGGGTCGGGGCCCAACAGGAAACGACGCGTCTGCGCGATCTCGTCGTTGGTGAAGTGGCGACGGAACTCGTACGGAGCGGCGGTGTCGATGAGGTGATTGCGCCCCTTCTCGAGCATCACCACCGACCACCCCGCCGCGGTCAACACCTCCGCCGTCGTGGCGCCGCCGGGGCCCGAGCCGATGACAACTGCGTCGCAATCAGTCATGCGGCGGAAACATCGGTGCCGGGAAGTTGATCCGTTGCCAACCACCTTGATCTTGGTTGCCGCCATATACGGGGTCGCCGTAGGTCGCCTCGCACGCGTGGGCGAACAAAACCCGTCCGTCGCCCGGCGCGTGTTCGCGCCGAGTCACCCGGTCGTACACCTCTCGCCACGCCGCGATGCGCTCGCGCCACGCGTGCTCCTCCCATGGACCCAATTCCAACCACCCGGACGGGCCCGCCCAGATGCGCGGCGGGTCATAGCTGAACGCGGTGAGCAACCCTTCGACGTAGTCCACAGCACCCAATTCGGACGCACCGGGCACAAGGTCGTCGAGCGCGGCAGCAACCGCGTCACGTTCATCGGAGTTCCACAAACCCGCCAAGTTCCCTAGATTTCCCGCAGCTAACATTGGCGTCAACTTTCAGGGAGGGGGATTTGTGGCTGGAAGTGTCCGGCGCTCAGCGCGCCGAGTGTTTTTGGCGCTCGCGGGAACGAGCCTCCTCCTCGCGTTCGTCGCGCCATCCGTCGGCGCCCAGACCGGCGACGACGTCCCGCCGCCCGAAGTGTGGGGCGCTAACGCGTCGGCCCGCGCGGTGTCGGTCAATCTCGACCGCGCCGGATTGCTGCCGGTTCCCGACGTGTTCAACTTCATCGCGCTCGACGGCGCCGGCGAGTACGGATCGAGCGGACAGCAAACGCGCGCGTCGCTGCTGTTCCCTGGCAACGGCGTCCTCCTCGGACCGAGCCTCGCGTGCGGCACCTTCGGCGGATCGTTCCCGTCGCAGTTCAAGCCGATCCTCGACACGTGCCTCAAGTACAACTATCCGCTGACGGTTTTCGCCGACTCGTTTACGCCCGACGCGTCGACCAACGGCGGCCTCGCTCTCGGCACGCCTGGCAACGACGTGCAAGCCGACGCCACCCTCGCCCGCGCGCATGCGAGCGTTGAGAGCGCCAAGACCGATGCTGTGCTCTCGGACCTGCGCGTGCTCGGTATCCCCCCGTTCGGCCCCGTCGCCATTCCCGGGAGCGACCAACTCAAGCTCGACACGTCGATCGTCGACGTCGACCACGGCACGAGCCGCACCGACCAACACACGGTCAAAGGCGGTCTGCTGACCGATTCGAAGGTGACGCTGTCGGGCATCAAGCTCGTCGGCGGCCTCATCCACATCAAGTCGCTCACGTCGGAGTCGAAGGTGACCGACGACGCCAACGGCAAGCGCACCGCCGAGGCGACGTTCCAGGCGACGGGCGTCACGGTCGCCGGTGTTCCCGCGACGATCACGAACAAAGGCCTCGAGCTGAGCCAGCCGAACGCTGCGATCAACAGCGTCCTCAAGGCGCTCAGCATCACGGTTGCTGCGATGCCGACCGAAGAAACCATCGGCAAGGCGGACGGCGCGGCGAGGGCGAGCGTCGGCGGCATCATCGTGTCGATGGCCCGCGACGTCGAGGGTCTCCCGCCGGTGAAGGTTCCTGACCCGAGCGGTCAGATCCCCGTCAACAACGTCGACCTGAACGGCAATTACACGCTCACGGTGCAGCTCGGGCTGACGGGCGTGCTGGGCTCGGCCGCGAACTACGGCAACGACGAAGACCTGACGGGCGGCGTCGACGACGCGCTCGGCACCGACGTCAGCGGCGACTTCTCCGACAGCGGCGGGGGCTTCGACAACTCCGGTTCGTTCGGCGGCGACAATCAGGCGCTCGGCGTAGTCCCGTCGTCGCACGGAGCGCCGTCGCAAAATCCGACGCTCGTGCGCAGCGTCGCCGACACGTTCGGCGGCCGGCTCGGCTTCCTGTACCTCGCTTTGATGTTCACGGTGTTGGCGTTGTGCATCGCGCCGCGCCTCGCCGTCTCCGCCCGCCTTCCCGGACCAAAGGAATGATCGCCAATGCCGGCTGACGAACTGAACGACGATCCGGATCCACGCGTGTTGTGGGGCTGGATCGGCAAGGCGCTGCGCCCCTACGTCGGCTGGATCCTGATCGGCGTGGGAGCGATCCTCATGCTCGCCGGCTACATGGGCGTGTCGCGCGAAGCGCTGCCCGCCAAACAGATTCCGTATCTCGTCAGCGGCGGCATCGGCGGCATCTTCTTCGCCGTCCTCGGTGCGTACTTCCTCGGCACGCAGGAGATGCGCAACGACAGCGGTCGCCTCGACCGTCTCGAGCACATGGTCGAAGAGCTTCACAGCGCGCTGCTGACGCGCGCCGACGCACCGCAGCTCACGAACGGCTCACGCGCGGCAGCCGCCGAAGAGAAGACGGCGCCGGCGCGAAAGGTGGTGGTCGTGCCCGGTGGGCAGTTGTTTCACCGAACCGACTGCGCGGTCGCCGAAGGCAAGTCGGCGACGGAGCTGACGCCGGCCGCAGCGCGCAAGCGAGGCATGCGTCCGTGCCCCACCTGCGTGCCTGCTGTCTAACGCGTGTACTACGTCCAGGTTTCGCTGCTCGGCATCATCTTCGGCAGCTACTACGCGCTTTCGGCGACGGGCATCGTCGTCACGTACCAGGCGACGGGCGTGTTCAACATCGCCCACTTCGCGATCGCGCTCCTCGCGGGGTACCTCGGCTGGGAGCTGAGCGGCGTGATGGGACTACCCCTCGTGCTCGTCGTCCCGATCGTGTTGCTGATCTGTGGGCCCGGGCTCGGCCTCGTGCTCGAGCGCGTCGTGTTCCGCCCGCTGCAACGCCGCAAGGCGTCGAGCTCCGAGAAGTTGGTGGCGGCCCTCGGTGTCACCGTCGTGTTGCTCGCCGTGATCAACCAGACGTGGGGGCCCGGCGTGCAGGGCAGCAACAAGGAGCCCGTGCCGCGGCTGTTCGCGCTCCATCCCTTCTCGTTCGCGTCGCTGACCTTCGACACCGAACAACTCGGGTTCCTGGTGACGACGTTCATCGTCGCCGGGCTCCTGTACCTGTTGTTCCGCCGCACCTTCCTCGGCACGTCGATCCGTGCGGTCGTCGACCGGCGTGAGCTCGCGGAACTCGCCGCCATCGACGCCAACCGCGTCTCGCAGGCAGCGTGGACCATCGGCTGCACGCTGGCCGCCATCACCGGCCTGATCATCACGCAGGGAACCCTCGAGCCGGTGAAGATCATCTTCTTCGGGATCGAGACGTTCTCCGTCGCCGTCGTGGCGCGGCTGATCAGCGTCCCGAAGGCGATCCTGTACGGCCTCGGTCTCGGCCTGCTGCATTCTATGTTGATCGGTTTAGATTCGTTATGTGATTTATTGTACTGTGTTGTGTAGTTCTCGGTGTTCGTCTTATAATT
>JBEEFR010000175.1:0-14656 GCA_041166285.1 Actinomycetota bacterium | reverse complement strand
CGCGAACATGGCGGCGACGCCGAGCATCTTTCCTGTGGCGTAGATCAGGATCAGCTTGCGCGTGTCCTTCTCTTTGAGTCGCGATATGCGTGTTCGGATCATGGACGGGCAACGTAGAGAGGTCGCATTTCGCTTTCGTTTGCTTTCCGTTTCGGCAATGTGAACTGACGCGTCGGTGGCGTTTTTTGCGCGGATCGCTCCATACGCTGGGCCGGTGGAACTGGACCGGGCGCCGCTGCTGGCCGATACGTCGCGCACGGGAGCGGCGTGGTGCGCCGCCTACAGCGAGTTGGTCGACGGGTGGTTGGAGCGTTTGCTCAACGCCGCCACCGACGACGAGAAGGGCGTCGCGCTCGTCGCCGTCGGTGGTTACGGGCGAGCCGAACTGGCCCCCGGCAGCGACATCGACGTGATGCTCGTGCACACCGGGCGCTCCGACATCGACGACATCGCCAACCGCATCTGGTATCCGATCTGGGACGCCAAGCTGCATTTAGGCCACAGCGTGCAGACGCCACGCCAGGCGCTCGGCTTGGCCAGCGACGACCTCGACACCGCCACGGCACTGTTGAGCACGCGGGCTGTCGCCGGCGACGCCGCCCTCGCCGAGGAACTTGTCGCCGGCGCGCACGCGCAGTGGAGCAAGAAAGCGAAGCGGTGGTTGCAGGCGCTCGGCGACCGCGTCGAGGAACGCCACGCCACGGCCGGCGAGGTGGCGTTCCGTCTCGAACCCGATCTCAAGGACGGACGCGGCGGCTTGCGCGACGTGCACGCGTTGCGCTGGGCCGAAGCCGCGCAGCCCGTGATCGCCCATCACGACGACGACGCGTTGGTGGCGGCGTACGAGGTGTTGCTGGCGGCGCGCGTCGAGTTGCAACGGCTCACCGGCCGCAACGCCAACCTGTTGACGCTGCAAGACCAGCGCGGCGTCGCCGAGCAACTCGGCCACGGCAACCCCGACCTGCTGATGAAGGGCATCGCCGAGGCGGCGCGCACGATCGCGTGGACGAGCGACGACACGTGGCGCCGTATCCGTTACAGCGCGCGTACGTCCTTCGGGCGTCTCGGCGGACGCCGGTCGCGCGAACTGTTCCCCGGCATCGTGTTGCGCGACGAGGAGCTCCACGTCGAACGGGAGGCGGCGCAGCGCGATCCGCTCACGGCGTTGAAGACGGCGCTCGCCGCTGCGCGCGAAGACGTCGCCATCGAACGCGAGTCGCTCGAGTTGCTGGCGACAACACCCACCCTCGAAGGCGAATGGCCGCAGGAGGCACGCGACCTGCTCGTCGAGCTCTTCCTCACGGGGCGGCCGGCGATTCGCGTCGTCGAAGCGCTCGACCAGCGCGGTGTTTGGACGCGGTTGTTCCCGGAGTGGCTGCCGGTGCGCGCCAAGCCGCAGCACAACGCCTATCACCGCTTCACCGTCGACCGGCACCTCCTGGAGGCGACGGCGAACGCCGCGGCGATCGTCAGCCGCGTGAAGCGCCCCGACCTGTTGGTCATGGGCGCGTTCATGCACGACCTGGGCAAAGGACTCGAAGGCGACCACACCAAGGTCGGCATGGAACTCGTGCGCGCGCTGGCGCCGCGCATGGGCTTCGACGCCACCGACACCGACACGCTCGTGTTCCTCGTCGAGCAGCACCTCTTGTTGCCCGACGAAGCAACGCGCCGCGACCTCGACGACCCGGCGACGATCGAGCGCGTCGCCCAGATCGTCGGCTCGATCGACCGGCTCGAGCTGCTGGCGGCGCTGACCGAGGCCGACTCGATCGCGACGGGGCCCGCCGCATGGAGCCCGTGGAAGGCGCAACTGCTGGCGCAGCTCGTCGAGCGCACCGAGACCGTGCTCGCCGGCGGCGACATGCTGATTGTGCCGGCGCGCACGTTCCCGTCGCCCGAACAACTCGCGGCGCTCTCCGAGCCGGGCCAGCGCATCATCGGCAACGGTGACGTGCTCACCGTGATGACCCAGGACCGCCCCGGGTTGTTCAGCCGCGTCACGGGCGTGCTGGCGATGCACGGCCTCGACGTGCTCACCGCCGGCGTGCACTCCACCGATGAGGGGCGCGCGCTCGAAGAGTTCCGCGTCAACGATCCGTACCGCGACGAAACGCCGTGGCCGCGCATCGTCGCCGACATCGAACGCGCCCTCGACGGACGGCTCGCCGTGCACGCCCGCGTCGCCGAGCGCGCCCGCACGTACGGCCGCCAGGTGTACAGCCCGCTAGCTCGTGGCAGCTCGGTGACCATCGACAACAACGCGTCGCCGCACGCGACGGTGATCGACGTTGAGACGGGCGACCGCATCGGCGTGCTGTATGCCATCGCGCGAGCTCTCGCCGAACTCGACCTCGACGTGAGGTCGGCGAAGGTGCAGACGCTTGGTGTGCGCGTGGTCGACGCCTTCTACGTATACGACCGCGGCGGGAACAAGATCGACGACGCCGACATGCTCCAGGAGATCGAGCGCGCCATCCTGCACAACCTGTCGGGTTAGTCGGCGAGACCGCGGCGCATGAAGACGACGCCAACGGCGGCGGCGCCGAGCGCGATCGCCAGCGCGGCGACCGGGTCGACCCACCAGAGTCCTGCACGCGTTCCGACTGTCGCGCCGACGACGGCGACCGCGCCCAACAACGCGCCCGACGCCGAGAGGTAACCGTCACCAAGAAGCGCCGCGCTGTCAACGGCGCGAGCGACGCGTCGCTTTATCCATGACAGCACGCCGAGTACCACGATGGCGGCGCCCGCTATGGCCACGCCGAGTCCTGTTGACGTGCCGACGTGTCCCGACGCCAGCCGGCGCGCGCTCTCGACGACGGTCACTCCGCCGAGCGTCATGAGCCCGACGCTGACGATGACCGTGGCGCGCCGCTCGTGGTGCTCGGCCAGTGCGTCGTGGCGCATGGCGTGACGGAAGTGCACGACTAGCGCCGCAGAACCGACGGCGTCGAGCGTGCCCGCGAGCCCGAACACGACGAGCGTCAGGACGTGATGCTGCAAGCCGAGAACGATCTCGACGGTGCTGGCGATCGTCGTCCACACGATCGACGCAATGGACACGAGCAGCCCCTGGCGAACGTGGCCTCGCATGACGGGATCGATGCGCGGTGGCTTATCACTTGCGCGCGTAATCCGGCACCATTACAGTCTTGAAAAGCGCCAATTGAGGCGCTCGCAGGATAAACGTAAGTAGAAAAATTGAGGCCTATTTAGCGCGCCTCTTTTTCTTGAAATCCTGCCGCTGGCGAGTTAGGTTCCGGGCGATGGGGCCCGCAAACACTGAACCGATCGCTCGCCACCCTGAACTTGCCGCCGAGCAGGAGTTCCTCGATTTTGCGGAAATGAACCTCGTGCGTATGCGCGAGCGGGCGGTATATCTCAAGTCGCTCGGCTATCAGGGCGGCAACGTGACCGAGGGCGGCGTCGATCCCGACATCGCCGCCGCGTGGGATGCGGAGAAGCAACGCCGCATCGATTCGCTGGCGGACCTCCCGACGGCGTTGTGCTTCGGGCGTCTCGACGGTCGCGACGACGCGCGCCACTACATCGGTCGGCGCCACGTCGAGGACGAAGACGGTGAACCCGTCGTGACGGACTGGCGCGCACCGGTGGCGACCGGCTTTTACCGCGCCACCGTGGCCGACCCGCTCGGGTTGCGCTTGCGCCGCCGCTTCATCCTCGAGGACCGCACGCTGCTCGACATCTTCGACGAAGACTTCACCGCAGCCAACGCCACCGATGCCGGCGCCGGCGCGTACGTGCCCGACCCGCTGCTGGCGGAGATCGAGAAGTCGCGGACTGGTGAGATGCGCGACATCGTCGCCACCATCGCCGCGGAACAGGACGTGATCATCCGCGCGCCCATCGAGCAGTGCGTGGTCGTCCAAGGCGGGCCGGGCACCGGCAAGACCGCGGTCGGTCTTCACCGCGCCGCCTTCTTGTTGTACGAACACCGGGAGTTGTTGCGCGGCGAGCGGCTGCTGATCCTCGGGCCGAACCCGCTGTTCCTGCGCTACATCTCCCAGGTGTTGCCGTCGCTCGGCGAAACCGCGGCGGTCCAACTCACGCTCCCGGGGCTCGTGGCGGCGCGGTACCGCGTGCGCGCCGAAGAGTCGCCGCGCGTGGCGCGCATCAAGGGCGACGCGCGGATGGTGAGCGTCGTGCGGCGCGCCGTGTCCCACCGCGTGAACGTGCCGAAAGAGGACGTCGTGATTCCGAGCGGGTTCGGCGCGGTCACGCTGCCGGCCGACGACGTCGCCGCGCTCGTCGAGACGTCGCTCGCCAGCGCGCGTCCGTCGAACCGCAGCCGCGAGGTGCTGCGCAACCAGTTCGTCGACCTCGCGTGGCAGGTGCACTCGGCGAAGGCGACCACCAAGCTGGCCGACTGGGGGCCGTTCACCGACGACGTCCGCGCCAGCCAGGGCCTGAAGTCGGCGCTCGACAAGATCTGGCCGACGGTGAGCGCGTCCGACGTCGTGCGTCGCTTGTACGGCAACCGGCGCGTGCTGCTGCACGCCACCGACGGCGTGCTGTCCGACGACGAGCGCGACGCACTGGCGCGCAAACCGGCAGCGCGTGTGAGCGAGGAGCAATGGACGCGCGCCGACCTCGCCGTCCTCGACGAAGCGGAGTCGCTCACGTCGGGCGACCGGCGGCTGTACGAGCACGTCGTGGTCGACGAAGCGCAAGACCTCACGGCGATGGAACTGCGGATGGTGGCGCGGCGCGCCCGCGGTGGCTCGATGACGATCCTCGGCGACCTCGCACAGGCGACCGCGCCCGGCGCGCAGACGAGCTGGGCCGACGCGCTGGCGGTGATGGGACCACCCCAGCCGCGCCTCGACGAACTAACCGTCGGCTACCGCGTGCCCGCACCGATCATCGACTTCGCCAACCGGCTGTTGCCGCTGGCGGCGCCTGGCGTCACTCCGACGGCTTCGGTCCGATTGCGAGGCGAGCAACCGCGGTTGACCGAAGTCGCCGAGGATGACCTCGCGATCGCGACCGCGCTGGCGACCCAGGAGCTCATGAGCGACTGGAACACCATCGGCGTCGTGGCGCCGCTGTCGCTGCTCGACGACGTCGCTGGCGCGCTCGCGGCCATGGGTGTGTCGTTTACCGACGGACGCCGCGCCGCGGCGCTCGACGATCACGTGACGCTGTTGGCGCCCGTCGCCGTCAAAGGTCTCGAGTTCGACGCCGTTGTCGTGGTCGAACCGGCGGCCGTCGTCGACGAGGACGGCGTGCGCGCGTTATACGTCGCGCTCACGCGCGCCGTGCAAGTGCTGTCAGTGGTCTCCGCCCGCCCGCTGCCGGGCGCGCTACAAGGCGTCTGAGCCGGCTTCGCCGGTGCGCACGCGGTAGACGGCGTCGAGTGGGAGAACCCACACCTTGCCGTCGCCGATCTGGCCGGTGCGCGCGTGTTCCATCAGCGTGTCGACGACGCGCGGAACGTCGGCGTCGTCGACGAGGACTTCGATACGCGACTTCGGCACGAAGTCGATGGTGTACTCCTTCCCGCGGTACACCTCGCTGTGGCCGCGCTGGCGTCCGAAACCTTGCGCCTCGGAGACGGTCATGCCCTGGAGCCCAAGCTCCAGCAGCGCCGTTTTGACCTCGTCGACCTTGAACGGCTTCACGATGGCAACGATGAGTTTCACGATGTCTCCTCTCAGGCCCGGTCGAAGGCGTACGCGGACTCGGCGTGTTGTGTCAGGTCGAGGCCGGTGTGTTCCTCTTCCTCGGTGACGCGGATGCCCTTCGGCAGGACCGCTTTCAGTGCGAGGCCGACGACGCCCGACACGATGAAAGAAAATGCGAAGACAACGGCGACCGCGAGCACTTGCTCGCCGAAGAGTCCCCACCCGCCGCCGAAGAACACGCCGTCCTTGCCGGCGGCGTTGACGCTGGCGTCGGCGAACAGCCCGAGCAAGATCGAGCCGAGGATGCCGCCCACGAGGTGCACTGCGACCACGTCGAGCGCGTCGTCGTAGCCGAAGCGGAACTTGAGACCGATCGCGAGATAACACACGGCGCCGGTGACGGCCCCGATGACGACGGCCGCGAGGCTGCCGACGAAGCCCGCGCACGGAGTGATGGCGACGAGTCCTGCGACCGCACCCGACGCCGCGCCGAGAGTGGTGGCGTGACCGTCCTTGAGGCGTTCGACGATGAGCCACCCGAGCATTGCCGCCGCCGGCGCGACGAACGTGTTCATGAACGCTTGCGCGGCCACGCCGTTCGCGGCGAGCGCCGAGCCGGCGTTGAAACCGAACCACCCGAACCACAGGATGCCGGTACCCATCAGCGTCCACGGCAGCGAGTGCGGGGGCATCGGTTCCTTCGGCCACCCGCGCCGCTTGCCCAAGAGGAACACCAGCGCCAGCCCGCCCGCGCCCGCGTTGACGTGCACGACGGTCCCGCCGGCGAAGTCGAGCGCGCCGCGCTCCGCGAGCCACCCGCCGGCGAATACCCAGTGCGCCACCGGGAGGTACACGAGGATCGACCACAGCGTGATGAAGCCGACCCACGCCGCCCATCGCATGCGGTCGGCGATCGCGCCGGTGATGAGCGCGGGAGTTATCACGGCAAAGGTGAGCTGGAAGGCGACGAACGCGAGCGACGGCACCGATCCCGACACCGCGTGCGCGAGATCCTTCAAACCGACGAAGTCGAAGTTGCCGATCAGCCCGGCGTTGCCGGCGCCGCCGAACGCCAGCGAGTAGCCGAAGAGCACCCACAACACGGTGACGATGCCCATGGCGAAGAAGTTCTGCATGAGCATCGCCAGCATGTTCTTGCTGCGGACCATTCCGCCGTAGAACATCGCGAGGCCGGGTGTCATGAAGAGGACGAGTGCCGAGGCGACGAGCACCCAGGCGGTGTCACCCGTGTCGATTTTCGGCACGAGGAGGACCTCCAGAACTGTGAGGGGGCGCGAGCGCGCCGCGTTGATCTGACGAGCCCGTTGAGCAGGCGAGTGAACCGCCGGAGAAGGTACAGGTTCTCGTCAGATGCGCGGCGGAGCGCGTAGCGTTCGCCGCTATGCGATTCAGTATCTGGCCGTCACCCATGCGGCCGTGGGGAGAGGTTCTCGAACTCGTGCAGCACTGCGAGGCGACGGGCTGGGACGGCGTGTACTTCGCCGACCACTTCATGCCCAACAGCGGAACCCTCGAGCCGATGGACGGACCGACGCTCGAGTGCTGGTCCGTCCTCGCCGGCCTCGCGGCGGCGACGACGCGGCTGCGGCTGGCGCCGCTCGTGACGTCGGTGACCTACCGGCACCCGACGGTGATCGCGAACATCGCGGCCGCTGTCGACAACATCTCGAACGGCCGCCTGCTGCTCGGCCTCGGCGCCGGCTGGCAGGAGAACGAGCACACCGCGTACGGCCTCGAGCTGGGCACGATCAAGGAGCGCCTCGACCGGTTCGAAGAAGCCGTGCAGGTGATCGAGTCGATGGTGAGCGTCGGCGAGAAGCGCACGAACTTCACGGGCGCGTATTACACCGTGACCGACGCACCGAATCAGCCCGAGCCCGTGCAGCTCGCGATACCGATCCTCATCGGTGGTGGCGGTGAGAAGCGCACGCTGAAGATCGCCGCCCAGTACGCCGACGAGTGGAACGCGTGGACCGACCCCGAGGTGCTGCGCCACAAGGTTGGCGTGCTGCGCCAGCACTGCGACGCCGTCGGCCGCGACGCTTCCGAGATCAAGGTGTCGACGCAAGCGATGCTGTTCTTGTCCGACGACGAAGCGTGGCTCAAGGACAAACGCGGGCAGTCGGCCCTTGCCGGCAACGCCAAGGAAGTGACCGAAGTCGTCGCCGCCTACAAAGACGCGGGCGCCGACGAGATCATCATCCCCGACTTCACGATGGGTTCGATGTCTCGCCGCAAGGACACGTGCGATCTGTTCATCAACGAAGTCGCTAGCAACTTTCGTTGACCTGAGTCGTTGACTCTCGACGCGAACGCGCTTCGCAACATCATTCAAACGCTGGCGCAGTTGTCGCCGAAGGCGGCAACGCCCGCCGGCATCCCGACGGCCATTTCCACCGAGTGGTTTCGCTGGGTGGACGTCAACGCCGTGAACACGTTCATGGCGACCGGGGTAACCGCGGCCAACACTCCGGGATCGCGGCTGCCGCTGCCGCCGGTGCACATCGAACGCGCCTACGCCGAAGAGTTGGCGAAGTTGAGTCAGCTGCGCGGTTCGGTGCGGTTGGGGTGGCTGTTCGCTGCGGGCCAATTCGTCGGCGCCAACGGTCGCAAGCAGAAGGTGTTCGAGCCGCTGGTGTCCGCGCGCGTGCGAGTAGTGCGCCAGCCGATCGTCCCGCCGGCGATCGAGCGGATCGGCGACCCACATCTCACCGAACTCGTGCGCGACGTCGACGCCCGCCACGACCTCGAGGCGCGGATGGTGTACGGCGGCGGGGGCCTGACGACGCCGTCGATTGAAGCCCCGAAGGCGCTCCTGGAGCGGATGCCGCGGCTGCAGGCATTTGCGCGCGACCTGGCGCGCGCCGCGGGATTTGGCGAGACCGAACTCGTTCCGGCGACCGCCGGGCCCGAAGAGTTCATGAAGCTCGACCACGTCGTGGTCGTTGCCGGCGTCGGTCTCTACACGTCGCGTGCGGAAGCCCCGGAGATGAGCCGCGCCAGCTCGCTGCGGCGGTGGTCCGAGGTTGATCTCGGCACTCCAACAGCACTGCACGCGCTCTACGGCGAATCCGAAGAGACCGATTACGGCGAGCCTGCGGAAGCGGCGGCCGTCGTGCAGTCGCCGATTCGGTTGACGCCGACGCAATCCGCAGCCGTTGTCGCCAGACGCACGATGCCGGTGTCGGTGATCCAGGGAGCGCCGGGGACGGGAAAGTCACAGACGCTGGTGGCGATCGCGCTCGACGCCGTCGAACGCGGCGACAGCGTCCTCGTCGTGGCCAAATCCGACTCCACGGTCGACGCGCTCGCCGAGTTGTTGCAGCAGAGCCCAGGACCAGAGCCGGTGATCTTCGGTTCGAGCGAGCGCCGAGAGGCGCTGGCGCAACGCCTCAGCGCGGGGGCGTTGAAGCCGTTGAGTGGCGACCGTGTCGCCGCGGCGCGCCAACAGTTCGACACCGCAACGGCGCGAGTCTCGGCCGTTAGGGCCGAGCTCACGCAGCTGCTGGAAGTCGAGTCGGTGGTCGATCGTGGCGGTGCGTTGGCCTCGGGAGCGCTGAGCCTGAACGACGCCCGCGCCCGGCGCGAGCGCCTGGCAGTGCTGGTGGCGAACGCGCGCACAGCCGACGGGTTCCTGGCGGGGCGCCGTCGCCGTCAGGCCGTCGGCGAACTGCGCGGCCTGCTCCCGTGCGACGTCGACGCGCCCGCGGACGTTGCGCTCGAACTCGCTCAGCGCGAGATCGCCCAACTGGCAGCGCGCGACGTGCTCGCCGCCGGCGGTGTCGTTACGAGGCCGCTGTGGGACGAACTGCTCGACGCCGTACGGGTCGCCCGCGAAGCGCACGGAGAGTGGCTCTCGTTCATGTGCCGGTCGCGCGATCGCTTGGACGGCAAGGCGCGCGCCGCGGTGAACGCGCTCGCCACCGCGCTGCGCAGCGGGCGAGCCGCGCGGCGCGAGCAGCTGCGCCACCTCGGGCGCACCGCGGTAACGAACGCCTTGCCGCTATGGATCGGCACGTTGGTCGACGTCGACGATCTGCTCCCGATGCAGGCCGGGTTCTTCGACCTCGTCATCCTCGACGAGGCGGCGTCGATCGACCAGTCACTTGCCGCGCCGGGCTTGTTGCGCGGCAAACGCGTCGTGGTCGCCGGCGACCCGCGTCAGCTACGCCCCGTTTCGTTTCTCTCCGATGACGACGTCGCCGGCGCGCTCGATCGGTACGGCATCGCCGATCCGGTGGCACGCGCCAAGCTCGACCTTCGCCGCAACAGCGTGCTCGACATCGCGGTCGGCGTCGCCGAACCGCTTGTCCTCGACGAGCAGTTTCGCTCGGATCCGCACTTGATCGAGTTCGTGGCGCACCGGTTCTACGGCGGTCGCCTCAAGGTGGCGGCGCGCAAGCCGTCGACGCACTCATGTGACTGCATCGACGTACGGAAGGCCGACGGGAAGCGGACCCGCGACGGCGTCGTGAAGTCGGAGGTCGACGCCGTCCTCTCGGAGATTCGCCGGTGTGCTGCGGCCGGCGTGTCGATCGGCGTCCTCAGTCCGTTTCGCGCGCAGGCGAACGCGCTCGAGGACGCCATCCGCGCCGCGCACAGCGCTGACGAACTCGAAGCGATGGACCTGCGCGTCGGAACCGTCCACGGGTTTCAGGGCATCGAGCGCGACGTCGTCATCGCGTCGCTGGGCGTCGGCGACGGCGCGTCATGGGCCTTCGTCGAGGACGAGGCGCTGGCGGCTGTGCTCTTTACGCTCGCTCGGCGCCGCTTCGTGCTCGTCTACAGCGGCGACCCTCCGCCCGGCGGTCTGATCGCGGCGTACCTCGCGCAAGCCGACGCGCCGCCGGGTCCGCCCACGCCGTCGCACCCGCCGTCTTCGTGGGCGCGCGCGATCGCCGACGGCGCGCAGCTCGCGGGGCTACCGCTGCTGGCGTCGTATCCGGCGGGGAGACACACCGTGGACTTGGTGGTGGCGGACACCAGTCGCGATGTCGCCATCGAAACCGACATTCATCCCCACGGCGTTGCGTCGCACATCCGTCGGCGGCTCGAGTTGATCGAACGCGGGTGGGTCGTCAAGGAGGCGTACCGGTCGCGGTGGGAGAACGACCGTGCGCAACTCGTCGTCGACCTCGTCAACGATTTGAAGCAGTAGCCGAGACCGCGGGGGAGTCCGGCTGGCGCCGACCGATGGCGGCGAGGATCGACTCGGCACCGATGAGGGGGCGTGACGCGACGTTGCCGTCGCCGTCGACCAGGACGGCGATCGGCGTGCCCGCGACTCCGTAGGCGCGCGTCGCCGTTCCGTCGCTGTCGAGCAGCACCGGCGACGCGAACCCGAACGCCGCGTTGGCGTCGCGATCGCCGGCGGCTACGAGCACGAGCGCCGGGCTCGCGTCGGTGCGGTCGCGCTCCCACGTGCGCAGCGCATCGGCCATCGACTGGCAGAAGCCGCAGCCCGGATCCCAGAACACCAGGACAACAGGAGCGCCCGCGAAGTCGGCGAGGCGAACTTCGTTGCCGGCGAGGTCGCGGAGCGCGAACGCGGACGCCGGTTTGGGTGAGGCGGATTCGTCCAACAACGTTTCGACGGCGGGCGCGCCGGCGGCGACGGGCGACGCCACACGTTGCGCGCCGTCGATCAGCAACGCGCCGGGAGTACCGCCGTAGCGGAACAACTTGCCGGCGGTGCCGGCGCCGTCGACGAACACGTCGCCGAGGGCGTGCTTGTCGGCGAACCGCCGCACCTTCTCGGGATCTCCGGCGCTCACGAACACGATTGGCACCCGCTGGCTCTTGTCGCGCTGGCGCGCCGCCAGCGTCGGAGCGAGCGTTTCGCAGGGCACGCAACCCGGGTCGCTGAAGACCAGCAGGAGTCGTCCCTTCTGTCGCGCGATGTCGAGCAGCCGATGGTCGGTACCGTCGAGGCCCGACAGCGCGACGTCGGGCGCGGGCGTGCCGACCGGCAAGCCGGACCACGTCGGTGCCGGCGAAGGTGCGGGCGCCGGGTCGAACATTGCGACGCCGGCGGCGTCTTCGAGAGCGGAGAGCCGCAGGAGGACCTCGCCGTGGCGGCGCACGAGGTCCAGGAGCAGCCGCGTCTCGACGGCCAGGATGACGACGAGCGCCACCGCGGCGCACGCCGCGGCGCCGACGCCGATGACGCTCCAGTCAACCGGCCGGGCGCCGATCACGATCACCAACACCGCGACGGCGAGAAGCGCGCCGTTGCGGAGAATGGTCCGCGCGCTGACTGGCGCATCCGATACCTGCCCGAAGCAGTGGCAATTCGGCCGCACCCCGCGTCGCAGAGCGCGCGCCGTGGCGAGGCTGAACGCCAACAGCATTCCCGCAGCCGCGACGGCGCCGGCGCGGCGCAGCGAGGGAACGGCGAGCGCCGCCACCACCGCCAACTCCGCGATCGGCAAGGCGACGGCGAAGGCGGGCGCAACCCGTGGCGGCACACCGAAGTCGACGGCGGCCTGTCGGGTGCCGTCGTGGTCGCGCAACTTGGCGACGCCCGCGATCGCGAAGGTGATTACCAGGATGATCGCGCCGGCGAGTGAAGCTGCGCTCACGGGAGTACTCTAGGGCTCGATGCGCGCTTTCGATCTCGACGCCGTGGCTGTCGAAGCGGCGAGCGGATCGGTTTCTCGACGTGGCGTGCTCCGCAAGCTGTTTGGGGGTTCGATCGTCGCCGCGGGCGCCATCGCACTCGGCGAGCGGCCGGCCGCCGCGGCAGTGACGTGTCCTCCGGGAATGTTGGCGTGCACGGTCACGGTCTCCGGGACGACGAAGACGGTGTGCCGCGACGTCAACGCCGACGCCGATAACTGCGGCCGGTGCGGGCACAAGTGCGCCGACTGGCAGCAATGTCGCAGCGGCGTGTGCAAGAACATCTGCCCGATCGGTAAGCACCTTTGCGGATCGACGTGCGTGCGGCTCACGAGTGATCCCAACAACTGTGGCGCCTGCGGCACGGTGTGCTCGCCCGATCAAGCGTGTGTGAACGGCACGTGCGTGTCGTGCCCGAGCGGCGACACCCTGTGCAACGGCACAACGTGCACGAACCTCCAAGTCGACGACGACAACTGTGGCGCCTGCGGCACCGTCTGTAACGCGGACACCGTCTGCACCAACGGCGTCTGCGTTCCCGTCTAGCAATCGGGCAGAATTCGCCGATGGGCGGACTCAAGGTCAGGCAACTCACCGGCAACATCGGCGCGGAGATCGGCGGGATCCAAATCGCCGACGAGCACAGCGACGACACGATCGCCGAGATCCGCGCCGCGCTGCTGGCGCACAAGGTGATCTTCTTCCGCGGTCAGACCAACCTCACGCCCGAGCGTCACATCGCGTTCGGTCGCCGGTTCGGCGAACTCGAAGTGCACCCGCTGACGCCACCGGATCAACCGAACCCGGAACTGTTCCGCATCCCGACGGGCGGCAAGTACGGCGGACCCGACATTTGGCACAGCGACGTGACGTGGCGGCCGGAGCCGTCACTCGGGTCGATCCTCGCGATGCGCAAGCTCCCGAAACTCGGCGGTGACACGATCTGGGCCGACATGGGCCTGGCGTTCGACATGCTCCCCGAGGACATCAAGGAGCGCATCCGCGGCCTGGAAGCGGTGCACGACTTCACGCGCGCGTTCGGGCGCGGACAGACCGAAGAGGTCAAGGCGCGCATGCGCGAGGAGAACCCGCCGCAGCTGCACCCGGTGGTGCGCACGCACCCGGAGACCGGACGCGACACGCTGTACGTCAACCCGTCGTTCACGTCGCACATCGACGGGATGGACGCGGAGGAGTCGACGGCGTTGCTGGACCGCCTCTACCGGCAGATGGGGATTCCCGACGTGCAGGTGCGGTTCCGCTGGACGCGCACGTCGGTGGCGTTCTGGGACAACCGCGCCACGCAGCACTACGCGGTCAACGACTACCTACCCAGCAAGCGCACCGTCGAGCGCGTCACCATCGTTGGGGACAAGCCGTTCTACCGAGCTGTGTGACCGGCGGACAACGCCGATCGTGCCGGCGATGAAGCACCCGAGGGCGCCGAGGCCGAGCGCGTAACGGGCGCCGAAGTGTTGCGAGATGAGGCCGACGATGGGGCCCCCGATCGGCGTGCTGCCGAGGAAGACGATCGCCTGCAGTGCGAGGACGCGTCCGCGCATCGACGGGTTCGCCCGCGTCTGCACGATGGCGGTGGACGCCGTCATGAACGCGATGCTCGTCAGACCGAGACCGACGCCGACGACGAACGCCAACGGCGTGTTCGGCGCTAGCGCCAACAGCGTCATGGCGACGCCGAAGCCGAGCGCCGCTTGGCTCACGTGGTTGAGGTTCACGTACTTGCGCCGCGCCGTGAACAGCGCGCCGATCAACGAACCGGTGCTCACGACGCCGAACAGCAACGTGAACGTGAGCGTTCCGCCGTGGAGGTCGCGCTTGACGAACACCGGCAGTACGGTCTGGAAGTTGAACGCCAGCGTGCCGATCACCGTCATCATCGTCAGCGGGATCCACAGCTCGGGGATGCTGCGCACGTAGCGCACGCCTTCGGCGATCTGGCCGCGTCCCTTCTCGGTGACGGGCGCCGGCCGCAGTTCGGCGGGGTTCATCCGGTACAGCGCTACAAGTACGGCGATGTAGCTCACGCCGTCGAGCAGGAACGCCCAGCCGAAGCCGGCCGCGACGATGAGGAAACCCGCGAGCGCGGGACCGAAGATGCGCGAGCCCGTCATCAGCGCGGAGTTGAGTGAGACGGCGTTGTTGATGTCCTCGTCGGGAACCATCTCGACGACGAAGCTGCGGCGCGCCGGGTTGTCGAACGCGGTGGCGCAGCCGCCGGCGATGGCGATGGCGAAGATGGCGGCTACCGGCGGGTGATCCATGAACGCCACCGACGCCAGGGCGAAGGACTGCAGCATCGCCAACGTCTGCACGATCAGCAGCAGCTTGCGCTTGTCGGAGCGGTCGGC
>JBEEFR010000174.1:0-35074 GCA_041166285.1 Actinomycetota bacterium | reverse complement strand
GCGTCGGCGAGGCTCATCCCGAGCACTTGGTCGCAGATCCGCATGGACCCCATGTCCTCCATCACCGCGACGAAGTGGCTCGTTTCTTCGTCGACCGCGGCGTAGTGGCCCTGCGGGACGCGCACCGGCGACTCGGTGGCGAGGTGGTTGAAGAACGCGACCTCGCGGATGTACATGCGCAGGATCGTCGACGTGAACACCGCCGCCTCGTCGAGCGCCGGCAACTTCACGACGACCGTCGGCGGACAGTCATCGCCTTCGAGGGCGACACGGTAGAGGGCGCTGCTCACGCCGATGCCGGTTCCGAACTGCGTCGCAGTGCTGCCCGTCACCGCGAGCCCGGTCGTCTCGCGCAACCACTGCGGCGTGACGTCGTCGATCGACGCGGGGAGCGTCACGACACGTACCCCGGCGCGTGGCGCGGCCATGGTCGCGCTTGTTCGAAGATGCGTCCGAGCCGCAGCGCGATCTCGTCGGCGTGACGCGGCGCGTTGATCTGCAGGCCGACGGGCAACCCGTCCGACGTCAGGCCGGCGGGCAGCGAGATCGCCGGGTTCCAGCAGAGGTTCGCAGGCATGCAGAACGGCGTCGTTAGAGCAGGGCCGACGTCCTTGCCGGCGATTATCGACGGCGGCGGCCCCGCGGCTGGGAATGCGGGCACGGCGGTCGTCGGGCAGATGATGACGTCGGCCTCCTCGTCGAAAACGCGTCCCCACTCGGCCTCGAGGGCGAAGCGGTAGCGGAAACGACGCGCCACGCCTTGCGCGTTCAGGTTCTCCGTCGCTTCGTAGCCGCGCCGAACGAAGCCCATGAGGTCTCCGGCGCGGTCGGGCCACATGCCTTCGTCGAGGCTGAGCCACTGCTCGACCGCGCCTGCGCTCAGCCACGTGCGCACCGGGTCGGGCAGATCCAGCTCGATAGCGGTGAACGGCCGGCCGAGCGCGGTGAACAGGTCCCGCGCTGCCGCCTCGACGATTTCGGCGAGCTCCGGATCGACGGTGCCGAATCCGAGGTCGGACGAGTACGCAATGCGGAGTCCCGAAACATCGAGGTTCTCGATGGCGTCTTCGTAGCGAACGGTCGGCGGCGGCAACGTCGTGCGGTCAACGTTCGCCGGTCCCGCCGTGACGTCGAGGTGACGCGCCGCGTCGCGCACGGTGGTCACTTCGACGCCGTACACGGACGTCTGCGACACGGCGGGGAACGGATGCGGGATGCGCCCGAACGACGGCTTCATACCGACCAGGCCGCTGAACGCAGCCGGTATACGGATCGATCCGCCGCCGTCGCTGGCGGTCGCCATCGGTACGAGGCCGGCGGCGACCGCGGCAGCGGATCCGCCGCTCGATCCGCCGGGAGTTCGCTCGAGATCCCACGGGTTGCGCGTCGTGCCGAACGCCTTGGTATGCGTGAACGCAACGGTGCCGAACTCGGGCGCCGCGGTCTTGCCGAGCGGCACGCACCCCGCGGCGCGCAGCCGCGCCATGTGGATCGAGTCTTCGGGTTGCGGCGGGGAGTGCTTGAACAGCAGCGACCCGTGCGACGTGACGAGGCCCTTTGCGTCTTCGAGATCCTTCACGCCTAGCGGCACCCCCGCGAACGGTCCGGGGTCGCGGCCGGCAGCCACCGCATCGTCGATCGCCGCTGCCGCGACGCGCGCCGCATCCTCGTCGACGACCACGAAGGCGTTCAGCGCGTCGTTGTGCTCGGCGATGCGGCGAAGAGACTCGTCGAGAATCTCCGTCGCCTTCAGTTCGCCGGCTCTGATGGCCTCGGCGATCTCGATGGCAGTGCGCATGAGCGCGAACTTACGTGATGCGTTGCGCTCCGTACCGGGCGAGCACCTCGACCGCGTTCGCCGCCACGGTCTTCAGCGCGGCTGCGAGGGCGGCGGGCGTCGCCACGCGGTACGCGTTGGCGGCGACGTAGCGCGCCAGCGCGCAGTCGATGGCGGCCGGCGACTGGCCCATCGCCGCGAGAGCTTGCACGCTCTGGACGTACACCGACCGGTAGTAGCTGCCGTGGCGCTGATCCCAGTACGGCATTGACTCGCCGATGCGGTTCTTCCCGTCTGCAGGAATGGGCTTGGAGACGAACGACCCATACGTGTGGTTCGTCTGCGCCTCGGCCCAACTCGCCATGCCTTCGTCGAGCCACGGATCGCGGCCCTGGTCGTTGCCGACGAGTGAGTAAAACCACTGATGCGCCACCTCGTGCGGCGTCGTGCGGGCGTTCGTGTTCGGGCCCTGCATCACATGACCCGGGTACTCGATGCCGCCTTTGAGGTTCGGCGTGAGCGCCAGCGTGAACGTCGGATACGGATAGTTGCCGTAGCGACGCGACAAGTCGGTCAGCGAACTGAGGACGCGAGCGAGGTACGTCGCCGCCGACTCGCTCATCGACTTCTCGACGCCGACCGTGACCTTCGCGCCGACGGCCTCCCCTTCGGCGAGATTGAACGACCCGACCGACGCCGCCCAGTCACCCACCGCGCTGGCGGTCCAATGCCACGGCCCGTCGTTCACACCCGTCGCGAGCACGGTGAGCCCTGGCGGCGCGACGAAGTGCACGTCGAAGTCGGATACGACGGTCACCGACGCCTCGGCGTTGCTGGTGGTCGGTGGGTCGATGTCCCACGCGACACCGGGTTCCCACGCCAGCAGCGGCAACCACGAACCGAGTCGCACCGTGTTGCCTTGGCGACTCAACCGGTCGTCCGAAACGCCGGGGAGGCGCAGTGTGAACGACAGCTTGATCGTGATCGCTTTGTTCGGGGTGAGCGATTTCTTGTCGGGCGTGTCGACGTAGGCGGTCGTCGGGTTGTCCATGCGGAACGCGACCGGCTTGCCGTCGATCGTGACGTTGGCGATGTCCTCGTGTGCGCCCTTCGCCGCGGGTGTCGGACCGTTCGGCCACAGCCGCAGCACGACCTGGTCGGTGTCCTTGTCGGGTGTGAATACCGCTCTGAGCGTGCCGGTGACTTGGTTGGCGTTGAGGTCGAGGTTCGCGTCGATCGTGTACTTCGTGCGGTCGCGGCGCGGCTCAACACGCGGAAGAGACGACGCGTCGCACCCACTAGGTGCCGGTTGCGCGGCGGCGACAACGGCGGTGGCCGGCGACACCGTGGCCGACGTCGTACTCGTGGACGAAGTCGACGACGACGTCGTGGTCTTGTGCGGCGTCGTGACGTGTTCCGCCTTGCCCTTGCAGGCGGCGCCGCTCGTCAACAGCGCGAGCGCGAGGAAGAGCGCGACGCCCTTCACCGCATGAACAGTCCGCCGTCGACGGTGAGGACTTGTCCCGTGATGTAGCTGGCGTCATCCGAAAGCAGAAACACCACGGGCGCCGCCACTTCCCAGGCGGTGCCTTGGCGCTTGAGCGGGACGGGCGTGCGGTCGCGCGACGGGCGGCCTCCCGACGCGACGCGTCCGAGCGGCGTGTCGATGAGTCCAGGACACACGACGTTGGCGCGCACGCCGCGGCTCGCCATCTCGGCGGCGACGTGACGGTTGAGGCCCAACAGCGCCGCCTTCGTGGTGTCGTACACGGGGATACGGCTGCCCGCTTGCAAGCCCGCAACCGACGAGATGAACACGATCGCGGCACCCTCGCCGAGGTGTTCCTTGGCGGCCTGGCAAATCAAGAAGTGGGCGCGCACGTTGACGTTGGCGACGAGATCCCAATCCTCGACGGTCGTACCGGTGAGCCCGACACCGGCGCCGATGCCGACGTTGAGCACGATGCCGTCGATGCCGCCGAGCGCGGCCACGGCGTCGGCGACGAGTTGCGCGCACTGCGCGGGGTCGCTCACGTCAGCGACGATCACCGACGCCTTACCGCCTTCGGCTTCGACAAGTTCCGCGGTCGCGCGCGCCGCTGCCTCGTTGTTGTCGACGCATGCAACCGACGCGCCTTCGCGCGCCGCGAGCACGGCGATGGCGCGCCCGTTGCCGACCGGCGCCTCGGGATCGTCGGTGACGCGCGTGCCGGCGCCGACCACGACTACCCCGCGGCCTTCGAGTCGCTTCACGAAGGGAACCCGTCGATGCCGTCGTCACGCTGCACCTCGAGCGAGTTCAGCGCCATCGAGACGAGGTGGTACTGCCCGACGAGGAAGACGAGCTCGATCAACTGCGCCTTCGTGTACTTCGCCTCGAGCTGCTTCCACGTCGCGTCGGAGATCTTGTTGTCGGCGTGAAGTTCGTCGGTCGCCGCGATGAGCAGTCGTTCTTCTTCGCCCCAGCCGGCAGCGTCGGGATCGAGGGTCGTGGCGTCGACTTCCTTTTCCGTCATCCCCGAGCGCAGCCCGATGACGCGGTGCTGACCGAATTCGTAGTCCGACTTGCAATTCCAACCGGTCCGCAAGATGACGATCTCGCGCAGGCGCGGGTCGAGTTCGCCGCGGTACAGCAACACGCCGCCGAACTCCGACCACTTCTTCAAGAGTCGCGGGTGATGCGCCAGCGTCGTGAAGATGTTCAGCGCTTGCGACATGCCGGCGCCGAGCCCGTTCAGCAGTTCGGCCGTCTTCTCGTTGCACTCTTCGGGAGTGACAGGTGCAATACGTGGCGCTGTGCTCATGCAGGTAGCTTCCCACCCCATGGCGAACGCCCGCGTGCCGACGTGTGTGTGGCGCGCCACGCACGAGCTGATCATCGCCCTCGACGACCGTTTCGGTGAGCCCACTGATCCGTACGTCAACGGTTCGCAGGTGTGGCTGCGCGACGACGGCCCCGACGACATGACCTTCGAGTGGCGCCTCCATCCGGTCGCCGGATACGTGCGGCCGCCCGGGCTTGCGACCGAAGAAGTGTTCGCGACGGTCGCGCTCGCCCTCGCGACGGACGCCGAACCCGCCGCGCCGCTCACAGCACTCTGGGACGGGCTCGAGTGTTTCGCGGCGTACGGCGACGACCTCGAGCCGGCACTTCTGGCGGCCGCGGCGACGTCGGCGCTGGGCATCGCACCCGACGCGTCGGGCCTGGTCGACCACGAATCCATCGCCGATGCGTGGGAAAAGGCGCGCGGCGGCGTGAGCATCGTCGCGGCCCTCTTTGGCCAGCTGAATACCTGACCACTTGACCGACGCATACGCGGTATGCATACTGCGTAACTATGACGGTTCGAGGTGTTCTCCTCAGCCTCCTGGCTGAGGGCGACCGCCACGGTTACCAGCTGAAGGTCGACTTCGAGGAGCGGACAGGCGGGTTGTGGCCCCTCAATGTCGGTCAGGTCTACACAACCCTCGACCGCATGCTGCGCGACGACGCCGTCGTCGAGCGCGGCAAAGGCGACGCTGACCAGCGCGTCTTCGGCATCACCGAGACCGGTCGACGCGAACTGAAGGAATGGCTCACGACGACACCGGTCGACAGCGCGCCACCACGCGACGAGTTTGTGATGAAGGTGCTACTCGCCGTTCAACTCGGTGGCAAGGACGGCCTCGCGCTCATCGACCAACAGCGGGCTGCGCTCCTCGCGGAACTCCAGCGCGCGCGTCGCGACGGGCGTCCCCGCGGGGACGTTGCGGCGCTCGCCAGCGACGCCTTCCTCGGCCGGGTCGAAGCGGACGTCAACTGGCTCGACCGGTGCGAAGCCCGACTCAACGAACAAACGAAAGCGGGGAAGAAAAGATGACCGACCCGACACCTGCGTTGTCCTTCGTCGACGTCGTGAAGCGCTACGGGCAAGGCGCGACGGAAGTGCGCGCTCTCACGGACTTGTCGCTTGAGATTGCGAACGGTGAGTTCGTCGCGGTCATGGGCGCATCGGGCTCAGGCAAGTCGACACTCCTGCATCTCGCCGGCGGGCTGGAAGACCCCACTGCGGGCCGCGTTTTTGTCGGTGCGACGGCGCTCGACGAGTTGGACGCAACCGGCCGGGCAGCACTGCGCCGTCGCGACGTCGGAATCGTGTTCCAACGCCTGAACCTGATCCCGACACTGACCGCGATCGAGAATGTGATGTTGCCCCTCGAACTCGACGGCGTCGCGACGCGGTCGGCGCGCGAACGAGCGAGCGAAGCGCTCGCCCGGGTCGAATTGCCCGGTCCGCTCGATCGATACCCCGACGACCTTTCAGGCGGCGAGCAGCAACGAGTTGCCATTGCCCGCGCCATCGTCGGCGAGCGCAAGTTGATGTTGGCCGACGAACCAACCGGCGCACTTGACTCCGTCACCGGCGACAAGGTCATCGAACTGCTGGCTTCGCTCGTCACGACGACGGGTTGCGCGCTCGTGCTCGTCACGCACGAGCCGCGGTACGCGTCGTGGGCTGACCGGATCGTGCGCGTGCGCGACGGTTCGATCGTTGACGAGACGCGGCCTTCGAGGATCGCCGATGAGATCGAGGCGCGGGGACAATGATCACCACCCTGCGCGTTGGGTTACGCCTGGCGGGGCGTGAGCTTCGCCGCCAGCCCGGCCGCGCCGCGCTCGTGATGTTGATGATCGCCATCCCCACCGCGGGTGCAACGGTCTCGTCGGTGATGTCGCGCACCGGCGAGTGGTCGGCGGACGCGCAGCGGCGCGCCAACCTCGGCACCGCGGAATCGAGCGCGAGCTTCATCGGAAACACCCCGTCCGACGGCGTCTATCCGGGCTTGGCATCGGGCGAACCAAGCGACGCCGACGTGCAACGGCTCCGCGACGCGCTCCCGCCCGATGCGCGTGTCGAGATCGAGCACACCGGCATCGACCGGGTCCGGCTCCCAACGGCCACCTTGAGCTTCACGGTGAGCGACGCGAACCTGAATTCGCACCTCGGGCGCGGTCGCTACCGCATTTCGGAGGGACGCGCGCCACGCGTACGCGACGAGGCGGCGATCAGCACCGACGTCGCCCGGATCCTGAAGCTCCGTATCGGGTCGTCGGTCGCCCCCGAACGCGTGGCTCACCGGCTGAAGGTCGTCGGAGTCGTCTCCTTACCGCCGGGCTACGGCGCCACGGATCTCGTCTTCACGCACGACGTTCCGCCGCGCGCTCAAACGACCGCCCTCATCAGCACGCCGCTCGGCGTTGGCGACGTCCCGGGCTGGGGAATCTCAGGTTGGCAATGGAACAACCGGTCCGTCACCTCGGACGTGCTTTGGAGCTACGTCGGGGCGACGGTCGGCCTTTTCGTCGTGGGCGTGATCGTCGCCGCAGCATTCGCGCTCGGGGCGCGGCGACAGCTGCGCACCATCGGATTGCTCAGCTCCTGCGGTGCATCGCCGCGCGTCGTCGCCGCCACGCTCGCGGCGCAGGGCTTCGTCGCCGGCGCCGGCTCGCTGGTTGGAATCGGAGTCGGGGGTGTTGGCGTCGGGCTGCTCCCCCGTCACGTGCTGTACTCGATCACGAACCAAGACGTGCACGGTCCTGTCGTTCGCGTGTTCGATCTCCTTCCTCTTGCGATCCTCGGCGTGGTAGCGGCGACGATCGCCGCGTGGTTCCCGGCGCGGACGGCGAGCCGGTTGCCGACCTTGCAGGCGCTCGCGAGCCGACGCCCGGTGGCAACGCCCCGCCGGGGAACATGGTTCTGGTCCGCGGGCGCGCTCGCGCTGTCGGCGGCGCTGATCGTCTACGGCGACGTGGCGAAGGACAGCGCGGCGCACCGCCTCGCGCTCATCGCAGGTTTTGTGCTTCCGCTCGCGGCCGCGTTGTGGGTTGCGCCCATCGCGGTGCGCTGGCTCGAGACGGCGTTCACGGACCGGTCGTTGGCGTGGCGGCTCGCCGGACGAAGCCTGGCACGCAATGGGCCCCGGTCGGCCAGCGTCGTCGGTGCTGCGTGTGCCGTCGTCGGCCTCGTGGTCGGAGCCACCACGCTCATTGCGAGTTGGGACACGCAGTACGAAGACGCCGTCAGCAGTGTGCCGTTCGTTCGCGACAACCAAGCGCTGCTGGAGAACAGCTGGCAGTTCCAGCCCACGTCGGCGAATGAATCTTTCTCCGGGACGCCGGCGTCCCCGCCCGTGCCTGACGTCGACCCGTCGCTGGTGAGACAACTTCGGGCTGCGGTCCCGCGCGGCAAGGTCATTCCGCTGTCCTCGTTGGTCTCGTCGACCGGAGGCGACCTGCCGCAGTACGTACTGGACCGCGAAGACGCCACGTTGTACTCGCAGTATTCGTCGAGTCCCATCATGTCGATGGCAACACCGGAACTGCTCGCTCTGTTCGACGTTCCCACGGCGCTGCGCCGTCGCGACGCGATCGTGGTCGAGCCGCCCGACGGGCCGACGCCGCGCCGCGTCGATCGCAGCGGGAGGCAGGGCACCTTCATCCACGTCGCGGCCATCGTGCGGAGCGACAAGGCGTCTCTGGGGTTGCCGCGCATCCTTCTCAGTCCGTCGTTCGCGAACCGCCTCGGCTGGCAATCTCGCTTCAGCGGCACGGTGGCTGTCGTCGCTGACACGGCGTTTACCAACAAAGAACGCCAACGCCTCACCCTCCTCGAGAGCGACATCGCGTGGGCGCAAGATCTCCGCGGACCCCCAGCGCCCGGCACTTCGTACCTCCAGACGTCGCTCACCATCGGTACTGGGCGGTATCGGGTCACGAACCGCTACCCGGTTCGCGCGATCGCCTTCGGTGGTGCGTGCGTGCTCGTCCTCGCCGTCGTGGCCGTCGGCCTCGTGCTCAACGCCCGCGACGGTGACGACGAACGCGCCGTGCTCGCGGCCACCGGTGTCGTGCCGCGCGTAAGCCGCAACGTCGGGACGCGGAAGGCGGCCCTGATCGTGATGACGGCGACGGTGATCGCAATACCGCTCGCCGTCATCCCCGTTGCGATCTTGGTGACGACATCCGATAACCACCCGGCCGTATTTCGGGTCGACTGGGTTGCGCTGGGGGCGATGATCATCGGCTTGCCGCTCGTCGTGAGCGCAGCGACGGCACTGGGTGGGTACGCGCGCGACGTCGTCCGCCCGCGCCGACCGGTGCTGCTCCTCGACGACTGACTACTCCGACGCGTCGCCCTTCCACACGGGATCGCGCGGTGGGTCGAACGCCACTTCGAGCGGATGACCGTCGATCGCCGCGAAAGCTTGATCGCCCCAGCGATCGAAACCGACCAGCGGCTGCGGAAGTGCGTCGCGCGCGAAGAACCCGACGTCGCGCGTCTCGAGCGGATGGGGACGCAATTCGCCGCCGATGACGCGGCAGTGGAAGACGAGTGAGTACAGCGGGACGCGCGTGAATTGGTTTCGCACGCCGTCGATCACGGCGATGATGCGTACGGGTTCGACGTCGATCCCGGTCTCTTCTTTCACTTCCTTCACGACGACTTCGCTCGGCGAATAACCGATGTCGCACCAACCGGTCGGGTACAGCCAGATGCCGGAGTCGGCGCGCTGGATCAACAACAGCTCGCCCTTGTCGTTCCCGACGACAGCGCCGACCGCCAGCTTCGGCGTGACGTAGCCGGGCACGCCCTTGTCGATCGCCTTCATCCACTCGCCGTGCCACTCGCTGGCGGGTGCGGACTCGTCGACGGCGGCGCGCATGTCAGCAGCGACGTGCAGCACTTCCTGGAAGCGTTCTTGCTCGTACAGCGACGTCGTGAACGCGAGGCCAGTGCGCGCGATGCCGCTGAGCGATTCGCTCCAGCGGACGAGTTCTTGGTCGTCGGACGGCACCGACCTCGACCCTACGCGAACAACTCGTCGACCCGACCAAAGAACGCCGAGCGCGCCATCGCGGTCACACCGCTGTTCTTCGCCGCGGTCATCGTCTCGGTGTCGACGTGCGATGCGAAGCCGTACACCTTGGCGCCGCGCGCCGCCGCACGCGTCCCCGCGTCGAGCGCGCCCTCCCGTGAGAGATCGAGGGCCACCACGTCGCCCGGGCCGAGTCCGGCGATCGAGTCGATCGCCGCGGGATTGGTCACGTGGACCAGGTCGGCAACGTTGGCAAACTTGGACCGGTCGAGCAGATCCGGGGCGTAGGCAACCTTCACGCCCTCATGCTGACAAATTGGTGCCTGCATGCGCATCGTCGCCCTGTCCGTGTTCGAAGGCGTCGTCTACCACTGCCACGCGCTCGACCTGAAGCACCCGTGCCGGCCCACGCTCGAAGTCGACGCCCGCACGCTGCCGGGCGACCTCGACGTCGGACCGCTCCTGATCACCGTCGCCGAGTACATGCGCATGCTCGGCGACGACGCGCGCCCGTGCCTCCGTCAGCTGCGCGACGCCGGCCGCATCACCAACTGGATGGGCGTCGACCACATCTCATTCCCCACCTGGATCACCATCGACCACGACGACTGACTCAGGCGCCGATGCCGTTCTGCACGGCGTCGAGCAGCGCCGGCGGAACGTCGTGGATCTCGCAGGAGAGTTCCATCTTCTCGTCCTCGACCGTGACGTCGGTGACGCACGGCATGTAGCCGTTGAGCGGCACCCTGAACCCGGCGATGGTCAGCTGCCTGTCGCGAACGGACGGGGTGACGTTGAGCCCGGCGATGGTGACGTGACCACCCTGCATCGTCACCGGCACGTGCAGCGCGTCCGACAGCGATCCGGCGGTGACGATCGCCCGGATCGTCCCGTGGTCGATCTTGGTAATGCGCGCCTTGCGATCGTTGATCAGGCGCCCGCGGTCGAGGTGCACGCCACTGAGGTCGATGTCGACGGTCGAGAACACCAACAGCTTCGCCTTGATGTTCTCGACGTGGACGCTGGCGGTGCTGACGTTTCCGCCGAGCAGCAGCGGCGGCAAGAACGGGAACCCGCCGACGTCAGCCGCCACGGACGACCCCGACGGGGCCTCCTGTTGCGCACGCCGCTCGACCGTGGTCGACACGAAGCCGCGAGCCGCGACGTCGCCACCGACGAGGATTGCGGCGACGATGCCGAGGGTAAACAGCCGACGGATCATCGGAGCATTGTTGCCGCAATCAGTGACAAAACCGGCTCACCCGGCGTAACGTCCCGGCTGACCTGACCGACTAGCAGGAGAACACACATGTCTCGAAGCACCCGGTCCTGGTGGCGTGTAGCCGCCGTTGTCGTCGCACTCGCGGTCGTCGCGGGCGCGTGCGGCAGTAAAGACGACAACAAGAACACGAACGCCGGCGGCGGTGGCGGCGGCGGTGGCAACAAGAAAACGATCGCCTTCGCCTTCGCTGGGCCGGAGACCGGACCGAACGCCGCGCTCGGCCTCAACATCGTCAAAGGCGCCAAGGTCGCCCTTCAAGAGGCGAACGCGTCGAGCGACAAGTACCACTTCGTGCTGAAGCCCTTCGACACCCAGGGCGACTCGGCGCAGATCACGACCGTGAAGGACAAGTTCATCAACGACGCGTCCGTGTTGGGCTTGATCGGCCCGACGTTCTCGGGTGAGACCAAGGCCGTCATCCAAGACCTCCAGACGGCAAACCTGCCGATGATCAGCGCGTCGGCGACCAACGCCGCGCTGCCGACCGTGATTCCGAACGAGACGGTGTTCCATCGCCTCATTCCCGACGACGACGTGCAGGGCGCCGGTGTCACCGACTTCGTGCTCAAGGTGCTCAAGGCCAAGACCGCGGCGTACGTGAACGACAACTCGGACTACGGGAAGGGTCTGGCGGACGGCACGCAGGCGCTGCTTGAGAAGGCCGGCGTCCACACGGTGGCCACCGACGTCATCGACCCCAAGGCCGAGGCGTACAGCGCAGCCGTGACCAAGGTCAAGGACGCGCACCCCGACATCATTTTCTACGGCGGCTATTACGCCGAGGCCGGCAAGTTCAAGAAGCAACTCACCGACGAGGGCGTCACCGCGAAGTTCGTTAGTGGCGACGGCTCACTCGACCTCGGCTTCGTCCGCTCCGCGGGCGCGTCGGGCGCCGAGGGTGCGTGGCTCACGTGTCCGTGCCGACTGGCGACCCCCGACGCCGGCGGCAAGCTCGGCAAGTTCGCCACCGACTACAAGAAAGTGAACAAGGCGGACGCCGGGACGTACTCGACGCAGGGCTACGACGCCGCGAAGATCTTCGTTCAGGGTGTCCTGGCTGGCAACACGACTCGCCAGCAGCTGCTGACCTACGTCGAAGGCCTGAAGACCTACGACGGCGTCGCCGGGGTCATCGAGTTGCAGGACAACGGCAACGTCACGAACAAGGACGTGTACGTCTACAAGGTCGAGAGCGGCAAGCTGACCGAAGTCGGCACGGTCGCGAACGCGATCGCAAAGGGCTGAGTCGCCCAACGCGTGAGCACCCTCGGATAGGGGGACCGGCATCGAGTTCAACCTGCACCGGCTCGTCACGGAGTTCTGGCCACAGACCGTCGACGGGCTGACACTCGGAGCGATCTACGCACTGATCGCGCTTGGGTACACGCTGGTGTACGGCGTGCTCAGGTTGATCAACTTCGCCCATTCCGAGATCTTCATGATCGGCGTGTTCACGAGCCTGTTCGCGATGCACGCCGTCGGCGTCGACGTGGCGGACCCGGCCAAAACCGGGTTCGCCCTCGTCGGCGTCCTCGTGTTCGCGCTGATCGTGGCGATGGTGAGTTCGGGGCTCGCGGCGGTCGCGATGGAGCGCATCGCGTACCGCCCCTTGCGCCGCCGCGGCGCGCCAAGGCTCGCCGCGCTCATCACCGCAATCGGCATGTCGCTGTTCCTCCAGGAACTGTTCGCCATTCGCTACGGGCGCAACGAGTTGGGCTTCCCGCGCGTGCTGGCCAAGAAGCAACTGTTCGCGTTTCAAGGCGCAAACGTGCGCAGCGACAAAGTCCTCGTCTTCGTGGCCGCGATCGTGCTGATGATCGCCCTCGAGCGATTCGTGGCGCGGTCGCGCATCGGCCGCGGCGTGCGCGCCGTGGCGCAAGACCAGGAGACCGCGGCGCTCATGGGCGTCAACATCGACCGCGTCATCATGATCACGTTCCTGCTCGGAGGAGTCATGGCGGGCGCCGCAGGGTTCCTCTACGGGATCTTCTTCGAGGTCGCTCGTTTCAACATCGGGTTCCTCCCCGGCATCAAGGCCTTCACCGCCGCGGTACTCGGCGGCATCGGCAACGTGCGCGGCGCGCTTCTCGGCGGCCTGCTGCTCGGCTTGCTGGAGACCTACGGCCAAACGGTCCTCGGCGGCGAATGGAAGGACGTGTTCGCGTTCACCGTCCTGGTGCTCGTGCTCATGTTCCGGCCGACGGGAATCCTCGGCGAAAGCGCAGGGCGGGTGCGCGCGTGAAGTGGAAGCCCGTCGCGCTGCTCGACGCCGTCCGCAGGCGCTGGGACCCGCTTCCGACGGCAGCCAAGCTCGCCATCGCCGCAACCGTGCTCGTTCTCGGGGCGGTCGCGCCGCTGGGCGTAAGCCCGTACTGGCAAAGCGTGCTGTTCGCTCCCGTCGGCATCTACGTGCTTTTGGCCCTCGGCCTCAACATCGTCGTCGGGCAGGCCGGCCTCCTCGACCTTGGCTACGTCGCGTTTTACGCGGTCGGCGCGTACACGACCGCGAAGTTGACGCTGCCCGCCGCCCACGGAGGCGCGGGTTGGCAACCGTGGCTTGCGCTCCCGGTCGCCGTCATCGTCGCCATGATCGCCGGTGTCGTCATCGGCGCGCCCACGCTGCGCCTGCGCGGCGACTACCTGGCGATCGTCACCCTCGGCTTCGGCGAGATCGTCCGCATCGTCGCGCAGAACACGAACTCGCTGGGCGAATCGCGCGGGCTCAACCCGATCCCGCACCCGGCGTCGGTCGGCGGGCTGCACTTCACCGGCCAGCCGTACCCGTACTACTTGCTCGTGTTGACCGCGATCACCCTCGCGCTGATCGTGCTGGCGCGTCTGACGCGCTCGCGAGTGGGCCGCGCCTGGGCGGCGATCCGCGAGGACGAAGACGCAGCCGAGGCGATGGGCGTCGACACCTTCCGGATGAAGCTGTGGGCCTTCGCGATGGGCGCGTCGACCGGCGGCCTCGCCGGTTGGATCTACGCCAGCAAGGTGAACTTCATCAACCCGCCGCAGTTCGAACTGCTCATCTCGATCCTGATCCTGGCCGCGGTCGTACTCGGCGGCATGGGGTCAGCGCCGGGCGTCATTGTCGGCGCCTTTGCCATCGCGTTCCTGCCTGAGTATCTGCGTCAAGCCGCGGCAGGTCGCACGCTGCTGCGCGGGCTGAACGCGCTCACCGGAGGAAACGCCGGCGACATCACCGAGTACCGCCTCCTGCTGTTCGGCTTCGTGCTCGTCGTGATGATGATCTTCCGCCCGCAAGGCTTACTGCCGAGTCGCCAACGCGCCGCCGAGCTGCTGCCCGAAGAGGAGTCCTTCGCGACGCCGGTGACGCCGACGGTCGTACCAACCGGCGACGCATCGGCTGACATCGTCGTCGCCGACTCGAAGCCGGCGGGCGAACCGCTGCTCGAGCTGCGACAACTCCGGATCCAGTTCGGGGGCATCGTCGCGCTCCAGGACGTGTCGCTTGTGGTGCCGTCGGGCTCGATCTTCGGCATCATCGGGCCGAACGGCGCGGGCAAGACGACGTTGTTCAACTGCGTGACCGGGGTGTACCAGCCAACCGACGGCGACATCCTGCTCGACGACGCGTCCGTCGTCGGTCGCAAGCAGCACCAAGTGACGCGTGCCGGCGTCGCCCGCACGTTCCAGAACATTCGCCTCTTTCCGAACCTCACCGCGTTGGACAACGTCATCGTCGGCACCGACGCGCGACACGGAACGAGCGTCCCCGGCGCGCTGGTGCACACGCCGCGGCATCGCGTCGAAGAACGCGACGGCCGCAACGAAGCGTTGGCGTTGCTCGAGTTCGTCGGTATCGCGCGCCAGGCGAACAATCTGGCGCGCAACCTGTCCTACGGCGATCAGCGCCGCCTTGAGATCGCTCGCGCGATGGCCACCGCGCCGAGAGTGTTGATGCTGGACGAACCGGCCGCAGGCATGAACCCATCGGAGAAGCGCGGACTGATGCAGCTGATCCGCGCCATCCGCGATCGCGGGTTGACCGTCGTGCTCATCGAACACGACATGAGCCTCGTGATGCAGGTGTGCGAGCGCATCGCGGTGCTCGACTTCGGACAGAAGATCGCCGAAGGGTCGCCGACCGAGATCCAGAACGACCCGAAGGTCATCGCCGCCTACCTGGGAACGCCGAGCGATGCTGCTTGAACTAGACGACGTGTTCGTCAGCTACGGCAGCGTCGCCGCGCTCAAAGGCGTGACGCTCAACGTCGACGAAGGCGAGATCGTCACCCTCATCGGCGGCAACGGTGCCGGCAAGACCACCACGCTCAAGACCATCTCGGGCTTGCGGCCGGTGACGTCGGGGTCGATCCGATTCGACGGCGAGGACACCGTGGGTGTGCCCGCGCATCGACTCGTCGAACGCGGGCTGTGCCACGCGCCCGAAGGCCGCGGGATCTTTCCCGGCATGACGGTGACCGAGAACCTCGACATGGGCGCGTTCGCGCGCCGCAGCCGACCCGCGCCGGGCGATTACGACCGCGTCTTCGAACTGTTCCCGCGCCTCGCCGAGCGTCGCAAGCAACCGGGCGGGACGCTGTCGGGCGGCGAGCAGCAGATGCTGGCGATCGGTCGCGCCCTCATGGGCCGGCCGCGGCTGCTGTTGCTCGACGAACCGTCGATGGGGCTCGCACCAACATTCGTCGAGCAGATCTTCCGCATCATCACCGAGATCAACGGCCAGGGAACGACGATCCTGCTCGTCGAGCAGAACGCCGCGCAGGCGCTGAAGCGGGCGCACCGCGCTTACATCCTCGCGACGGGTGAGGTGGTGCGCGAGGGCAAAGCCGCGGAGTTGGCGGAAGACCCCGCCGTGCGCGCCGCGTACCTTGGCATCGAAACCGAAACCTAAGGAGGCCGGATGTCTGACGCGTGGGTCTGCCCCGAGTGCGGATTGGATTACGGCACGCTGCATCCGCCGTTCGCCATCAACGCTCTCAAGAGTTTTCCGCGGCGCTACACCGAGGCGCTGGCGCCGGAGTCGCCGTCCGAAGACAACGAAAAAGTGATCCGCACGCGGCCCGCCGAGGGCGTGTGGTCTGCGCTCGAGTACGCGGCGCACGTCGCCGATCTCATGGAGCCGTTCGCCGTCACCATTCATCGGACGAACACCGAGGACAACCCTGATCTCGGCGGCGTGTTCTGGGACGAGAACGAGAAGGCGGCGGCGGACAAGTACAACGAACAGGACAAGGCGGACGTACTGGCGCGTCTGAAGGCGGGTGTCGACAAGGTGGTCGCCGAAGCGGAGCACGTCGACGCCCACAGCTGGAATCGCATGGCGCAGTTCGGATGGGGCGACCGCGATCAACTCACGATGTTGCAAAACGCCGTGCACGAGGGCGTCCACCACCTGCGCGACATCGAAAGCGGCTTGAAGCGGGTGCGCGCCGCCTAACCTCATGCGATGCGCAGTCGGAAGGTCGTAACGCGCGCGTGCGCGCTCGGCTTTCTGGCGGCGACGACACCCTCCATTGCGCATGCGCAAGCGGCGCCGCCGCTCATCCCCGCGCTGCTGATCGACGGCCGCGGCCACGGCCACGGCGTCGGCATGGCACAAGACGGCGCACTGGCGATGGGACACAAGGGCGCCAACGTCCGCGAGATCCTCGCCCAGTTCTATCCGGGCACCGCGCTCGGCAAGGCCAGCGGCAACGTGCGCGTGCCCGTCTTCACCGGCGCCAGCGCGCAACTTTCGTTCCCCGACGGCGGAGACGTCGCGGGCAACGGCGGCTCGATGCACGTCGCGCCGGGCGGCTCCGTCGTCGTCTCGCGCGAAGGCGACTCGACGAAGGTGCGGTCGACGAACGCACCGTCTCCTCCGCCGGCGACGACGACGACCGCGTCGACGACCACCACGACGACGCCGCCTACGACCACGACGGACCCGCAGACGTCGACGACGTTGCTGCCCGATCGTTCTTCCCCACCGAAGAAGAGCACGCCGGCCGGTGACCTCAGCCCGACCACGCAACCGCCGGCGACCACCACGACGACCACGCCGCCGTCGTCTTCGGCACTCACGTTCTCAGGTCCGGTCACGGCGACACCGGCGAACGGCGGACGCGTCGGTGTCGATCCGCGCGGCCGCCACTACCGCGGCGTGCTCGACATCGCACCGGTTCCGGGCGGCTTGCGCTTCGTCAACCAGGTCAACGTCGAGACGTACCTGCGCGGCATGGGTGAGGTCCGCAATCCGAGCTGGCCCGCCGCAAGCCTGCAGGCCCAAGCAGTTGCGGCGCGCACGTACGCACTGCGCGCCATGGCCTTCGGCGGCGAGCTGTGTGACACGCAGAAGTGCCAGGTGTACATCGGCTCAGATGCCGAATACGCGGCGATGGACAAGGCCGTCGCGGCGACGAGTGGACAGGTGCTCACGTACGGCAAGTCGCTCGCCTCGGCGGTGTACTCCGCCAACGCCGGCGGCCACAGCGCCAGCACCGAAGAAGGCTTCGGCATGCCCGGCAAGTCGTATCCCTATCTGCGCGCCGCGGCCTATCCCGCGGAGAACCTCGACCCGTGGAAGGTGACGATCGCGCTCAAGGACATCGCGCGCCGGCTGGCGTACGGAGGCGATCTCACGAGCGTTGCCGTGGTGGCGCGTGGCCCGTCGGAGCGTGCGACATCGATCAACCTCGTGGGCACCGCGGGCGACAAGACCGTGACCGGCCTGCAGTTCGACTCGGCGCTCGGACTCAAGTCGACGCTGTTCGACGTGAAGGTCGTCATGGCGAGCAACGTCTCCGGCCTGACGGGCGACTCGCAACTGCAGGCGCCGCCCGAGCAGGCACCGGCGCTCGCCGACGAGACGGCAACCAGCACACCCGAACCGGCGCCACGCGCCGCAGCGATCCCGGTGCGAATGGCGTCGCCGATCGACCCACCGTCCAACATCGGTGCCTTCTCGCTGTTCGCGGCCGCGCTGTGGGGCGCGGTCGTCGTCAGTGCGTTCCGCTGGCGCCGCCGGACGCGTTCAGTAATCGCGCGTCATCTGTCCTGAGAAGGCGCGGCAGTAGCGGCGTTGCGCCGCTGCCACTCGGCGATCATCGCCAGGCGTTCGGCGACGGGCGGGTGCGAGTGATTGAGCCGCTTCCACAACGACGGCGTGAGGTCGCTGAGGCTTTCGGTGTGCAGCTTGCGCATGGCGGCGTGGGCAGCCTCCGGGTCGGGCACGGCCTCGAGGCCGAAGAGATCGGCGTCGCGTTCGTGCACCCGCGAGATGTACGCGCCGGCGAGTCCCGTGACGAGACCGGGCAGCGCGAACACGAACAAGAACAGCGGCAGCACTCCGGGATTGTGGATGCTGTTCACGCCGGCGAAGTGCAGCACACGCTTGCTGTCGAAGATGACCTTGAGCACCGCGAAGTCGACAAGCAACAGGCCGACGAGCACCGGAATGATGCGCATGATGTGCCGGCGCCGCCAGTGGCCGATCTCGTGCGCGCACACCCAACGAACTTCGGGCCGCGGCCACTCGAGCATCGTGTCGAACACGATCATGCGACGCGTCTTGCCGGCGCCGGCGACGTACGCGTTCTTGCGTACGTCGCGCTTGGACGCGTCGGCCATCTCCACTTTTTCGATGTCGGCGCCGACGCCGTGCGCCACCGAGATGATGTCGGCGTGTAGGTCGTCGTCGGGGATCTGCGTGAACTTGTTGAACAGCGGCGCAATGAACCGCGGCGCAATGAGCGCGAGGCCGACCTGGATGATCGAGAACACCGCCCAGCCGAGGATCCACCACGCGTCGGTGGCGCGAATGACCGCCCACAGGACGATGAACATCAAGCTCGAGAAGATCCCGCTGATCAGCAACCTCTTCACCTGATCGCTGACGAACGTGCCGGGAGTCATCGTCGAGAACTCCCACTTCTTGTCGTACACCATCGCCCGCCACCACTCGAAGCCGACATTCTCGACGACCCCGAGGGCGAGCAAGCCGATCATCACCACGACGATGCCGAGCACCCAGTTGTGCAGCGCGAGGTGGCGCAACATCTTCGGGAAGACGTGGGATCGGATGACCGCGACGTCGATCAGCAGGTTGAGGACGATTTGGATGGCGCGGACGGTCTTGAGCGGCTTGGTGTAACGGCGCGCCTTGGCGATCTCTTCGGGATCGAACCAGTCCTCCGGGTCGGCCTTGAACGCCTTCCACGGCGTGATGCCCGAACGCGACGGATCGATCGTGCGGACCGGCGGCTGTGCGGTCGTCGTCATGGGATGCCCCCTTGCGTTGTTCCCCTACAGACAACGATACGAAGACCGGGCTCCTGCGGCATCCATCCCCGGAATGAAAGAAGCCCCCGACCCTTGCGGGCCGGGGGCTTTCTCGTACTCCTACGGGATGACGGACTTAGAAGTCCTCCATGCCTCCACCGGGCATTGCCGGGGCCGCCTCTTCGGGCTTGTCGACGATGACCGCTTCCGTGGTGAGGAAGAGCGCAGCGATCGACGCGGCGTTCTGCAGGGCCGACGACGTCACCTTGGTGGCGTCGGTGATGCCGGCCTTGAGCATGTCCTCGTACTCGCCGGTGGCGGCGTTGAGACCCTCGGTCTGCTTCTTGAGCGAACGCACCCGCTCGATCACCACGCCACCTTCGAGGCCGGCGTTGACGGCGATCTGCTTGAGCGGCTCTTCGACGGCCTTGGCCACCATGCGGGCACCGGTCGCCTCGTCGCCTTCGAGCTTGTCCGCCACGTCGAGGATGCGCGCCTGCGAGCGCAGCAGCGCCACGCCACCGCCGGGCACGACGCCCTCTTCGATCGACGCCTTCGCCGTCGACACCGCGTCTTCGATGCGGTGCTTCTTTTCCTTCAGCTCGACCTCGGTAGCAGCGCCGACCTTGAGGACGGCGACGCCGCCGCTCAGCTTGGCGAGGCGCTCCTGCAACTTCTCACGGTCGTAGTCGGAGTCCGTGTTCTCGATCTCGGCCTTGATCTGGTTGACGCGGCCCTTGACGTCGTTCTTGTCGCCGGCGCCTTCGATGATCGTGGTCTCGTCCTTGGTGATGACGACCTTGCGGGCGTGACCGAGCAGCGACAGGTCGATGTTCTCGAGCTTGAGGCCCACCTCTTCGCTGACGACCTGGCCGCCGGTGAGGATCGCCATGTCTTGCAGCATCGCCTTGCGACGCTCACCGAAACCGGGGGCCTTGACCGCAGCCGACTTGAACGTGCCGCGGATCTTGTTCACGACGAGCGTCGCCAGCGCTTCGCCCTCGACGTCTTCGGAGATCACGACGAGCGGCTTGCCACCCTGCATGACCTTCTCGAGCACCGGCAACAGGTCGCGCACGGCGGAGATCTTCGACCCGACGAAGAGGATGTACGGATCGTCGAGCACGGCTTCCATGCGCTCGGGGTCGGTGACGAAGTACGGCGAGATGAAGCCCTTGTCGAAGCGCATGCCCTCGACGAACTCCATGTCCATGCCGAAGGTCTGGCTCTCCTCGACGGTGATGACACCGTCCTTGCCGACGCGGTCGATGGCGGTGGCGATGAGTTCGCCGATTTCCGGATCGGCCGCGGAGATGCCGGCGACTTGCGCGATCTGGTCGCGGCTGTCGACGTCCTTGGAGAGGTCACGCAGGCTGGCGAGCGCGGCCTCGACGGCGGCCTCGATGCCCTTCTTCAGGCTCATCGGATTGGCGCCGTCGGCGACGTTCTTCAGGCCCTCGCGGACCATGGCCCACGCGAGGACGGTGGCTGTCGTCGTGCCGTCACCGGCGACGTCATCGGTCTTCTTCGCGACTTCCTTCACCAGTTCGGCACCGAGCTTCTCGAAGGGATCTTCGAGCTCGATTTCCTTGGCGATCGACACGCCGTCGTTGGTAATCGTGGGGGCACCCCACTTCTTTTCCAGCACGACGTTGCGGCCCTTCGGGCCGAGCGTGACGCGTACGGCGTCGGCGAGCTGGTTCATGCCGCTTTCGAGCGACCGGCGGGCCTGCTCGTCAAAGGCGATCAACTTGGGCATTTCAGTCCTCCGCGGGAGTTAGCACTCTCAGTAAGCGAGTGCTAATCCTAGGGCTCGTCGTCGGAGCACGCAAGACGTCGCAGTTGTACCTTGCCGAATATGCGCCGCTTTTCCGTACTGGTCGCAGTTGTACTTGCTGCGAACGTCGTACCCGCCGTCCTTTCGCCGACCGCCGCTCTGGCCGCCCGGCCCAACGCGGTGCAGCGCATCGCCGACATCAACCCCAGTGCCGGCACGGGATCGTCGCCACAATTCCTCACGCGCTTCGGCGACATCGGACTGTTTCAGGCTGACGATGGCACCCACGGCACCGAGTTGTGGATGACCGACGGCACGACTGCGGGCACGGAATTGCTCAAGGACATCCACCCGGGCGCGGGCGGCTCCAACCCGCAGAACTTCACCGTGTTCGGCACCATCGTGCTGTTCACCGCCGACGACGGCACGACGGGGCCCGAACTCTGGAAGACCGACGGCTCGACGAGCGGGACTGTGCGCGTGAAGGACATCAACCCGGGCTCAGACGGCGCGTTCTCGACGACGACGCCCGACCCCGACTTCAAAGTGTTCGGGCCGATGGTGCTCTTCGCCGCCGACGACGGTGCGACGGGCACCGAGCTGTGGCGGACCGACGGCACCGCGAGCGGCACGACGCTCGTCGCCGACATCGAGCCCGGCAACCCGTCGTTCCCGCATGACATCACGCCCTTCGGGTCCGTCGCGCTGTTCGTGGCGCAGGAGGACACCCACGGCGTTGAGCTTTGGAAAACGGACGGGACTGGCCCGAACACCGTGATCGTCAAGGACCTCTTCGCGGGCCAGATCAGCTCGGTCCCCAAAGAGATCACGCCCCTCGGTTCGATCGCACTGTTCAGCGCCAACGATGGCATCGCAAGCGACGAGCTGTTTAAGACCGACGGGACCGGCCCGGGCACCACGATCGTGAAGGACATCCAAGCGTCCGGCAGCTCGGATCCCTCCCGCCTCACCGCGTTCGGCGGCATCGTCCTGTTCAACGCGAATCAGAGTGGCTCCGGGAGCGAGCTCTGGAAGTCCGACGGCACCGAACCGGGCACGACGCTGATCGACGACATCAACCTCGAATCGCCGGGGTCCGGATCCTTCCCCACGAGCTTCACGCCCTTCGGCGCCAAGACGCTGTTCACCGCCGCCGGCGGTAACGGGTACGAGCCGTGGGCCACCGACGGGTCGCTGTCGGGCACGACTGAAATCAAGGACATCTGCACGGGGATCCAGAGTTCAACGCCGAACGACTCGCCGTTCGTACCGTTCGGCACGGTGGCGCTTTTCGTCGCCGACGACTGCGCCAGCGGCCAGGAACTGTGGGCGACCGACGGCACGACTGCGGGCACAAAACGCGTCGCCGACATCAATCCGGGTCCGGGCGCGAGCGCACCACAGTCGATCATCGACTTCGGATCGATGGCGCTGTTCGCAGCCGACGACGGCACAAGCGGCCTCGAGCTGTACCGCACGGTGGTGCACCGCGTGCCGGGCGCGCCGACGATCGGCACGGCCACGGCGGGCAACGCCAAGGCGACGGTGACCTTCACGCCGCCCGCGTCGAACGGCGGGTCGCCGATCACCGGTTACACGGTGACCTCGACGCCTGGGGGTGTCACGGCAACCGGCGCCGGAAGCCCGATCACGGTGACCGGGCTCACCAACGGGGTCAGTTACCGCTTCTCCGTGCACGCCACCAACGCCGCCGGGAACGGGCCGGAGTCGGCGCTCTCCAACGCCGTCACCCCGACGGCGGGCGCCAACACGATCACGGTCGTGCAACCCAACGGCGGCGAGCACATCGCCCGCGGCGCGGCGTACACGATCAAGTGGACGTATACGGGCAGCCCAGGGACGACGGTGCGGATCGTGCTGCTCAAGAGTGGGGCCTCGGTCCAGACCATCGCGTCGTCGCAGGCCATCGGCAGTGGCGGCGCCGGTCAGCGCAGCTGGACACCTCCCACGAGCCTCGCAGTGGCGTCGACCTACAAGATCAAGATCGTGGTCAACAGCACGTCACCGGCGATCGTCGACCAGAGCAACAGCACGTTCTCGCTCACGTAGGCGCGGACGTCGCGTAGCCTCGCTACCGATGGATCCTCTCGTTGCGACGACGCGTGGCCGTGTCCGCGGAGTCATGCGGGAACACGACGTCGCGTTCCTCGGGATCCCATACGCGCAGCCGCCCTTCGGTGATCTCCGGTTCGCCGCGCCCGCGCCCGTCGACAAGTGGAAGGGCGTCATCCCAGCCACGAAGTTCGCGCCGACGGCGCCGCAGCCCGAGCGCCGCTTCACGCTGATCCCCGAGCCCATCATCGAGGGCGGCGAGGCGCCGCCGTGTCTCAGCCTGAACGTGTTCACTCCGGTCGACGTCGCCAAGAAGGGCGGCGCGCTCCCCGTCTTCGTGTGGATACACGGCGGGGGCTTCACGGCGGGAACGCCGTCGAGCCCGTGGTACGACGGCGCGGCGTTCACCCGCGACGGGATCGTCGTGGTGTCGCTCGGTTACCGCTTGGGCTGCGAAGGCTTTCTCAAGCTCGACGACGCACCGCCGAACCGCGCGGTGCTCGACTGCATCGCGGGCCTCGAGTGGGTCCACGCCAACATCGCGCGCTTCGGCGGCGACCCTGCCCGCGTCACGATCGGCGGCCAGTCGGCGGGCGGCGGGATGGTCACGATCCTGGCCGCGCACGAACGCGGAGCCGAATTGTGCAGTGGCGCCATCGCGATGAGCGGCACGGCCATGCGTCTTGGCGGCAGCGAACGCGCGGCGCGCACCGCGGCGAAGATCGCGGAGGCCGCGGGTCTACCGTTGACCATCGACGCGTTCGCGTCGATGGCGCCGTCCAAGTTGATCGAGATCCAGGAAGCGGCGCGTCTCGATCGCAGCACGTCGCTCGCGCCGACCGTCGACGGAACCGTCATCGCCGCGTATTTGCCGGCGGCGATCGACCAAGGCGCGACGGCTTCGATCCCGATGCTCGCGGGCGCGACGACCGAAGAAGGCGTCGGTCCACAGCGCAACGCCAAAGCGAGCGCCGACGAACTCAACGCGCTGCTCGACCGCCTGGGCCTCGACGAAGCCGGCAAGCGCGCGTTCCGGTCGATGTATCCGAAGGCGAAGAACGGAGAGCTGCGCGCCCGCGCGTTGACCGACTCAGAGTTCCGCGTCGGTCCCGTGCGCCTGGCAGAGCGCCGCGCAACGTTGCCTGAGGCCGCTCCCACGTTCCTCTACGAGACTGCGTGGCAGTCGCCCGGACTCGACAACATCGGCGCCGTGCACTGCATCGACATTCCGTTCGCCTTCGACTGCCTCGCCGACGAGTGGGCGCAGAACGTGTGCGGCGGACGAGCGCCACAAGCGATGGCCGACGCCATGCACGGCGCGTTCGTGCGCTTCATCACCGACGGTGATCCGGGCTGGGCGCCGTACGACCCGAGCGGCTCCAGGACGACGATGGTCTTCAACGCCGACTCTCGCGTCTTCGACGACCCCCACGCCTCGCTCCGCACGATCTGGCCGTAACCCCAGGATTCTTGTGATGTTCCGTCGAGAAGACCCTTACGGAACATCACAAGAATTGCGGTTCTAAGGGCGGCGCCCGCTGTACCCGAGCCGACTACCTTGCGCGGATGCCCAAAGTCGTCGTCGTGATGCCGGCGTACAACGCCGCGCAGACGCTGCGCTCGACGTGGGAAGCGATTCCCGACGGGGTCGTCGACGAGGTGTTGCTCGTCGACGACAACAGCGGCGACACGACACTGCGTGAAGCAGCGGAGTTGCCGATCCGCACGATCGCGCTGCCGCACAACGTCGGCTACGGCGGCAACCAGAAGACGTGTTACCTCGAGGCGCTTCGCCTCGGCGCCGACGTCGTGGTGATGCTGCACCCCGACGGCCAGTACGACCCGGTGCTGCTCCCGGACCTGATCAAGCCGATCGTCGACGGCGAGGCTGACCTCGTGCTCGGGTCACGCATGATGACGCCCGGGGGCGCGCGCAAGGGCGGCATGCCGCTGTATCGCTACGTCGCCAACAGGGCGCTCACGTTCGTGGAGAACGTCGCGATGGGAACGAGTTTCGCCGAGCTGCATACGGGCTACCGCGCCTACAGCCGCGGCTTTCTCGAGACCGTCCCGTTCATGCGCAATGACGACGCGTTCGTGTTCGACACTCAGGTCATCGCGCAAGCCGTCGCCTTCAGACAACGCGTCGTAGAGGTACCGATTCACACGAAGTACTTCCCCGAAGCCTCGTCGACGACGATGCGCGCCAACCTGCGCTACGGGGTCGCCACCCTCGGCGTGATGGGCCGGTTCCTGCTGCACAAGATGCACCTCTCCCGCAGCAGACTGTTCCAGCGTTAGGAACCCTTCTTGCGGCGCGCGACGATGACGCCGTCTTCGTTGAAGACGATTTTGAACGGGCCGTCCGGGGCGACGAGTGTTTCGTAGAGCTGTTCGTCGTTCCCGTTGAGCACCGTGTCGAGGAACAGCGTGTTCGAGGTCTTGGCGTCGGGTGGGTCTTCACCGTTGATGCCCCAGTTGGCGACGCGGAACGGATTCGGGAACTCGTACGCGTACCGCCGATGCGTGATGTGCGGAACGAGGTAATACGTCGCGGTCACCTTGTCGTCGGGACGAATCAGCTTTAGCGCGCGATTGACCACGGCGTGCCGTGCTTGTGGCTGCGCCCAGATGCCCGAGTGGTACTGGCGGCCGATCGGCGACGGCGACCATTCGCGGTTCGAGAGGATGGAACTGGCGACGAGCACCGCGACAACGGCCATCTTCCACCCGTCGCCGCGCCGCGCGATGCGGCAGAACGACTCGACGGTCGCCAGGAAGATCACCGCGATGAGAATCGACGAGTAGTGGTAACGGATGTCGTGCGTCGGCTGATGCGCGGAGACCACGTTCACCAACAACTGCGGCCCGCCGATCAGCAACACGAGCGGCGCCGCCAACCCGAGACCGGCGACGGGATAAAGCAGTTGCCGGTAGTACTTCAGCCGGTCCGTTAGGACGGCGAAGCGGTACGTGCGACTCGGGTGACGCACCATCGTCCAGAGGATCTCTTTCATCGAATGGCCGTAGCCCGGGAAGAGTTCCTCGTAGAACGCCTCCTTCCCACCGTTGGCGATCGGGATGATGAGCTGCGTCGCGACGAGGAACCACAGCGCACCCGCGGCCAAGGTCCGCAGTCCCCACTTTCGCTCGCCTCTGACGACGAGCACGATCCCCATGACGAAGACGGCGAGCGCCGCGTCTTCCTTCGCCAACAGCGCGGCGGCCACCGCGATCATGAAGCCACGCCAGTTCTGTCGCGTCGCGCACCACCACGCGAAGAGCAGCGGAGTGATGATCAACGCGTCGGGGTGGAAGTGCCACCAGTTGATCCATTCGAGCGACGGGTAGAGCAGGTACGCGCCGGCAGGCACCAGCGCGGTCCACCCGTCGGTGTTGTCCCGCGTCAACAGCCAAATCGGAATCGCGCCCGCTGCCATGGCGAGCGTTTCGACGACGTAGAGGAAGTGCGGTCCCGCGCCGAGCCAGTACGCGGGCACGAACAGCAGCGTGATCAGGTTGACGTGGTGCCCGAAATAGTTGAGGCCGCGCACCGTCACGAACGGCTCTTTGAAATGACTGACGAGCCAGATGCCTTGGTCGTAGATCCCCATATCGAAACCGAACGTGCCGAAGTTCGATTGCTGCCGCCACGTGAGCGTGCCGAACACGACGACGTAGACCGCGATCATGAACCCGAGGACGAACAGGGGCCGCGCGTCGAACGTCGAGCGTTCGGCTTCCGCCTCCGTGATCGTCCCCGCCTCCACGGGGGGTCAGCTTTTCATGCCCGCGCGTCGCGCGGGCGTCTACCCGCCGGCGACCGCGGGAACGATCGAGAGCGTTTGGCCGGCGACGACGGGCGTGTTGAGCCCGTCGAGGAAACGCACGTCCTCCTCGGCGAGGAACACGTTGACGAACCGGCGCAGGTTCCCTTCGTCGTCGAAGAGGCGTTCGGCGAAGCCGGGGTGGGCGGCGTCGAGCGCCTTCAACACCTCGCCGACGGTCGTGCCTTCGACGGTGAGCTCGCTGGCGCCGTCGGCGATCGGGCGCAGCTGGGTGGGGATGCGAACGGTGGTAGCCATCGCGCGGTTAGTCCTCCTGCGTGTACGCCGCTTCGAAGGCAGCGCGAGTGGGCGAAATGGTGAAGCTTGGTCCGAGGCGGTCGGTGATGGCGTCGAGGGTCTTGAGTCCGTGGCCGGTGATCATCGCCACGACGCGCTCGTCGCCGCGCACGACGCCCTGCGCCGCCAGCTTGGCGAGCGTTGCCACCGTCACACCACCGGCAGTCTCGGCGAAGATGCCTTCCGTGCGCGCCAGCAACTGAATGCCGTCGCGGATCTCGTCGTCGGTGACCGACGCGATCGCACCGCCGCTCTTGCGGACCTCGTCGAGCGCGTACCAACCGTCCGCCGGATTGCCGATGGCAAGCGACTTGGCGATCGTGTCGGGGCGAACCGGCTTGATGGCGTCCGCGCCGCTCTCGAACGCCGTGGCGACCGGTGAGCACCCCAGGGCCTGCGCGCCGCTGATGCGCACCGCGGCCTCGTCGATGAGGCCGACCTGTTGCAGCTCGCGGAAACCCTTCGCCACCTTCGTGAGTTGCGATCCCGACGCGATCGGCACGACGACGTGGTCAGGCGCTTTCCAACCGAGTTGCTCTGCGGTCTCGAACGCCAGCGTCTTCGAACCCTCGGCGTAGTACGTGCGGACGTTCACGTTGACGAACGCCCAGTCTTCGTGATCGTCGGTCAACTCGGCGCACAGCCGGTTGACGTCGTCGTAGGTGCCGTCGACGGCGACGAGCGTGCAGCCGAACACCGCGGTCATGGCGATCTTCGCGGGCTCGAGGTCCTTCGGCACGAACACCACCGACTTCATGCCGGCGCGGGCTGCGTGCGCGGCGACGGTGTTGGCGTGGTTGCCCGTCGACGGGCACGCCGCCACTTTGAAGCCGAGCTCGCGCGCCTTGGCCAACGCCACCGACACGACGCGATCCTTGAACGACCCCGTCGGGTTGACCGTGTCGTTCTTGAGCCACAGCTCGCCGAGGCCGAGTTCCGACGCGAGCCGATCGGCGCGCACGAGCGGCGTGCAGCCGGCGCCGAGGTCGATGGCGCCCGGTGCGTCGGCGGGCAGCAACGCCTGGTAGCGCCAGATCGTTTGCGGACCTGACTCGATCGACTGCCGCGTCACGTTCGCCGCGACCGCCGCGTAGTCATACGTGCACTCGAGCGGCCCGAAGCAGTACTCGCACACGTGCAGCGCCGCGACCGGATAGGTCTTGCCGCACTCACGGCACCGAAGCGCCTCAAGAAAGTTCATCCGAAATCCCTCTCATCGAATCGGGCATTGGCACCTGGCACTTGTATCTGTGCTGGTTGCCGCGGTTTCACAGGGCCCGAACCCTCCACCGCTCTGGATAAGTGCCGCAATTGTATCGGCAAGACTGTTCGTCGTGGCAACCGACATCTCGATCGTGATCCCGGCGCGCGACGAGGCCGAAACCGTGGCGGCCGTCGTCAAGTGCGCGCTCGCGGGGGCGCCGAATGCGGAGATTGTCGTGGTTGACGACGGATCGAGCGATGCCACTGCGACCGAAGCCGAGGCGGCCGGCGCCCGCGTCGTCCCGTCGCTCGGACGCGGCAAAGGCGCCGCGCTGTGGACAGGCGTGCGCGAGACGATCGGCGGCATCGTCTTGTTCCTCGACGGTGACGTGACCAACCCCCGCGCCGAAACCTCGGCGTCGCTCGTGCACGCGTTGCGCGCCGACGCGTCTTTGATGATGGTTCGCGCCGCGTACGACCGGCCGCTCGGTAATCAGCCCGGCGAAGGTGGGCGCGTCACGGAATTGACGGCGCGGCCGGCACTGGCGCTGCTGTTCCCGAGCCTGGCGCATCTGCGCCAACCGCTCGCCGGCGAAGTGGCGATTCGCCGCGGCGCGCTCGAACGCGTCGGATTCGTCGACGGGTACGGCGTCGACGTCGGGCTCCTGCTCGACATCGCGGCGCGGTACGGGGCCGACGCCATCGGCGAAGTCAGCGTGGCGGCGCGCGCCCATCGCAACCGTCCCATGCACCAGCTCAAGCCGATGGCCGTCGAGGTACTGCGCGTCATCCTCAATCGCGCGGGTGTTGCGACGGCGGGCGCCGCGCCGCACGAGCGCCCGGCGATCGTCGGCGATCCGATTACGCCGGAGGGTTAGAGCCCGCGGAGGTAACGCGCGACCTCTTGTTCGATCAGCGCTTCGGTGTCAGCACGCGCTGCTTCGGCGCCGTGACGCTCGGTCAACGACACGACCGTCGGTGGCGACGCGCACGCGGCCGCGGCTGCCAGCCCCTCGTCGTCGGCGTCGCCGACGATCACCAGCACCGGCGTCTCGGCCCACTCGGCGCGCTCGACGAGCCCACCGACGACTTTGCCGGCGAAGCTCGCGCCGTCGAGGAAGCCTTCACCGGTGACGACGAGGTCAGCCGCTTCGATGCGATCGTCGAGTTCGAGGTGTTCGGCAACCGCCTCCACACCCGGCATGATCTTGCCGCCGAGCACGACGAGCCCGCCGCCGAGCCCGCCCGCTGCGCCGGCGCCGATCACGTCGGCGATCTCGACGCCGTAGTCGTCGCGGTAGCCCTCCTGCAGACTTGCCAGTCGACGCTCGAGCAGCTCGACTTGCTTGTCGGTTGCGCCCTTTTGCGGAGCGAACACGCGCGCGGCGTCGACGAACAGGGTCTCGACGTCGCACGCCACGACGAGGTCGACCCCTTTCATTCGTCCGGGCCTGGGCCCGGCGCGCAACGCGCCGAGTCCCCCATCAGTCGAGGCCGAGCCTCCGAGGCCCACGATGACGCGGCGCGCGCCGGCGTCGAGCGCCGCGGTCAGCAGTTCGCCGACGCCGGCGGTCGTGGCGTTGACAGGGTCGTTGTGCTCCGGGCCACCGGCGAGCGTCAGCCCGCAGGCGCGCGCGGACTCGATGACGGCCGTGCTGCCGTCCAGCCGCCACGCCGCCGACACGACGCGGCCAAGGGGACCGGTGACGTCCGTTGTCCGGTTGGGGCCACCGAAGACGTCGAGCATTCCCTCACCGCCATCGGACATCGGCGCGCCGTCGGTGGTCCAGCCGGCGTCGCGCGCGCCGCGCGTCACGGCGGCCACGACTTCGGGAGCCGTGGCCGTGCCGCGGAATTTGTCTAGGGCAGCTAGCACGCGGGGCACACCGTTATCGTGGCCCAAGTCGTGACTGCCCCTTTGATCGTCGTGTCGAATCGAGGACCGGTCGCGTTTCACTTCGACGAAAACGGCGAGCCCGTCGCCGGCCGCGCCGGTGGTGGTCTGGTGTCAACGCTCGGCGGCGGCGTCCGCGGCGACGACGTGGTGTGGATAGCAGCGACGATGAGCGACGCCGATCGCGCGGCTTCGAAGAACGCCGACCCCGAAGGCGAGCTGCGCTCCGACGGTTACCGCGTTCGTCTCGTCGACGTGGCCGCCGAGACGTACGCCGCCGCGTACAACGTGGTGGCCAACGAGACGCTGTGGTTCTGGCATCACCACATGTTCGACAGCGCGCACCGCCCGAGGCTCGACTCGACGTTCCGCGCCGCGTGGGAGTCGTTCCGTGACTTGAACCGGGCACTGGCGACCGCGGCGGCGAACGCGGCGGAACCGAACGCCACCGTGCTCGTGCACGATTACCAAATGGCGCTCGTGCCGGCGATGGTGCGCGAGTTGCGTCCCGACGTGCGCATCGCGCACTTCACGCACACGCCGTGGGTCGACCCGGCGCTGCTCGGGCTCCTCCCCGACGACATCGTCGACGAGTTGTTGCTCGGCATGGGCGGCGCCGATGCGTGCGGTTTCCACGCGCCACGTTGGGCGAGCGCATTCGAGGGGTGCTGGCGCGCTCATCCGGCGACACGCGCCGTGCCGATGCCGCGCACGTTCGTCGCCCCCGCGGCCGCCGATCACGACGAAGTTGCGAACGTGGCGGCGAGCCCCGAGTGCGCGCGCGAGATGACGATCTTTCGGGCGTCGGTCGGCGACCGGAAGTGCATCGTGCGCGTCGACCGCATCGAACCGTCCAAGAACCTGCTGCGCGGGTTGTGGGCGTACCGCGAGTTGTTGTCCTCGCATCCCGAGTGGCGCAACCGCGTGTGCCTCGTCGCGATGTGTTATCCGAGCCGCGAGTCGCTCGCCGAGTATCAGCAGTTGCACCACGACGTCGTCGAGGCCGCGGATTCGCTCAACCGCGAGTTCGGGACCGACGAGTGGGCGCCGGTGTTCCTCGACACCAACGACGACTTCGCCCGCTCCGTCGCGGGCCTGCGTTCAGCGGACGTGTTCCTGGTCAACCCGATTCGTGACGGCCTCAACCTCGTGGCCTACGAAGGAACGGCTATCAACGAACGCGACGCTGCACTCGTGCTGTCGCGTGAAGCAGGAGCGTGGGACGAACTCGGACCGGCGGGAGCGATCGTCGTCAACCCCTTCGACGTCGTGAGTACCGCCGAAGCGTTGCATCAGGCGCTCAGCCTCGATCCGCAAGAGCGCCACGAGCGCTACGAGAAGCTGTACGCCGTCGCCACCGCGCGCACACCCGCGGAGTGGCTGCAGAAGCAGATCGACGCCGCGCGCGCTTAACGCGCCTTGGTTGTCGAGGTGACGCTCACGGTCAGCGTGCCCGTCACCGGCGGAGCCGCGAGATCCGTCGGCGACGACAACGTCACTTCGTAGCGCCCGACGCTGTGGGCGCGGGCTTGCAACACGACGCCGTCTCGGACGCGCTGCACGACGTGCATCGTGGTGTGCACCGAGCCGATGAGCCGGCTCGTCCCGCCGGTATCGAGGTCCGTAGTGCGGTCGACGGGAACACCGACCTCCGTGTCGACGACCGCGAGCTTCGTGCCCTTCGACACCCCGAGGCTGGCGAGGCGACCCCAACCAACGAGGCGCGCAGTCGGCGCCGCGCCGAAGCGGAGTCGTTGGCTGATGCGCCAACGGTCCCCGGGTCGCAGCGCCACGCGCGGAAGCGCGCCCGCGGCTGACGGCAGCAATTCGCTGATGCCGAGGCTGCCCAACGCCGTGCTCGGGACCCCTTCCACGGTTTCGACGGTCGCGAGCTGTCCGGCGCGGTCGAGGCGCACGACGAAATCGCGCTGCTTCTGACCCGCGCCGCTGAGGCGCACCGCTACCTGCGTGTCGGCACCGGGCTCGGCGCGCCGCACGCGTTGATCGGACCTCAGGACGTACGAATCGTGGCGGTCTTTCGGCGGTTCACCGACGAGCCGGGTGTGGGAGGTCGTCGTGACGCGCAGCTCGTAGATGGTGCGCGTTCCGACCTTCGGTCGGTACGACACGCGCACTGCCGGGTCCGAACAGGCGCCGGCCAGCAGCGCAGCAACCACAACCGCGACGAGCGCAGTGAACGGCCGACGCAACATCGCATGGAAAGCTAGCGAGGCCGATGGCCGCGCCGATGCCCCCCGCCCTGCAACCGCTCGTGGATCACGCTCCCGACGCGCTGCTCGTGCTCGACTTCGACGGGACGATTTCGGCGATCGTCGACCACCCTGCCGACGCCGTCGCTGTCGCCGGCGTCGTCGACACGCTGCGCGAACTCGCGGGCTACCTGCGCGTCGCCTTCATCACCGGTCGTCCCGTGGAGTGGTTGGTGGAGCGCACGAGGCCGCTGGCCGACCACGGCGTGGAGTTCATCGGCCTGCACGGGCACGAGCGGTTGCGCGGCCACGACGTGGTCCCCCACAGCGAGTCGGGCAAGTGGCGCGCGCAGATCGCCGAAATGGAGGCGCGCGCGGTCGCCGACGCGCCCGACGACGTCGTCATCGAGCGCAAGGGGCTCGCGCTGGCTCTGCATTACCGGACGTCGCCGACGGCCGAGGAGTGGATCCGCCGGTTCTGCGCCGACGCCGAGCGCGAGACGGGGCTGATCGCGCACGACACGCGGTACTCGGTCGAACTACGCCCTCCGATCGAACTCGACAAGGGCGACGCCATGCGCGAGCTCATCGACGAACATCGGCCGCGGGCAATCGCGTTCTTCGGTGACGACCTCGTCGACATTCCCGCCGTCGAAGAGATGCGCTCGCACGCGGGCGTCCCGGCGACTGCGGTGTTTGTCGACAGCCTCGAGGGACCGCGACGATTCGCCGAGATTGCGGATCTTGTTCTGCCGAGCCCGGCCGACGCGGCGGGGGCGCTAGGGGCGCTGCTCGAGCGCGTGCGCCGTTAGAGCGCGATGCCCGTGCCGACCAGCACCGCGATGTTGGCGTCGGGCTTGATGTCGGGCGACGGCGACGGGTTCGGCATCTCGCGCACGGCCGAGTCGGGCAGTTGGAACAGCGCGGCGACCGTCAACGCCTCGGGCTTGTAACCCACCGCGTAGTACACGACCGACGCCGGATGAGACGCCGTCACCGAAGCCGTGGCGTTGCCCGGCGCCAGCGCGTTGTAGCCGGCGTTGCGCAGCTTGGTCGTCGCCGCTCCCGCCTTGCCCTTCGTGCCGGTCGCGTTGATAGCGATCACCTTTATCTGCCCGGGCTGGCGCTCGGCGGCGGCCGCGAGAGTCGTCGTCGTCAGGTTGTGACGCAACGTCGTCTCGGTGAAGTTGTCGTGCACCGAGTGCGCGGCGGCGACCGACGTGAACCCGCTCGAGCCTTTGTCGTTGAGTACGACGAAGCCAAGCGCGAGCGCGATCACGATCAACGCCGCCGCCTTGCCGACGTGCACGGTTGCCCCGCTCGGACGCGCCACTACCGGTGCGGCCTTTCACTTGCGGTGCCGAGCGCGTGGTCGTCGAGACGACGCTTGCGCAGTCGCCGGATCAACAACGGATCGAATTCGAGGGCCTCGGGTGTCTGGATGAGCTCGGACAACCGCTTGTAGTACTTCGACGATGTCATCTTGAGCTCCCGACGGATGCGCTCCGTCTTCAAACCCGGTTCCGTCCACCACGTGCACTCGAAGGCCAGCAGTGCGCGGTCTTCCGCATTCAACTCCACGTATCCAGCCTGCCACAGGGGTGTGGCAGCAAGCCGGTATTGACGGCTACGCCGCCTCAGTCCATCGGCGGCGGGCAGTAGCACGTGCCCTGATGCGTGGGACCGAGCAAGCAGTTCGCCACCGGCAGCGTCTTGATGACGGGCGTGGGCTGATTGATCGCACCCGCTACGACGGTCAGTTCGTCGGGCGTCAGCTCGCTCAGGTGTTCCGTGTCCAGGTGCAGACGGCGTTGCTTCATTTCGTTTCCCCCAGTTGGTGTGTCGTGGCTCCCCAGCCGCTGAAACGTTAGTGCCCGAGCTTGCCCAACAGGCCGGACGGCGCAGTTGTCGTGGTCGTCTTCGGCGCCGTCGTACTCGTCGTTGTCGACGCGGGAACCGTCGATGTCGTCGTCGGAGGCGGGCCGTTGAACACCCCGAAGTCTTCGTACTGCGCGCCGAGGACGGAGGCGGCCACGTTGGTGTCGCCCTTCGCCAGGCGATTGAGCGCAGTTGCGTGGACGCTGCGGAAGTCGGCGGTGGGCTTTAGTGCGTCGCTGACGCGGTTCGGTCGCGTCGCGCCGCCGGGATCGAGCGTCGGTGGTTCTCCGAAGACGCCGCGCTGGGCGCCACCTCCGATGAACATCGCCATACCGGCCTGGCCGTGATCGGTACCACCGTTCTTGTTGACCGACATCTGGCGGCCGAACTCCGAGGTGATCAACACGAACACGTCGTTCTGTCGCTCGTGGCCGTTCATCGCCGCGAAGAAGTGAGTCAGCGCGTCGTTCAACTCCGTGAACCGATCGTTTTGCATCTGCTTTTGCCCGACGTGGCTGTCAAAGCCGTTGAAACCGACGGCGTAGCTCTGCGCCGGAAGCCCGTTTCTGATCAGGAGCGCTGCCTGGAGGAGGCTCTTCGTCAGCGGGAGATAGTTCGGGTAGCCCGTGCTGGTGGCGGTCAACGCAGGGTCGTCCGCTCCGGCGACACGGTCGGCGACGTCGAATGCCGTGTCCATCACCTGCGCGACTTCGGCTCGCCGGTCGGTGCCCGTGATCGTGGCCATCCGC
>JBEEFR010000173.1:0-11507 GCA_041166285.1 Actinomycetota bacterium | reverse complement strand
CGCGGCGCGGCGCGAGGAAGTTCGGTGTGCCCGCGGCCTCGGCTGCCATCGCCGGCGCAGCGTCCTCAGCTGAGAGGTCCTCGACGATGAGCGACGCCTCGTCGTCTCCCACGACCTCGTCGAGGGTCGCGCTCAGCGCCTGCGCTACGAGGATCGCGTCGTCACCCTTGATGAAGTAGGCGTAGGAGCTCATGCGGCCGCGCTCGCTTCGTGCAGCGCCGCGAGAAAGTCGCAGACGCGACGCGAACCGGCGACGTCGTGCACCCGCACGATGCGGCAGCCACCGATGACCCCGAGCGCGGTGGCGGCGTGCGACGCGTCGCGTCGCTCGCCGACTTCGAGGTCGAGCAGCTTGCCGAGAAACGTCTTGTTCGACGCCGAGAGCAGCAGCGTGTAGCCGAGGTTCGCCAGTTCCGACGAGTGGCGCAGCAGCGCCAGCGACTGCTGCCACGTCTTGCCGAGATCGAGGCCCGCGTCGAGCACGATCCGGTCGGGCGCCACACCGGCCGCCAAGGCGCGCTCGGCGCGTTCGACGAGGAACGCGGCGACGTCGTTGACGACGTCGTCGTAGACGGGCTCGGGATCGGCGACGCGCGGCTTGAGCCGGATATGGGTGGCGATCACCGTCGCCCCCGCGGCCGCGGCCGCCGGGAGGTACTCGGGGTCACCGAACCCGCTGATGTCGTTGCCCATCACCGCGCCGAGTTCGTACGCGCCCTTGGCCACTGACGCGCGCCACGTGTCGACCGAGATCGGTGTGTCAAAGCGCTGGACGAGCGCGTCGATCGCCGGCAGCACGCGGTCGAGCTCCTCCTGCTCCCCCACCTCGGGCCCCGGGCCTGCCTTGACGCCGCCGACGTCGAGGATGTCGGCGCCGGCCTCGACGTGTTGGTCGGCCAGGCGCAGGAACGCGTCGAAGTTCCAGAACTCCCCGCGGTCGTAAAACGAGTCAGGCGTGCGGTTGAGGATCCCCATCACCAAGCTGCGGTGCGTCACGTCGACGGCGCGGTCACCGAGGCGGAGGATCACGGGCATCAGGAGGCGAGCGTAGTGAGGCGTGTGACGCGCACGCGTAGCGGTGGGCCGGCGTCGACCACGCGCAATTCGGTGCCGCCGACGACCACGACGGCGCCGAGCCGGGCGGTGTGGGCGCCCGCCACTTGGTGGTGTTCGGGGGCGAGGACGACACGCGGACGGAACGCGTGGATCAGCGGCCAGGCAGCCTCGGCAGCGCCGCTGCCGGGACGCGTGACCACCAGCACGTCGACGCGGTGGAGTCGCCGGGCGCGCAGCTCGTCGACCGTCGCCGCGGGCACGAGTCCGCCGATGGCGAGCACGCTGCGCCCGCCGACCACCCACAGCGTCACGCCGGGGGCGACTTCCGTCGCCGTGTTCGACGAGGCCGGACCGCGCAACGAAATCCCGACGACGATCAGCACCGCGACCGCCGCCGGAACAACCAAACTGCGCCTGAGCAACGCCAGCACGACCGCGACACCGACAACCACGGCAGCCGCGGCCCCCAGCGGCGCGATCGGCAACGCGGCGGCGCGCGTGGCGACGCCCGCCTCCCACGCCAGGGCGACGTGCGTGGGCGCATGCAGCACCGGCGCCAAACCCGGCAGAACGCCGGCGACGGTACCGGCGGTCAAGCCCCACATCATCACCGGCCCCGCGACGGGCACGGCCAGCACGTTGGCGGGCAGCGATACCAGCGGGACCGTGCCGAACGTCGGTATCAGCACCACCGACGCGCCGAGCTGCGCTCCGATCGACGCCGCCAGCAACAGCGGCACGCCGCGGCGCCGCAGCGGCGGCGTGAGCACGACCAGCCCGGTGCACGCCGCGACCGACAAGCGGAACCCGACGCTGCCGACCAGCAGCGGGTCGACGAGCACGCAACCCGTGACGGCGAGCGCCAACAGTCGACCCGCCGCGACCGGCCGCCCGGCGAGCGCGCCGGCGGCAGCGACCGCCGCCATCGCTTCGGCGCGCAGCACCGACGGCTCCCAGCGCGTGAGCGTGCCGAACGCCAGCAGCACTGCAATGGTCGCGGCGAAACGCCACCACAACGCTCCCCTGCGAATCAGCGGCGCGCAGACGAGCAAGGCAAAAGCGACGTTCTCACCGCTCACGACGAGCAGATGCGTCAGACCCGCGGCGCGGAATGCGTCGGCGAGCTCGGCGCTTTGGCCGCGATCGTCGCCCAGGACCATCCCTCCGAAGAGCGGCCGCAATCCTGCGGGCAACGCTTCGGCACCGCGGAACACGATGCGGCGGAACGCGTTCGCGCTGCGGCCAATGAAGTTTGCGGCGCGTCTGCCGCTTACGGCGTCGATCGACAGACGCGCCGAGATATGGCGCGACCGCAAGCGCCCGCGTTGCGTCTCACTCAAGGCTCGGAGCACGCCGTCGACCCGGACGTGTTCGCCCGCGAGGCGCGCCGCCAGCGCACCCGCGGCCGCGCCGCGCGCAAACGCCTGCACATGGCGCCGCCCGAACCGCACCTCGACGCCGACGCCGCCACCCGTCGCCGGCTCAGGGTCGGTCAGCAGCGTCACCCACCTCGCGCGCACGACCGCCGGTTCCGGCGCCCGCAGCCCGTCGAGCGCGTGCCAGGCCAGCGCGCTCGCCAGGACCGCGGCCGACACGATCAACAGCCGCGGGCGGCGCGCGGCCCACGCCACCGCGGCGGCGGCTGCCGCCGGAGCAACCGGGACGTGGCGCGCGAGGAGCGCACCGAGGCACACCGCGGCGCAGAGGGCGACGACCTGGCGGTCAGACACGCGCGTGCGGTTTGATCTGGCTCAGCTTCGACGGCCCGATCCCGCGCACGTTCAACAGGTCGTCGACCTTGCGGAACTTTCCGTGCTGCGTGCGGTAGTCGATGATCGCCTTGGCCGTCGCCGGCCCCACACCAGGCAGTGTTTCGAGCGCCGTCTCGTCGGCGTCGTTGAGGTTGACAATCCCGTCGCCCGCCGCCGCGGTACCGCTGGCTGCCGACGAACTCATGACCGCTTCGCCCTTGTGCGGGATGTACACGCGCTCGCCGTCGGTGACGGGCGCGGCGAGGTTCACCTGGTCGACGTCGGCGTCGGGCGCGGCGCCGCCGGCCGCGGCCACGACGTCGGTGACGCGCGACCCACCGGGCACGACCACGACGCCGGGCCGTGCGACCGCGCCCGCGGCGTGGACGTGCAATTCGCCGCTGGTCGTCGTCGGCGCTTCCACGTCGCCGCCACGGTCGCCACGATCGGCTCGCGGCAACGACAGCGCGACGTCCGGGCCGCTCGAGGGCGCCACGGTGCGGGTCACGACGAGGGTGGCGCCGACCGCGAGCGCCGCTATCACTACAGCAATGCCGACGAGCATCGGTGTGCCCCTCAGTTCTTCGACGCGGTCACGCCACGTCGGCGGCGGCAACGGCCTCGGAAGCTCGGCCACTTGTTCAACCCCCTGCGCGGAAAATGACTGCGCGAAGACGACGCCAGGGGGAAGGGCTACGTGACGCTACGAGCGCGGTACAGATCGCGCAAGAGGCAGATCTCGGCGCCGTGGTGCATCACTTCGCGGTGCACGTGCAGGACCATTCCGATGAACGGGTCCTCAGGTCCGAGCTGCATCACGGGCACGTTCGGCTCGGGGCCGAGCGGCCGCCAGAGCGCGTCGTCACCTGCGGCGCTCAGTGCGTCACACCAGCGCGCCTTCCACTCCTCGAAATACGCCAGCGCGCCCGCGGCGGTCTCGGGAAAGGGCTCGGCGTGCCAATCCACCACGCCGTCGCCGAAGTACTCCTGCCAGCGGTTGTAGAAGCAGCCCTGCGCGATGTGCGACAGGCGCCACGCGATGGTCGTCACCGGCGGGATCGCCTCGCCCTGGCTGCCGGGAGGCCATTCGTAGTGCAGGCCGTCGGCGTCGCGACGCAGGCAGAAGGCGTCGGGGACGGGCTTCCACAAATACTCGTCGTCGCTCAGGCCGGCCATCCGCATGGTGACCGCACCCCACCACCAAACGTCGAGCTGGCCGATGACCGCCCTTAGAAGAGGGCCGACGTCAGCTTCTTGCGCCATGCCGGCGTGCGCGGGTCGTCTGCGCCCATCAGTTCGAGGATGTCGAGGAACTGCTGACGTGCTTGCTCATCGGCCTTGACGCGTGGCAGTAACGCCTCGAGCTTGGCGTCGTTCTCGTCGTCGCTGGCCACGACTTCACCGGCGCGCGCCCGCGCCGCGACGTGGCGCGTCTCCGCGCTTTCGGGGATACGCGCCAGCAACGCCAGCGCCTCGTCGTTGTCGCCACGATCGACGAGCAGGTTGGCGAGCGAGAGCACGCCGTCGACGTGGCCGGGATCCTGCGCCAGCGCGGCGCGCAGCGACTCCTCGTCGCCCTTGTCCACGAGCAAGTCGACTTCGCTCGGCGGCGGCGCGATGTGCTCGACGAAGGCGCGCACCTGCGGTTCGGGGATGGCGCCGATGAAGCTGTCGACGACTCGCCGATCCTTCAACGCGAACACTGCGGGGATGGACTGCACGCGGAACGTCGCGCTCACGCGCGGGTTGGCGTCGACGTCGACCTTCACCAGTTCGACGCGACCGTCGGTCTCGGCGACGACCTTCTCGATGATCGGTCCGAGCGTCTTGCACGGTCCGCACCATTCGGCCCAGAGGTCGACGATGACCGGGACCTCGGTCGAGCGATCGAGGACGTCGCGTTCGAATGTGTCGTCAGTGGCGTCAATCACAGTGAGAACGCTAACGCCCAAAGCGGCCCCGTTAATCCACGAGCGGGTAGCTTCGACTGCGTATGACTGACCCCACGGGAATCAACGTCGCCGGCGTCACTGGGTGGTTCGCCGAGCACGTTCCCGAAGCGGTCGCGCCGTTCACGTTCGATCTCGTCGCCGGTGGCCGTTCGAACCTCACGTTTTCGGTGACCGACGCCAACGGCCGCAAGTGGGTGTTGCGCCGGCCGCCGACGAGCCACGTGCTGGCGTCGGCGCACGACATGGGCCGCGAGCACCGGCTCATCGCCGCCCTCGGTCCGACGAACGTTCCCGTCCCGGTAGCCGTCGGGCTGTGCACCGACGACGAGGTCAACGGCGCGCCGTTCTACGTGATGGAGTTCGTCGAGGGCACGATCGTGCGCGACGCCGCAACCGCGGAGAAGTTGTTCACCGAAGAACAGCGTCGGCGCATGGGCGAAGACATCATCGACACGCTCGTCGCCATTCACGCCGTCGACCTCAAAGCGGTCGGCCTCGACGACCTCGCTCGCCACGAGGGCTACATCGAGCGCCAGCTCAAGCGCTGGCACACGCAGTTCCAGGCGTCGGCCGCGCAGAACGAGCGCACCGTCCCGATCATCGACGAGATGCACGACTTCCTCGCGGCGCGCATTCCCGAGCAAGGTCCGGCAGCGATCGTGCACGGCGACTACCGCCTCGACAACTGCATGATGGCCGCCGACGGATCCGTCGCCGCAGTGCTCGACTGGGAGCTGTGCACGCTCGGCGATCCGCTCGCCGACATGGGCCTGCTCATGGTCTATTGGAACGAGAAGAGCGACAGTGCATCCGCGCTGCCGACGTCGGCCACGCAGGTCGACGGGTTTCCGACGCGCGCCGAGCTGAAGCAGCGCTACGCCGCGGCAACGGGACGCGACGTCGCGGAGCTCGACTTCTTCGTCTCGTTCGGATACTGGAAGCTCGCCTGCATCCTCGAAGGCGTCTACGCCCGTTACGCGCACGGTGCGATGGGCAACGACGGCGCCGCGTTCGACGGCTTCGGTCAGCAGGTCATCTTCCTCGGCGAGCAAGCGAAGGCCGCGGCGAAGGGCCTGTAACGATGGCGCTGTACGTACTCGAGGAGCAGGTCGAACTCGATTCACCGGTGTTCGTGCTGGCCCTCGACGGATGGGTCGACGCCGGGTCGGGCACGGCGCTGGCGCGCGACTCGCTGCTCGAGCAACTCGACACGCAGCGCATCGGTTCCTTCGACGCCGACGCGCTCATCGACTACCGCGCGCGGCGCCCGACGATGACGTTGACGGACGGCGTCATCGAGTCGATGAAGTGGCCGACGATCGAAGTGCGCTACGGCGTGGACCGCGCCGGCAACGACGTGGTGATCATCCACGGCCCGGAACCCGACACCGCGTGGCAGGCGTTTTGCGCCGAGGTCGTCGCGCTGGCGCAGGGCTACGACGCCCGCATCCTCGTCGGCCTCGGCTCGTTCCCCGCCCCGGTTCCGCACACGCGTCCGACGCGACTGGCGTCGACGGCCGCGACACGCGCGCTGGCCGAACAGATCGGGTACGTGCGCGGCGCCATCGAGGTGCCGTGCGGCATCCACGCCGCGATCGAGGCGCGCTGCCAAGCACTCGGGTTGCCGGCACTCGGCGTCTGGGCGCGCGTGCCGCACTACCTCGCGGGCTCCGCCTACCCCGCGGCCGCGGCCGCGCTCGTCGACGGGCTCGCCTCGGTCGCGGGGCTGTTGCTCGACTCGTCCGAACTGCACTCCGAGGCAGCGGCCGCGAAGCTTCGCATCGACTCGCTCGTGGCTGACTCGGTGGAGCACCGGGCGCTCGTCGCCCAACTGGAACAGCAGATCGACGCCGACGACGACTCCGTCGGGCCCACGCCAATCGCCACGGATCCCGAGTCGCTAGAGCGCGGCCTCAGCGATATCGAAGACTTCCTGCGCGATCAGAACAGCTAGCCCGGCCAGGCTTCGACGGGATAGGCGTCGGTCGGCACGACGACGTCGGTCGTGATCTTGTCGTGCCACGTCTGCTTGTTCTTGTCCCACAGCATCCAGAAGAAACCGAGCAGGCACGGCAGCGCGGAGAGGATGCGCGCGAAGTAGCGCAGCACAGCGCGGCCGTAACCGATCGGTCCGCCGTTGTCGGCGTCGATGATGCGGATGTTCAAGAGCCGCTTGCCGACGGTCTGACCCGACGGACTGCCCTCGAGGTAGATGACGTACACGAGGCCGAGCAGGCCGCCGAGGCCCTGGCCGGCGGCGCGCCCGAGGATCGCCGAGAGCACGACCTCGACCACGCCGATGATCACGATGTCGACCAGCCACGCGGCGAACCGCTGCCCGAAGTTGGCGCGAGGCCCGACGGGAGCTGTTGTTGCGTCTGTCAATGGATTCTCTCTTTCAGAGGATGCCGAACCGGAACAACTCCCAGACCCACATGAACACGAGGGCGGCGGGCAACACCCATCGTGGCAGGTCGACGCTCTCGCGTCGCGGAACTGCGAGCAATGCCAGCGCGACGGCGACCGCCACGAGGCCCGCGGGGTTGGCGAAAAACGCGGTAGCGACGTGACCCGACGCCGCTGCCGACACGCTCGTGGTCATGCCGCACAGCGGACACGGAATGCCCGTCAACGCGCGCAGCGGACACGGCAGCCCGAGCGACGAGTGACTCAAGCCGCGCGCGGCGCCGACGGCCACCATCGCCGCACCGGCGAAGCGCAGGTCGCGCAGGTCGACGCGTTGCACGGCCGTCACTGCGAGCGCGCCGCCTTCGCCGCCAGCAACTGTTCCAGGAACTGCTCGGGTCGCGTTTCTTCGGCGGGGCCAACCACGCTCGGCCACAGCCGGCGCGCCAGCTCGCGCGCCAAGCGCTTGCGGGCCTCGGGTTCAAGCCCGGCGCGGCGCTCCAAGAACTGGCGCACGGCGGCGACGTCGGCGGCGGTCACGCGCGAAACGTCCCACGTCTCGAGTTCGTCGCGGAAGTAGTCCTCGGCGCGGAACGCGACGGTGGCGGCTTCGCCCTTCTTTTCGCGCACGACGAGGGTGCCGCCCGCCATGTCACCGAGGCGCTGGTTCCGCTTCGACACGAAGATGGTGATGATGGCCACGAGGTAGAAGCCCGGCAGGATGTCGACGAGCCGGAGGAAGTTGCGCACGGCGCTCGACCGGAAGTCGACAGGGCGCCCGTCGACGCGCACGACGCGGAGCCCCGTCCACCGCTTACCGAGTGTGCGACCGGACGCACGCGTCTCGAAGGCGATGTCGTAGCCCATGAACCACACGAACGAGGCGATGGCGCCCAGCGCGGCGGCGACGTTGCTGTGCAGAAGCGCGACCGTGATCGTGATGGCGATCAGCACGCCGAACTGGATGAGGTAGTCGATGACCGCCGCGGTGAAGCGCGACCCGACTCCGGCGAGGGTCAACTCGAGCGCCAGACCCTCCGGGGTCTCGGTCGAGATGGCATCCTCGTAACGCATGGCCACGAACGTAGACCGCTTCGTTCGCGAGCGCGAGCACCGTTGGACGGAGCTGGACGCGCTCATCGTCGCCGCCAAGAACAAGCCCGAACGGCTCGGCGCGCCGAAGGTGTTGCGCCTCGGCGAGCTCTATCGCGCCACGGTTGGCGACCTCGCCCAGGCACGCCGCACCCTGCGCGGCGAACCGGTTGTAGCGCGGCTGGAGTCGCTGGTCTTACGCGGGCGCAGCCTCGTCTACGACACCGAAGCGCGCCGCGAGTCGATCCGTGAGTTCTTCACCTCGGGCTACTGGCGGCGACTGTGGTCGCACCCCGGCACGCTCGCGGTGGCCGCCGCGCTCGTGTTCGTCCCGGCGGCGCTGGCCTTCGTGTGGGCAGCGCGCGATCCGGCGGCGGCCCTCGGCGTCGTGCCCGATGCGTTTCGCGGCATCGGTGACGGGTCGCGGACCGCGAAGTCAGCGGGGTTGACGCCGGGAGACTCGTCCGCCTTTGCCAGCGAGATCATGACCAACAACATCCGCGTCACAGCGTTGGCGTTCGCGGGCGGCATCTCGTTCGGCGTCGGCACGATCGCCGTGCTGATCTTCAACGGCGTCCTGCTCGGTGCCGTCGGTGGCCTGTCGTTTCACGCCGGCCGCGGCCACGACTTCGTGACGCTCGTCGTGGCCCACGGCGTGCTCGAGTTGTCCTGCATCGTCGTGGCCGGCGCGGCCGGTTTGCGGATGGCGACCGCGCTGGTGGCACCCGGGCGTGCGACCCGCATGGCGTCGTTGTCTCGCGGCGCGCGTGAAGCCGTCGAGCTCGTGCTCGGCACTGCACCGTGGCTCGTGGTCGCCGGCCTGATCGAAGGCTTCATCACACCAGCCGGCTTCGGACTGGCGGTCAACGCGACGGTCGGCGTCGTGGTGGGCGGGACGTACTGGTTGCTGGTGTGGCTCCGTGGCGCTAGAGCCGCGCCCGCGCCTTCAGGCTGAGGTACGCCTCGACGCACGCCGCCGGCAGCGCCTCCGGTGTCGCTTCCACGACGGCGGCTCCCGTCGCGCGCAAGCGCGCGACCGTGTGCTCGCGCGCTGCGGTGACCGACGCGGCGACGACGGCTTCGTAGGCGTCGACCGCCGATTGCGGCTCGCGCCGCATGATGTCGGTGATGGCGCGATCGCGCACCGATGCAATCACGACCGCGTGTCGGCGCGTGAGGATCGGCGCCGCTTCGAGCAGCGTCGCCGCCGCTGACTCGTCGAGTAGATCCGTCACGACGACGACCATGGCGCGCTTCGAGCGGCCGACGGCGCGGAAGGCCAGCTCGAAGTCGCTGTCGATACCTTTGGCGTCGAGGTCGAAACAGATGCGTACCGCCGCCTCGCCGCCGTTGCGGCGCGGCGCAAGCGTTCGCTCGACGACATTGCTGAAGGCGACGACACCGAACCGGTCGCCCAGCTCGTCGGCGACGAGGCCGAGCGCGGTCATCACGTCGAGGGCGACGTCGAGGCGCGTGCGGTCGCCGAGCGGGGTCGCCATCAGCCGGCCGGCGTCGACGAGGCACACGAGGTCGCGGTCCTGTTCGACGCGGTACTGGTTGCTCATCGGCCGACCGACGCGCGCCGTCGCCAGCCAGTTGACCTGGCGGATGTCGTCGTCGGGCGCGTATTCGCGGATCAGTTCGAACTCGGTGCCGAGACCGAGCGGACCCCGCGCTTGCCGGCCGGCACTGCCGAAGCGGCCGCGGCGCACGCGCATCACCAGCCGCCGCGCGTTCACGAGATCCGGGAACACCGACAGCTCGACGGGATCGATGGCGACGGCGCGGTCCCACCGACCCATCCCCAGCGGGCCGATGCGCCGCACCACCGGCGCCTTCAGTTCGTAGCGACCACGCCGCCGCGGCACGACGGTGCCGTCGAGGCGTTCGGGTGTTTCGTCAGGTGTGAGGGCAAACGAGTCGGGCACTGGTTGACGGATGACGACGGAGCCGGCCACGGCGTGCGCCAGCTCGACGACGACCGGCGACGCGATCCCCCGCGACACGACCGGCGACGTCGTGCGCATGACGTCGACGCGCGAGCGCACCGACAAGGCGTCGACGGCGGCGACGACGAGCACGGCGACGACGGCCAGCACGGCGACGGGCACGGGCACGACGATCGCCGCCAGCGCAATGGCGACCATGACGTACGCGGCGCGGCGCGTGGGGCTCATCGCGGAACGGGGACGGCGGCGATCGCTGCCTTCACGGCGTCGTCGGGCCGGTAGCGCTCCAGTTCGGCCTCGGGATGCAGCAGCAAACGGTGGCGCATCACGGCGGGCGCGATCGCGACCACGTCGTCGGGCGTCACGTAGTCGCGCTCGGCCAGTCGCGCCATCGCCCGCGCCGCTGCCAACAGGTGCACCGCGGCGCGCGGGCTGGCGCCGAGCGACACGCTCGGCAGCGCCCGCGTCTGACGAATGAGCGCGACCACGTAAGCCGAAACCTCCGGCGCAACCGTCGTGGCGTCGACGACGTCGCGAAGCGACGCGATCGCCGTCGCAGTGGCGACGCGCTGCACGTCGTCGAGGGTCGCCGGCACCACGCCGCGATGCGCCATCGCCACCATCGCCAACTCCTCGTCCTCGTCCGGATAACCGACGTCGACTTTGAGGAGGAACCGGTCGAGCTGCGCCTCCGGCAGCGGATACGTCCCCTCGTATTCGATCGGGTTCTGCGTCGCCACGACCATGAACGGATCGTCGATGGGGCGGCGCTGTCCGTCGACCGTCACCTGTCCTTCCTGCATCGCTTCGAGCAGCGCCGCCTGCGTCTTCGGCGGCGTGCGGTTGATCTCGTCCGCGATGAGCAGGTTGGTGAAGACCGGCCCCGGGCGGAATGCCAACTGCGCGCCGCGCAGCGTCATCGTTCCGGTGACATCCGACGGCAGCAGGTCGGGCGTGAACTGGATGCGGTTCGAATCCAGGCCGAGGGCGCGGGCGACGGTGGTGGCCAGCAGCGTCTTGGCGACGCCGGGCGCGCCCTCTAGCAACACGTGGCCACCCACAGCAAGGGCAACGAGCAGCGCGTCGAGGGCGTCGTGTTGTCCGACGACGACCTTGCCGACCTCAGTCCCGAGGGCGTCGCGCAACTCTGCGAGCGAGCTGGCGCGAGAACGAGAGGTACGTGGGGGCATCAGATCTCCTCGAGATGAGCAACAGAACGGGCGAGCGCGATGAGCGCGTGGTCGTCGTCGAGCGGCGCGACGAGTGCATCGGCGTCGGCGGGCTCAAGGCCCACGGCGCGC
>JBEEFR010000172.1:0-7932 GCA_041166285.1 Actinomycetota bacterium | reverse complement strand
CGCCGTGGTCGGCGTCGATCTCGACGGCCTCGGCGTCGTCGACCAGCGCGTTGGCGATGTAGGTGAGCACGCGCTCGGGCGTGTCGGCGTCAGGCTGCGTCTTTTCTTGGGCCACGGCTATTTGGCGCCCTTGAACTGATCCCAGGCGCCGGTGATCTTGAGCAGCTTTTGCACCGTCTCGGTCGGCTGCGCACCCTTCTTCAACCAATCGACAGCCTTGTCGTTGTCGAGGTTGACGACGGACGGTTCCGCCCGCGGGTCGTAGTTGCCGAGGATCTCGATGAAGCGCCCGTCGCGCGGCGAACGCGCGTCGGCAGCCACGACGCGGTACGTCGGCTGCTTGGTCTTGCCCATCCGCATCAGGCGGAGCTTTACGGCCATCTTGTGACTACTTCCTCTTCTTCTTTTTCTTGTTCATCCGCCGGCCTATGCCGGGGATACCGCTCATCTGTTTCATCATCTTCTGCATCTCTTCGAACTGCTTGAGCAGAAGGTTGACGTCGGTGATGGTTGTGCCGCTGCCCATGGCGATCCGCTGACGACGCGAACCGTTCACGAGCTTCGGTGTGGTGCGCTCCTCCCGGGTCATGCTGCGAATGATCGCCTCGACCTTGCCGACCTCACGGTCGCCGATCTCGACGTTCTTCATCTCCTTGGGGAGCCCGGGCATCATACCGAGAACGCTGCTCAAAGGCCCCATCTTCTTGAGCTGTTGCATCTGGTCCAGGAAGTCGTCGAGGGCGAATTGCCCCTCTAGGAGCTTCTGCGCCGCGATCTCGGCCTCTTGCTCCTCGTAGACCGCTTCGGCCTTTTCGATGAGCGTGAGCACGTCTCCCATGCCGAGGATGCGTCCCGCCATCCGGTCGGGATGGAAGATGTCGAAGTCCTCGAGCTTCTCGCCGTTGGACGCGAAGGCGATCGGTCGGCCGACGACCTGCTTGACCGACAGCGCGGCACCGCCGCGGGCGTCGCCGTCGAGCTTGGTGAGGATGACGCCGTCGAGCTCGAGGGTCTGGTGGAACGCGTCGGCGGTTTCGACGGCCGACTGACCGGTCATGGCGTCGATGACGAGGAACGTGTAGTTCGGTTCGACCGCCGCGGAGATCTGGCGGACTTCCTCCATCAACTCCTGGTCGATGGCGAGGCGGCCGGCGGTGTCGACGATCAGCACGTCGCGACCGAGACGCTGCGCCTCGGCGAGCCCGTTGCGGGCGACAGCGACGGGATCCGTCGGCTCGCTGTACATCGTCACGCCGATCTGGCCGGCGAGGACGCGCAACTGCTCGACGGCGGCCGGGCGCTGCAGGTCGGCGCCGACGAGCAGCGGATTGCGTCCCTGCGCCTTGAACCAGCGCGCCAGCTTCGCCGCGGTTGTCGTCTTACCGCCACCTTGGAGGCCGGCCAGCAGGACGACGGTCGGCGGCCGCGACGCGTAGGTGATCTTGAGCGTCTCGCCGCCGAGCGTCTCGATCAGTTGTTCGTGGACGACCTTGATGACCTGCTGGGCCGGGTTGAGGCTTTGGCTGAGGTCCAGGCCGATCGTCGCGTCCTTGACCTTGGCGATGAAGTCGCGCGCGACCGTGAAGTTGACGTCCGCTTCGAGCAGCGCCACGCGGATCTCGCGGCACACCTCGTCGACATCGGCCTCCGACAGGCGGCCGCGTCCGCGCATCTTCGTGAAGATGTTGTCGAAGCGGTCACTCAGTCCCTCAAACACAGCGGGACGAGTGTACGAGGTCGCCGCCGCGTCCCCTACCTCGGGTGTGTGTGTGTGTGCGTACTTAGTCGGGCACAGCCCTGCTAACTACGCACACGGTGCAGCGAACTCACCGGTTCGACGGGGGCGACGGCGGCACTTCGTCACTCGCTGGCGGTTTGGTCTCACCGCCGCCGGTTGACGGCGAAGACACGATCGTCGTTGTCGTCGGGAAGTATTTGTCGGCCGCAGCCGGAGCGGTGACCGTGTTGCCGTCCTCGGTCGTGAACACGTACGCGGGCAGTTCCCACAGTTGCTGCGCATCGCCGCCACCCATCAGTCCGACGGAAACTGCGGTGAGCTTCACGACGGTCGCCTGGTCGACGGCCGCGATCGCCGGTTCGGGACCGCCGCCGCGGCCGAAGTTCGCGTTGAGGCGGTCGACGGCGCGCCGCAGGGACGCGAGCTCATAGCTACCGACGGAGTCCGCCGTGCCGACGATGCCGTACGCGCCCACGATCTCGTCGCCGGCACCCAACGACACGGTGTAGACGTTCGCGTCAGCCGGCTCCTTGCCGCCGAAGGTCGGCTGGAACGTGGCCACCACGACCTGTTCGAACCGTTCGATCTTGACGGTCGTGTTTTTGAGATCGACTCCCGCAGCCGTCAGCGCAGTGCGAGCGATGTTTTGCGCTCGCTCGCTCGTGGGCAGGTTCGGATTCTCGGTGGTGGTCGTCGTCGGACACGGCTGCGGCGGCTGATCGGGGCTGCTCACCTGCGCGCAGGCCGAGCCGGAGGACACGACGCCGTTCGCGTTGACACTGAACGTCCCGTTGCGACCGACGAACATCTGGGTGCGGGTCGCGATGGTGTCGGGTTGCCCGGACGGGCCGATGCTCCATCCGCCCGCACTTTCGTCGTGCACTTCACCCTCGACGCCGAACGCCTTGGCGACGCGGCGGGCGTCGTCGATCGTCGCCGTCGGATAGCGGTAGGCGTCGGCGTGATCGACCGTCGTGGTGACGCCGTCCGCCAACTCGTAGCGGACGTTGCGGTAGGGCATAAAGCCGCCCGCCATCGCGTCCTCGTGTTTGGCTGCGCCGGTCGCACTCAGCGGGAGCTGCGGTAGCTCGCCTGTCCCGCACGCGCCGAGTACGAGGACTGCGACGAGCGGGACGATTACGAGGCGGCGCATGTGATTTGGACGCCCGCCGTGCGCTTTCGGTTCCCGTTACTCGTCGGAAAAGAGAGCGTCGACGAATTCTTCGGGGTCGAAGTCGATGAGGTCGTCCGCGCCTTCGCCGACGCCGACGAGCTTGATCGGAATGCCGAGCTCGTTCTGGATGGCGAGGGCGATGCCGCCCTTCGCCGTACCGTCGAGCTTCGTGAGCACGACGCCGGTCACGCCCGCGGCCTCCGCGAATTCCTTCGCCTGGGCGAGGCCGTTGTTCCCGGTGGTGGCGTCGATGACGAGCAGCGTCTCGGTGAGCGTCGCCGGGCCCTTCTCGGCGATGCGGTGCACCTTCTTCAACTCCTCCATCAAGTTGACCTTGTTGTGGAGCCGGCCGGCGGTGTCGGCGAGCACGAGGTGCGCGCCGCGCGCTGCGCCCGCCTGGATCGCGTCGAACACGACCGAGCCGGGATCGGCGCCTTCGGCGCCGCGGATGATGTCGGCGCCCGTGCGCTCGGCCCACATGGCGAGCTGATCGCCGGCGGCGGCGCGGAACGTGTCGCCGGCCGCCAGCATGACCTTGTTGCCCTCGCTCACCTCGCGACGGGCGAGCTTGCCGATGGTCGTCGTCTTGCCGACGCCGTTCACGCCAACCATCAGCCACACGCTCGGCCCGACGTCGGCTTTGCGCAGCGTCCGATCGGCTTCGAGGCGCGTCTTCAGATCGTCTTTCAACGCGCCGAGCAGGTCGTCCGCCGTCTTGATCTTCTCGGCCTTCGCCTGCGCGCGCAGATCGTCGAGGATCGCCATCGTCGTCTGCACACCGAGGTCCGAGCGAATGAGCGCCTCTTCGAGCTCGTCCCACGTGTCGTTGTCGATCGAACGCGATTTGATGCCGCCGACGAGACCCGACATCGCCGCACGCGCACGTCCGAGCCGATCACGCAGCCGCGGCTTGACGATCGGCTCTTCGACCTCAGCTTCGAGCTCGGCTTCACGTTCGGCCTCGGCGACGACCGCTTCGGCTTCGGCGACGACCTCGTCGATGACCTCAGGCTCGATCGGCGTCTCTACCGTCGACGCCTGCTCGACGTCGGGTGTGATGGCGGCAGGCGGCGGTGCCAGCTTCACCTGCGCAGCGGCCGGACCGACTTCGGGCTTGCGCTCACCGCGCCGTGCGATGGAGAGCCGCGCCACCGACGCGACGAGCAGCACAACGGTGGCGATGATGAGGACGACGAGAACGGCTTGCATGGCCGGTCCAGCCTACGGGTCCGGTTACAGGACGGCGGACTCCGGGGTCTCGACCTTCATCGTCTCGAGTCGTTCGGAGACGACCTTCGACGAACCGCCCGGCACCATCGTCACGCCGTAGAGACAGTCAGCCGCTTCCATCGTGCGCTTCTGGTGGCTCACGATCACGAGCTGCGCCTCTTGACGGAACTCGTGAATGAGATCGAGGAAGCGGTGCAGGTTCACGTCGTCGAGGGCGGCCTCAACCTCGTCCATCAGATAGAAGGGCGACGGCCGGCTGCGGAATACCGCGAAGAGGAACGCCAGCGCGGTCAGCGATCGCTCGCCACCCGAGAGCAGCGAGAGGCGCCGCACGTTCTTGCCCGACGGGCGCGCCTCGACTTCGATACCGGTCTCGAGCGGGTGATCGGGATCGGTCAGGCGCAGGCGACCCGTACCTCCCGGGAACAGCGTGCTGAACAACTTCTCGAAGTTGTCGGCGACATCCACGAACGCGGCCGCGAACAAGTCGATGATCTCGGCGTCGATCGCCTTGATGACCTTGGCGAGTTCGCGCCGCGAGTTCTTCACGTCGTCGAGCTGCGACTCGAGGAACTGATGGCGTTCAGCGAGCGCGGCGTGTTCTTCGAGTGCCAGCGGGTTGATCGGCCCCATCAACTTGAGTTCGCGCTCGAGTTCGCGGGCGCGGGCCGCGGGATTGATGCCCGCGGGGAGATCCGGCACCGGCGCGCCTACGACCTGCTCGGGCTCCAAGTTGTGATCGCGGCGGATGGTCTCGACGAGCGCGTCGAGGCGGACGCGTACTTCGGCGGCCTCGAGTTCGGCGCGCTGGCCGCGCTCGCGCGTTTCGTTGAGGCGGCGCTCGGCGTCGGTGCGGGCGCGGCGCAGCGACTCGAGACGTTCGATCGTTTCGCGCCGACCGGCGGCGTGTCGATCGCGCTCGGCGCGCAGCCGGTCACGGAAGGCGGCGAGCCACGCGCTGCGGTCCGCCATCCGCGCGGCGATGCGCTCACATCCGGCGATGCGCGCCTCGATCGCTTCGCGGCGACTGGCGACCGCCTCGCGGTCACCGGCCAGCCGGGCGAGGCGCGTCTCGACGTCGAACTGTCGCGCGACGAGCGCCTTGCGCCGCGACGCGAGAGTGCTGCGCTCGACTTCGAACTCGCTGAACAGCCGCTGAGACTCCTCGACGCGGCGCGCCGTGTCTTCGAGCGGTGCCAGTGCGGCGCGCAGTTCGGCCAGACGCTCGGCGTCACGCGTGGTGGATGCCGTGGCTTCGGCGTGCGCCGCCGTTGCTGCCGTCAGCTCCGCCTCGCGCGCCGCGACCTGGGCGCGCAGCGCGTCGCGGCCGCGCTCGGCGTCGCCCACCTCGCGCGTGGCGTCGGCAAAGGCGCGACGAGCCAGCTCGAGTTGGCGGGTGGCGGCGGCGAACGCCGCGTCGGCCGTCGCGAACGCTTCGCCCGCGGCGTGCTCCGCCAACGTCGCCGCATCGGCTTCGATCGCTGCCGCCTCCAAGGCGGCGCCCGTCGCACCGACACCGCCGGCCCCGACGCGCCAGCCGGCCGACGAGAAACGGTCGCCGTGGCGCGTCACGGCGATTACGCCGGGGTGTGCGAGGACGAGGTCGAGCGCGGCAGTCCAGTCGCCCTCGACCGCGACTGCGGTGGCGAGGAGCACGTCGAGCAGTCGTTCGACTTCTTCGTGGCGGGAACGCACGTGGGCCCGCACCGGTTCGGCGCCGATGGCGCTCGCCGCCAGACCGAGGCTGCCGGGAACGCTCGTCGCCGAAAGTGCGAGCACTGCGCCACCGAGCGCTGCGTCGTCGGTCGCCTGCGCCAGTTGCATCAGCGCAGCGCGGCCCGCCGTCTCGCTGTCGACGACAACGGCGGTCATGGCCTCGCCAATCGCTGCCTCGAACGCCGCTTGCCAGCCCTCCTCGACGTCGACGAGGTCGAGCAGCGTGCCCAGCACGCCGTCGAGACCTTCGAGGCGCGCCGCGCCGGCGCGCGCACGCGCCGTGTCGAGTGCCGCGGCCAACGCGTCGCGGCGGCCGTCGGCGCGCGCTTTGCGCTCCTGCGCACTGCGGTGCTCCGCCAGCGCCGACTCGCGCGCTCCGGTTGCGGTGTCGTTGGCGACCTGCGCCTGTCCGACGGCGATCTCGGCGTCGGCGACGGCCGCTGCCGCGGCTGTGGCGCGTTCGGTGGCCGTTGTGAGCCGGTCGTTGAGTTGCGCGTGCGCGCTCGTCGCCGCTTCGAGTTTGCTCACTGCTGAGGCCACCTTGGTGGTGGCAGCTTCGAGCGCAGACGCCAGCGCGGTCGCTTCGCCCCGCATCTCGGCGACGCGGCGCGGCGCATCGAGTTCGTCGGCCGTCGGCGCCGCGTCGTTACCCGTCGACGCCGGCAACGCCGCGATGGCGTCGTCGACCTCCGCGAGCTCCGACGCAATGCGCGCACTGTCGGCTTCGAGAGTCGCGACGACGGTCTGGTCGATGGCGGCGGCAAGTTCGGCCGCAGCCGTGCGGCCGCGTTCGGTCGCGGTAGTGCGCAGCGCGTTGGCACGCGACAGCGCGGACTCGACGCGCACCGCCAGGTCCGCGAGCTCGTCGCCACGGGCGGCGTCGAGTTCGGTTTCGGATGCGGTCACCAACGCGTCGAGCCGGAACAGCTCGTCGCGCAGATCGCGGTCCTGTTGTGCCTGGCTCGACCGCGTGTCGTCGGCAGCCTTCAAGCGCGACGTCAACGTCGCGACCTCGCGGCCGGCGAGGAAGATCTTGAGCGCTTCCAGCTCTTCGGCAACGGCACCGTGGCGGCGCGCCGCGTCAGCTTGGCGTTCGAGCGGCTTGAGCTGACGACGCACTTCACGTAACAGGTCGTTGAGCCGCACGAGGTTGCCTTCGGTGGCCTCGAGCCTGCGCTGCGCCTTCTCGCGCCGACGCCGGAACTTGAGCACTCCCGCGGCCTCTTCGATGATCGCCCGGCGGTCCTCGGCGCGGGCGTTGAGGACGGCGTCGAGCTGGCCCTGGCTCACGATCACGTGCTGCTGGCGACCGACGCCGGAGTCCGACAACAACTCCTGAATGTCGAGCAGCCGGCACGGCACGTCGTTGATGGCGTATTCGCTCTCGCCCGACGCCCGGAACAGCGTGCGCGAGATCGTGACCTCGGCGAAATCGATCGGCAGGATCCCGGCGGAGTTGTCGATCGTGAGGCTCACCTCGGCGCGGCCGAGGGCCGGGCGCTTGGCCGACCCAGCGAAGATGACGTCTTCCATCTTCGTGGACCGCACCGTGCGAGGGCCTTGAGCGCCGAGCACCCAGGCCACGGCGTCGACGACATTGGACTTACCGGATCCGTTCGGCCCGACGACGACCGTGATCCCCGGCTCGAAGACCAGGGTGGTCGTGTCGGCAAACGACTTGAACCCCTTGAGGGTCAGCGACTTCAAGAACACCGCGGTCGAATGTACTGACCGCGGCGACCCCTCCCGCGCATCCCGAGCGACCGCTACGGGGGGCTGTAGAGCCCAAGCGGCTAGGGCGGAAAAGCCCCCTACTCGCCCTTAGGCCTGGCAGGAGGGGCAGAAGTGGGTGCCGCGGGCGGCTACGACGATCCTCAGGATCGTCGTAGCGCACGCGGGGCATGGGACGCCGGCCCGGCCGTAGACCTGGTGGCGGGCGGCGTAGGCGCCGGCCACCCCGTTCGTGTCGACGTAGGCGCCGTCGCCGAAGGTCGATCCGCGGGCGTCGATGGCGGCGCGCAGGATGCGGCGCACGGACCGGTGCAGCGCACTGGCCTCGCCGGCCGTGAGCGAC